>NZ_JBSFGB010000002.1:0-522591 GCF_053596375.1 Streptomyces sp. NPDC001709 | reverse complement strand
TATCCATGTGGGTGCTCCCCCATGTCGTCACGGCGGGCGACTGACATAGGTGTCGCCGGGAGCGCCTCAGACAAGGCACTCCTGAGAGGCAACACCTATGAACTTTGTGCGTTCCACTCCGGGCACGGACAACCATCCAGTCGTAGTCACGCGCGTCTCGGACACGCAGTGGCACGCCGTGGAGGACGACCGGACTGTCGGCCGCGGCCACGCTTCGCGCCGCCCCGACGGGCGGGTCTTCATCAGCATCGACGCCTGGCACGGCGCGGTCTTCGACCGCATCGCCGACGCGATGCTCGCGGACCTGCCGACACCGCTGTACACCGTCGTCGACGAGACCGACCACGACTCGAGATCCGCCTGGGAGCGGGCCGGCTTCGCCACCGCACGCCGCGAGTGGGGCTATCTCGTACCCACCGACCCACAGATCACCGGGCTCGGCTCGGTCCGGCCCCCGTCGGGCGTGACGATCGTGCCCGCCGGTGAGGCGGAGGAGGGCCCGCTGCGCGCACTCGACCGTCTCATCCGCGACGAGGTCGAGGCCGCCGTCGGATGGCAGACGATGCCCGCCGAGGTGCTGCCCCGCCCGGCGGGGACCACCCTGCTCGACCCGTCGAAGTACGCGGTGGCGCGGCACTTGGACCAGTACGTGGGACTGATCCGGGTGGCTCCGCTGACCCGGCAGCCACGGATCGGGCTGATCGCCGTCCGGACCGACAGGCACCGCCGCGGCATCGCCCGGACGCTGCTGGCCCACGCGCTGGGTTCACTGCACCGCTCCGGGACCGCTTCGGCATGGGCCGAGGTGAACGAGTCCAACGCGGCGGCTACCGCCCTGTTCGAGAGCATCGGCGCCCGGCGCACGGCCAGCACCCTGGAGCTCGTCCGCCACTGACGCTCGATCACACCGCACCGAGCGAAGCCGAATACACCGTCGCAGAACGAATGAAGTGAGAGACCATGACCAAAACAGCAAGCGGCGTAGAAGCCGAAGGCACCGTCATCGAGTGCCTGCGCAATGCCACCTTCAAGGTGGAGCTACAGAACGGGCACACGGTGCTCGCCCACATCAGCGGGAAGATCCGGAAGAACCGCATCAGGATCCTCCCCTACGACCGGGTGCTCGTGGAACTCAGCCCCTACGACCTCACCCGCGGCCGGATCCGCTACCGGTACAGGGCGTAGCGGAAAGTGCCGGTGCTGCCGCCGGATGCTCGTGCGTCAGGACATGGCGTGTCCCGCACGCGGACGGCTTCCGGGTGCGGGGCCGGGGCCGTACCCGAAGTTCAGCTGGTCGTCAGGGCGGTGTCGTCCACGACGAAGCTGGTCTGCAGCGAGGAGTCCTCCACGCCGTTGAACTTCAGGGTGACCGTCTGGCCCGCCAGCGAGGACAGGTCGAAGCTCTTCTGGGCATAGCCAGAGGCGTGGTTGAGGTTCGAGTAGGTCGCCAGGGTCGTCGAACCGGCCGTCACCGTCAGCTTGTCGTACGCGGTGCTGGTGGTGGTCCAGCCGGTGTTGCCCGACTCGAAGCCGGGGTTGGCCAGCAGCTGGGTCGAGGTGCAGCCGCCCCCGCCGGAGCCGACGGTCCAGGTGAAGGAGGTCGAGCCGGAGGCGCCGGTGGAGTCCTTCGCGGTGACCGTGACCTGGTAGGTGCCCGCGGTGGACGCCGTACCCGAGATCAGGCCGGTGGAGCTGTTGATGGACAGCCCGGTCGGCAGGCCGCTCGCGCTGTAGGTGAGGGAGGCGCCGCCGCTGTCGGTGGCCTTGATCTGCAGGCTGACCGAGCTTCCGGTGGTGGTGGACTGGCTGCCGGGGTTGGTGACGGTCACCGTGTTGCCACCGGTGGAGCCGGCGGTGAAGGCGGCGGTGCCGTTCGGGGTGGCCCAGCCGGTCGGGCCGTCGTAGCCGGTGCCCGCGGTGCAGAAGTACGACGGGGAGCGCGTAGCGGCGGCAGAACCGCGCAGTCAGGAGCATGACACTCATGCCCTGCACGCCGAGTGAGCGTGACATGACAGGATGCGGGGAGCGTAGACCGGAACGGGTCCCACCGGGCAGCACCGGGTCGAATTCTTTGCTTCTCCATAGGGTGTGGATGGCCCCCTCATGGGAGCCGGGGCGTGGGACCACCGGCCGGCCCGGTCCGCAGACGGACACGGCCACAGCGGGCGCGCCGGCTGACGGCTTTGCCGACGCGTCTCCCGTTCCGCGCGACGGATCCGCCGTACGGCCGCGTAGAGCAGACGACGGATCCGATCAGGGGAGGGGACTGCACAGTGACAGCGCGTGTGCTCAGGGGGGCACTGAGGGGTACCAGGGGTACGGCCGTCGCGACTGCGGCGATGGCCGTGCTGACCGCGTCGCAGGCACCGGGGGCGGTCCCGGCGCGGGCTTCGGAGCCCGTACGGAAGGCGGCACCCGTCGCCGAGCAGGGCCCCAGCGTGTCCGGCGACACGCCGTACCGCACCGACCTGCCCCCACTGCGCACCCGCGAGGGTGGCTCGGCACAGGGAATGACGGGTGGCGCACTGCCCGCGAGCGTGTTCGCCGCGTACCGGCGTGCCGAGGAGGAGCTGGCGCGCACCGCGCCCGGCTGCGGGCTGCGCTGGCAGCTGCTGGCCGCGATCGGCCAGGTGGAGTCCGGGCAGGCGCGGGGCGGCCGGGTGACCTCGGACGGTACGACCGTGACGCCGATCCTCGGTCCCCGGCTGACCGGCGGAGCCTTCGCCGTCGTACGGGACACCGACGGCGGCGCGTACGACGGGGACGCCGGGTACGACCGCGCGGTCGGCCCGATGCAGTTCATCCCGTCGACCTGGGCCCACTGGGGCGCGGACGGCAACGGCGACGGACATGCCGACCCGAACAACGTCTACGACGCGGCGCTCGCCGCCGGCCGTTACCTGTGCGCCGGTGGCCGGGACCTTTCGAACCCCGCCGGCCTGGACCGGGCGATCCTCGGTTACAACCACTCGGAGGCCTATCTGCGCACGGTGAAGGCCTGGTACACGTACTACCTGACCGGACACCGCGTGGTGCCGGACGCGTCCGGCGAGCCACAGGACCGGCCGAAGCCGGCGCACCCCAAGGCGTCGAAGCCCTCGCCGGAGCCCTCGCACGCCCGCAAGCCGGCCCCGGCCCGCACGCACACGCCCTCGGCACCGCCCGCCTCGCCCTCCCCCACCCCGTCCCCCAGCCCCGGCGCCCCGAAGGCGTCGGAGCCGCCGCCGGTCCCCCTCCCGGCACCGACCCTCCCGCTCCCCGGCGGTGTCCTGCCCGACCCCGGGGCGCTGACCAGCGGCGGCTAGGGACCCCCGGACCTGGCAACGGCTGGAACACGATGCGGGTCTCCCCCTCCACAACCGCGGATACTCGGCGGTAATGTCGCCACCCGCCGGGAGCACAGGACCGGCGGGTGAGTGCGAAGGGGCCCTCATGGCGACGGACATGCCTGCGGACACAGCGACCGCCGACGCGCGTTGGCAGCGCATGTGGAGCCATCGCGAGCAGTTGCTCAAGGTGGCCCGGCGCCGCTCGATGAGCCCGGAGGACGCCGAGGACGCCGTGCACGAGGCGATGTTGCGGGCCGCGGAGCGCCCGGACCTCGACGACGAACGGCTCGGTGCCTGGCTGACGACGGTGACGATGCGGCTGTGCGTCGACCGGTACCGGCAGGTCAACCGCGAGGCCGAGGTGGGCAGCCGCCCCACGCTCGTCGCACCCGGACCGGTGCCCGTCGAGGAGGTGGTGTGCGACCGGGCCGAGGCGAAGTGGCTCGCCGTGCGCAGCGGGGAGCTGCCCGCACGGCAGGCGGAGGCGCTGCGGCTGAAGTCGGAGGACCTGGACGTCGGCCAGGTCGCCGTGCGGATGGGCCTGAGCTACCGGACCGTCGAGTCGCTGCTCGCCCGGGCCCGGCGGACGCTGCGCGCCTCGCTGGCCGGGACGCTCGGGCTCGTGCTGTTCCTCCTCGGGCGCGGGCGGCCGCGCGGTGCCGGGAAGGTGCAGGCCGTGGCGGTCACCTCGACGGCGGCGACCCTGGCGGTGGCGGTGTTCGTGGTGCCGCACGCCCTGGACTGGGGCGGTGGTTCTTCCGCTCCGGCTCCGCGGCCGACGGTGTCCAGCGGGGCGCCCGTGCTCCGGAGCGCCGGCACCGGGCCCGCGCGCGCCCCGGAGTCCCACGGGCCCTCGGTGCCGACGGCCACCCCGAGCCGGACGGCGGCCGCATCGCCCGCCGGTGAAGCCGTCGTACCCGCACCTGTCTCCGTGCCGGCCCTGCCGGAGGTCTCCACGCCTCCGGTTCCCGAGGTTCCGCTGGAGACGGCGGTGCCGTCCGTGCCGTCCGTGCCGTCGCTGCCGTCGCTCCCCGCCAAGCCCTCTCGACCGTCCGTTTCCCGGACCGTCCCCCTCCCGAGCGTGCCGCTCAGCGTGCCGTCCCCGACGCTGCCGTAGCACGCCGTAAACGCGCCCGAAAAAAATCCGCGGTCGCCGCGACGGACGCCCCGCCCCCGTGCGTAGAGCTGATGACGGAGCTGCTCCACGGGCGAAGGGTGGGACCGGATGGGTGTCGAGATCTGCGTGGAAGGGCTGACCAAGTCCTTCGGACACCAGGTCATCTGGCAGGACGTCTCGCTGACGCTGCCCGCCGGGGAGGTCTCGGTGATGCTCGGCCCCTCGGGGACGGGCAAGTCGGTGTTCCTCAAGACGCTCGTCGGGCTGCTGAAACCGGAGCGCGGGTCGATCACGATCCAGGGCCGGGACATCACCCGGCTGCGCGAGCACGACCTGTACGAGGTGCGCAAGTTGTTCGGCGTGCTGTTCCAGGACGGCGCGCTGTTCGGCTCGATGAACCTGTACGACAACATCGCCTTCCCGCTGCGCGAGCACACCCGCAAGTCCGAGAGCGAGATCAAGCGGATCGTCCTGGAGAAGATGGACATGGTCGGGCTGATCGGCGCCGAGGGGAAGCTGCCCGGCGAGATCTCCGGCGGTATGCGCAAGCGTGCCGGGCTCGCCCGCGCCCTGGTCCTCGACCCGGAGATCATCCTCTTCGACGAGCCGGACTCGGGCCTGGACCCGGTCCGTGTGGCCTACCTCAACCAGCTGATCGTCGACCTCAACGCGCAGATCGACGCGACCTTCCTGATCGTCACCCACGACATCGCCTCCGCCCGCCAGGTGCCCGACAACATCGGGTTGCTGTTCCGGCGCGAGCTGGTGCTGTTCGGACCCCGCGAGCAGTTGCTGACCAGTGACGAGCCGGTCGTACGGCAGTTCCTGAACGGCCGGCTGCAGGGGCCGATCGGGATGGCGGAGGAGAAGGACGCGGCCCAGGTCGAGCAGGAGCTGGCCCAGATCGACGAGGGCGGCGGGGCCGAGGGCCTCACTCCCCGTCTGCTGCCGGGCCCCGGCATCGCCCGCCCGCCCCGCTGGGAGGCGATCGCGAGACGGGAGGCCGAGCTGCACGGGACGGGGGTGACGGGCGGATGAGCCTCTCCCCGACGGGTGCGCTCCGGCACTGCGGCAACCTGTTCGCGATGGCGCTGGACGTCGTCCGGGCGCTGCCCCGACGGCCGTTCCAGGCCAGGGAGTTCATCCAGCAGGCGTGGTTCGTCGCGAGCGTCACGATCCTGCCCACCGCCCTGGTCTCGATCCCCTTCGGGGCGGTCATCGCGCTGCAGATCGGCAGCCTGACCCGGCAGTTGGGCGCGCAGTCCTTCTCCGGTGCCGCGTCCGTGCTCGCCGTACTGCGCGAGGCCTCGCCGATCGTGACCGCGCTGCTGATCGCGGGCGCGGGCGGCACGGCGATCTGCGCGGACCTCGGGGCACGCAGGATCCGGGACGAGATCGACGCGATGCAGGTGCTGGGCATCGACCCGATCCACCGGCTGGTGGTACCGCGGGTGCTGGCGTCGATGGTCGTGGCCGTCCTCCTCAACGGGCTCGTCTCGGTGGTCGGCGTCGCGGGCGGCTATTTCTTCAACGTGGTCCTCCAGAACGGCACGCCCGGCGCCTACCTGGCCTCCTTCACCACGCTCGCCCAGCTCTCCGACCTGTGGGCGGCCGAGATCAAGGCGCTGGTGTTCGGGGCGATCGCCGCGATCGTCGCCTCGTACAAGGGGCTGAACGCGAAGGGCGGACCGAAGGGCGTGGGCGATGCCGTCAACCAGTCCGTGGTGATCACCTTCATGTTGCTGTTCGTGACCAACTTCGTGATGACCGCGGTGTACTTCCAGGTCGTCCCGCAGAGGGGTTAGCCGATGCGACCACACAAAGTCCTCGACCGCCCACTGCGCTCCCTCGAAGAGCTGGGCACCCAACTCTCCTTCTACGGCCGCTCGCTCGCGTGGACGGGCCGCACCCTGCGCCGCTACAAGAAGGAGACCCTGCGGCTGCTCGCCGAGGTCAGCTTCGGCCGCGGTGCACTCGCCGTCGTCGGCGGCACGGTCGGCGTGATCGCCTTCCTGTCCTTCTTCACCGGCACCGAGGTCGGCCTCCAGGGCTACGCGGCCCTGAACCAGCTCGGCACCTCCAACTTCGTGGCGTTCCTGTCGGCGTACTTCAACACCCGGGAGATCGCCCCGCTGGTGGCCGGCCTCGCCCTGTCCGCGACGGTCGGCGCCGGGTTCACCGCGCAGCTCGGTGCGATGCGCATCAGCGAGGAGACCGACGCGCTGGAGGTGATGGGCGTCCCGTCGCTGCCGTTCCTGGTGACGACACGGATGATCGCCGGCTTCGTCGCGGTGATCCCGCTGTACGTGATCGGGCTGCTGTCCTCGTACCTCGCCGCCCGCACCATCACCACCGGCTACTACGGGCAGTCGACGGGCACCTACGACCACTACTTCCAGCAGTACCTGCCGCCGGTGGACGTCCTGTGGTCCTTCGGCAAGGTGATCGTCTTCGCCGTGCTGATCATCCTGGTGCACTGCTACTACGGCTACTACGCGAGCGGCGGTCCGGCGGGCGTCGGCGTCGCGGTGGGCCGGGCGGTGCGGACGTCCATCGTCGCCATCAACGTCCTGGACTTCTTCCTGAGCCTCGCGATCTGGGGCGCCAACACGACCGTACGGATCGCGGGGTGAGCCGGTGAGAACGCTGAGACTCAGGCTGTACGGCATCACGTTCCTCGCCGTGCTCGCGCTGCTGCTGTCGCTCGCCGTGGCCGTCTACCGGCAGGCGTTCACCTCCGTCGTACCGATCACCCTGGAGGCCGGCACCCTCGGCAACCAGCTGGATCCGCGCGCCGACGTCAAACTGCGCGGACTGCTGGTCGGCGAGGTGCGCGAGGTGCACGCCGACGGCACGAAGGCGACCCTCGACATCGCGCTCAAGCCGCAGTACGTCGCGTACATCCCCGCCGACGTGCACGCCCGGCTGCTGCCCAAGACGCTGTTCGGCGAGAAGTACGTCGACCTCGTCGCCCCGGCCCACTCCTCGGCCCGGCCCATCCGCGCCGGGGACGTCATCACCCAGGACCGCACGAGGACCGGCATCGAGGTGCAGCAGCTGATGAACGACCTGCTGCCGCTGCTGCGCACCGTCCGGCCGGGTGAACTCAACGCCACGCTCTCGGCGTTCGCGACCGCGCTGGAGGGCCGCGGCGACCGGATCGGCGGCAACCTCGCCCGGGTCGACGGCTATCTGCGCCGGCTCAACCCCCATCTGCCGTCGATCAAGGAGGACATCTCGCGCTTCGCCGACGTCGCCGAGGTCTACGGCGACGCCGCGCCCGACCTGATGCGGATCCTGCGCAACACGGTCACCACCAGCCGGACGATCGTCGAGAAGCGGGACCGGCTGGCCGCCGCGCTGCGCTCGACCGCCTCCGTGGCGGGCACGGCAAACGACTTCCTCGCCGAGAACGGCGACCGGCTGATCACCCTGGGCCGGGTCTCCCGCCCCACGCTGGAACTCTTCGCCCGCTACTCCCCCGAGTACCCGTGCCTGTTCTCGGGCCTGGTCCGGCAGGAGAAGGCGTCGGAGGACGCGTTCCGGGGCGGCGAGATGCGGATCACCCTCGAGGTCGTCCGGCCGCAGGGGGCGTACCAGCCCGGCGAGGAGCCGGTGTACGGCGAGCGGTCGGGACCGAACTGCCGCGGTCTGCCGCATCCGCAGGTGCCGGGGCCGAAACCCCATCTCGACGACGGTACATCGGCCGGAGGTTCCGGCAGCGCACTTCCCGGAGGAGTCAACGTGTCCGCCACCCGGGCCGAGCAGCGGGCCGTCGGCTCGCTCGTCGCCCCCGTCATGGGCGTCCCCGCGGACGAGGTGCCGCCCGTCACGACCCTGCTGTTCGGGCCGCTCGCGCGCGGAACGGCGGTGAGTGTCGTATGAGCAGGGCAGGAGCCCGGCAGACCGCCGCCCCGCTGATCAAGTTCAGCCTCTTCGCACTGGTCACGATCGCGGCGACGGCCCTGCTCGCCGCCACCATCGTCAACATCTCCTTCACCCCGAAGGACACCTACCACGCGGTGTTCTCCGACGTGACGGGGCTGGAGGCCGGCGACGACATCCGGGTGGCCGGGGTGCGGGTCGGAGAGGTCGAGGACATCCGGGTCAAGGACCGGACCCTGGCCGAGGTCACGTTCTCCGTCACCGCGCGGCGGCCGCTGCTGACCTCCACCCACGCGGTCGTCCGCTACCGCAACCTGGTCGGGCAGCGGTACATCGCACTGACCGAGGGCACCGGCGACGCCTCCGCCCGGCTGCGGCCCGGCGGCACCATCCCGCTGTCCCGGACCCAGCCGGCGCTGGACCTCAACGCGCTGCTGAACGGCTTCAAGCCGCTGTTCGCCGCGCTCAGCCCGAACGATGTCAACCAGCTCGCCACCGAGATCGTCCAGACCCTCCAGGGGGAGGGCGGCACGGTGAACAGCCTGCTCGCGCACACGGCCTCGCTCACCACGACCCTCGCCGACCGCGACCGGCTGATCGGCTCGGTGATCGACAACCTCAACACCGTCCTGGAGACGCTCGACAAGCGCGGCTCCCGCTTCTCCGGGCTGCTCACACAGCTGCGCCGGGTGATCTCGGGGCTGTCCGCCGACCGCAAGCCCATCGGGGAGTCCCTGGTGAGCATCGGCGACCTCACGGACGTCACGTCGGGGCTGCTGAAGGACGCACGTCCACCACTGAAGGACGACATCGCCGGGCTCGGCGAGCTCACCGGAACGCTGAACAAGAACGAGAACACCGTGGAGGGCGTCCTGAAGCGGCTGCCGAACAAGCTGAACGGACTGACCGGGACCGCGTCCTACGGCTCCTGGTTCAACTTCTACCTCTGCGACTTCGACGGCCGGATCGTGCTGCCGAAGACGAAGCAGGTGATCACCCCGGAGCTGCACGTGGCACGGGCGAGGTGTGGCGGATGAGGCTGCGTGTCGTACGGCGGCGTCGCCCCGAGCCGCTGGTGAAGGTGCGGGTCCTGCCGCCGAAGCTGCCGAAACCGCCCAAGCTGCCGCCGCTTTCCCGGCTGCTGCCCCGGCGCCCGGCCCGCCCCGAGCCCCTCGTGAGAGTGCGCGTCCTGCCACCGAGGCTGCCCGCGATCCGGCTGCGGCGCCCGCGCCTGAAGCCCTTCCGTGAGCGCAACCCCGTCGTCGTCGGCGCCGTCGGCCTCACCGTCCTCGCGCTGCTCACGGTCGCCGCGTTCAACGCCGACAGCCTGCCGCTGATCGGTGGCGGCGACACGTACAGCGCGGCCTTCTCGGAGGCCGGCGGGCTCAAGCCGGGCGACGAGGTGCGGATCGCCGGGGTCAAGGTCGGCAAGGTCGAGGACGTCGGCCTGGACGGCGACCACGTCAAGGTCAGCTTCAAGGTGAAGGGCCACCCGGCGTTCGGCACCGACACGGGCGCGTCGATCCGGGTCAAGACGATCCTCGGCGCGAAGTACCTGGCCCTGTATCCGAAGGGGCCCGGGCAGTTGCGGCCCGGCAGTGAGATCCCGATCGCGCGAACGGTGTCGGCGTACGACGTCGTGCAGGCCTTCAGCGACCTCACGACCACCACCGAGGAGGTCGACACGGACCGGCTCGCGAAGGCGATGGACACGATCTCCGTCACCTTCCAGGACTCGCCCGCCGAGGTGCGGGCGTCGATCACGGGACTGTCGCGGATCTCCAGGACCGTCGCCTCCCGTGACAAGGCGCTGCGCGGACTCCTCGACCACGCGAACGGCGTCACCAAGGTGCTGGCCGACCACACCAAGGACTTCTCCGCGCTGGTGAAGGACGGCGACGCGCTGTTCAAGGAGATCGGCGACCGGCGCGCGGCGATCCACAAGCTGCTCGCGAGCTCCGCGCTGCTGGGCATCGAGCTGTCCGGCCTGGTCGACGACAACAGCAAGGAGATCGGGCCCGCCCTGAAGAACCTCAACACCTTCGTGCGGATGCTCGAACGCAACCAGGCGAGCCTCGACCGCAGCGTCCGGCTGCTCGCCCCCTACGTGCGGCTCTTCACCAACACCCTGGGCAACGGCCGCTGGTTCGACTCCTATGTGCAGAACCTGGTCGCCGCCCCGGTCACGCCACGGACGGGAGGCACCCGATGACCCGCCGCAGACTCCTGGCCCTGTTCACCGCGCTCGTGGTCGTCACCGGCCTCGCCGTCGTCCTGTGGCCGGGCTCCGACCCCGTCCGGGTCACGGCGTACTTCCCGCGCACCGTCGGCATCTACCCCGGCTCCGACGTCCGCGTCCTCGGAGTCCGCATCGGCGAGGTCGGGAAGATCACGCCGGAGGGCGGCCGGGTGCGGGTGGAGCTGGAGTTCGACCGGGGCCGCAAGGTCCCCGCGGACGCCCAGGCCGCCATCGTCAACTCCTCGGTGGTCAGCGACCGTTACGTGCAGCTGCTGCCGGTGTACCGGAAGGGCCCGGTGCTGCGGGACGGCGACGTCATCCCCGAGTCCCGTACGGCCGTCCCGGTGGAGCTGGACCGGATCTTCGACAGCCTGCACACCACCGCCGAGGCACTCGGCCCGAACGGCGCCAACAAGAAAGGCTCACTGTCCCGGCTGCTCGGGGTGAGCGCGGACAACCTGCGGGGGCAGGGGAAGAACCTCAACCAGACGGTCGAGGACCTCTCCCAGGCGGTCACCACGCTGTCCGACGGGCGCGGCGACCTGTTCGGGACCGTGCGCAACCTGCAGGTGTTCACGGCCGCGCTGGCGGCGGACGACACCGGCGTGCGGTCGTTCGACACCGACCTCGCCGACGTGGCCGGGCAGCTCGCCGGTGAGCGCAAGGATCTCGCGGCCGCGCTGAAGTACCTGGCCGCCGCGCTCGGTGACGTGTCCGGCTTCGTGAAGGGCAACAAGAAGGCACTGACCTCGGACGTCACGGGCCTGGCCAAGGTCACCAAGGTCCTCGTCACCCAACGGGCCGCACTGGAGGAGCTGTTGACCGTCGCCCCCACGGGCCTGTCGAACCTGCAGAACGCCTACAACCCCGTCGCCGGCACCCTCGACACCCGCAACAACGCGCAGACACCGCAGGACCCGGCGTCCCTGCTCTGCTCGCTGCTGAAGACGACCGGGGACGACCACGACAACTGTGCGGGTCTGAAGAAGCTCTTCGGCTCCCTGCCCAAGGTGCCGTCGACCCCGGCGGCGACGGGCACGGTCGACAAGACCCTCGGTGGAATCCTGGGGGCACAGGCATGAGCACACAGCGCTTGGGACACGCGGCGGCCTGGACGGCGGTCGGCTCGCTGCTGCTGACCGGCTGCGAGTTCAACGGCTGGTACGACGTCCCGCTCCCCGGCGGCGCAGCCTCGGACGGCCACGCCTACCACGTCACCGTCGAGTTCAGGGACGTACTGGACCTGGTGCCGCAGTCGGCGGTGAAGGTCGACAACGTCACCGTGGGCTCGGTCGAGAAGGTGGAGCTGGACGGCTGGCACGCGCGCGTGCGGCTGCGGATCGCCGACTCGGTGAAGCTGCCCGGCAACGCGGTCGCCGACCTGAGGCAGACGAGCATGCTCGGCGAGAAGTACGTCGCCCTGTCCGCCCCGACCGGCGCGCGGCCCGTGGGACGGCTCCGCGACGGCGACCGCGTCCCGCTCTCCCGCAGCGGCCGCAACCCGGAGGTCGAGGAGGTGCTGTCGGCCCTGTCCGCCCTGCTCAACGGCGGTGGGGTGGCCCAGCTGAAAACGATCACCGTCGAGCTGAACAAGGCGCTGAACGGCCGTACGGACCGGGTCAGGTCCCTGCTGAAGCAGCTCGACACGTTCCTCGGCGGCCTCGACGACCAGCGGGCTCAGATCGTCCGCGCCCTCAAGGGCGTCGACCGGCTGGCCAAGCGGTTGAAGAAGGAGAAGAGGACGATCGCCCTGGCCGTCGACACCATGCCACCCGCCCTGAAGGCCCTCGCCGACCAGCGCAAGGACCTGACGAGGATGCTCACCGCCCTGTCCGGGCTCGGCAGGACCGGCACCAAGGTGGTGAACGCCTCCCGCGACGACACCGTGGCCAACCTGAAGCAGCTGCGGCCCATCCTGCAGCAGCTGAACAAGGCGGGTGACGACCTGCCCAACTCCCTGGAGCTGCTGACCACCTACCCGTTCCCGCGCAACGCCACCGACGCGATCAAGGGCGACTACGTCAACCTGAAGATCACGGCCGACCTGGACCTGACGGGCCTCTACGGCAACCTCACCGGCAAGCCGGGCGAGGGCTCCAAGAAGCCGGGGACGCCGCACCTGCCCGGCGTCCCCACCCCGACCCCGTCGCTCCCGTCTCTCCCGTCCACCCCGTCCCTGCCGTCCACGCCGTCCGTGCCCTCGCTGCCCTCGACGCCCTCGCAGCCCTCGCGGCCTTCCGACGGCAGCACCCTGCTGTGTCCGCCGGTGTGCACCGCCGCCTACGGCACCGGGGACGGCTCGCGTCGCCTCCCGCCCGGGGTCGACCTCGGTCTCGCCGAGCTGATGCTGAAGGGGATGCTGTCGTGATCACACGTACGGTCAGGGCCCAGCTGCTCGCCTTCGCGACCGTCACCGCCCTCGGGGTGTCGTACGTCGGCGCCCGGTACACGGGCCTGGTGGACGACGCCCTCGGCCGCGGTTACACCGTGCGCGCCGACTTCGCCGAGTCCGGGGGCGTCTTCCCCGGAGCCGAAGTCACCTACCGCGGTGTGCCGGTGGGCCGCGTGGGCGATCTGCGGCTCGCCGGGTCCGGGGTCTCGGTGGCCTTGAAGATCGCGGACGGCGCCCCGAGGATCCCGGCGGACACGCTCGCCGTGGTCGCCGACCGTTCGGCGGTGGGCGAGCAGTACGTCGACCTCCAGCCGCGGCGGTCGGGGGGGCCGTACCTGATGGACGGCAGCTCGATCCCGCGCGGCCGCACCCGGACCCCGCTGCCGGTCACCGACCTGGTCCTCAGCCTGGACCGGCTGGTCAACTCGGTCGGCAAGGACGATCTGCGGGTCACCGTCGACGAGCTGGGCAAGGCGTTCTCCGGCACCGGGCCGAACCTGAGCCGTCTGGTGGACTCCGGCAACGCGCTGGTGGAGTCGGCGTCGCAGTCGCTCCCGCAGACGGTCTCGCTGATCGAGGACTCGCGGAAGGTGCTCAGGACCCAGGCCGACCAGGGCTCTGCGATCAAGTCGTTCTCCCGTGATCTGGCCACGCTCACCGAGCAGTTGAAGTCGAGCGACGGGGATCTGCGCCGGCTGATCGGCAACACGGTGCCCGCCACGCAGCAGCTCGACTCCCTGCTGAAGTCGACCCGGCCGCAGGTGCCGGTCCTGCTGGCCAACCTCATCAGCGGCGGCCAGGTCACCGTGGCCCGGCTGCCCGGCGTCGAGCAGGCCCTGGTCACGCTCCCGCTCAATGTCGCGGGCAGCTACACGGTGATCCCCGGCGACGGCACCACGCACTTCGGGCTGACCGTGAACGCCGGCGACCCGCCCGCGTGCACCCAGGGCTACGGCACCCAGCGGCGCGACCCCGCCGACACCGGCACCCGCCCGGCGAACACCGGGGCACACTGCACGGCACCGCGCGGCAGCAAGACGTCGGTGCGCGGCGCGCAGAACGCCCCCGGCGCGACGAGGAGTCCCTACAGCGCCGACCGGGCCGCGTTCGTGGCCCCGTACGACCCGGAGACCGGCACCGTGACCGGCCCGGACGGAACGCCCGTCGAGATCGGCTCCACGGGCGGCGAACAGACCGTGTTCGGAAGGGAGTCGTGGCAATGGCTGCTCGTGGGACCGATGGCATGAGAGGAGGGCGTGTGAAGCGGCTGCCGGTGGTGCTCGTCGCCGCGACCGTGGCGACGGCCGTGCTCTGCGGGTGGCTGGGCCTGGGTCTGTCCGGCCGGCGGGAGGTGGACCAGCGCCGCCAGGACATCCTGTCGGCCGCCCGTCAGTCGGCACTGAACTTCACCTCGCTCGACTACCGGCATTACGACCGGGACAGCCGCACCGTGCTCGAGGGCGCCACCGGCGACTTCAAGAAGCAGTTCGCCGCGCAGACGGCGCAGCTGACGAAGCTCGTCGCCCAGAACAAGTCGGTGTCCCAGGGGCAGGTCCTGGAAGCGGGCATCGTGCGCTCCGGCGAGCGCTCGGCCCGGGTGCTGGTCGTGGCCGACAGCAAGGTGACCAACACCGCCGTGCCCGGGGGTCAGGCGCGCACCTACCGGCTCCAGCTCGACCTCGTGCGCGTGGGCGGCCGCTGGCTGACCTCCGACGTCGCGTTCGTGGGCTGACCCAGAGTTGAGGAGAGACACCGTGGCGAACCCGACCTCCCGTATCCGCGGCACCGGATCCCCGGCCCGCCGCACCCTGACCGCGGCCGCCCGCGCGGCGGCCAAGCGCGCGGAGCGGCCGGCACACCCCGGGCACGGCGCCCGTACGGCCGTCGGCCCGGCGGAGGAGCCACCCGCCGGCCGCACCCGGCTCATCGAGCCACCGCAGGCCGGCCGGGACGACCCGCCGGAGCCCGAGCCGGTCGAGGAGGAGAACCCCGAAGAAGGCGCGGCGAGCGAGCAGAGCGCGCTCCCGCACCGGGCCGGGCAGCGCGTGCTCACGGCGGTGCTCGGGGTCGTTCTCGTGGCGGGGCTGGTCGTGGCCGCCGTACTCGGATGGCAGTACCGGCAGGGGCGGCAGGCGGAGCAGGCCCGTGGCGAGGCCCTCGCGGCCGCGCGGAAGGCGGCGCCGGTCGTGCTGTCGTACGACTACCGGCATCTGGACCGCGACTTCTCCCGGGCCCGCGCCCTCCTGACCGGGCACTTCCGCGACCAGTACGGCAGGACCACGAAGACGGTGGTCGCGCCGACCGCGACGAAGTACCACGGCGTGGTGCGGGCGACGGTGGCGACACCGACCGACGGCGGCGACCCGGCGGCCTCCGTGGTGTCGGCCACGCCGGACAAGGCCGTCGTCCTGCTCTTCGTCAACCAGGTCACCGAGAGCACCCAGGTCTCGGGGCCCCGGCTGGACCTGAACCGGGTGCGGATGACGCTCACCCGCACCTCCGACGGCTGGAAGGTGAGCGGCGTCGACGCCCTCTGACCAGGCCCCCGAGTGCCCCCGCGCAGTACGCGCGGGGGCACTTTTTCGTGGGCTCTCTTGACAGCCCCGCCCCCTCACAGGCAATCTTCCATTAAGCAGAAACAAACTTCCGCAATATGGAATTACGGAATTACAGGGAAGGGAGCGCCGCCCCCGTGGGATTTGCAGACCAGCGCTTCAACGTCAACCTGTCGATCCTCTTCACGGAACTCCCGCTCCTGGAGCGCCCCGCGGCCGCCGCCGCGGCGGGCTTCACGGCGGTCGAGCTGTGGTGGCCCTGGGTCGACTCCCCCACCCCCGAGCAGTCCGAGCTCGACGCCCTGAAGAAGGCGATCGAGGACGCGGGCGTCCAGCTCACGGGCCTGAACTTCTACGCCGGACAGCTGCCGGGCCCGGACCGCGGCGCCCTGTCGATCCCCGGTGAGGAGTCGGAGAAGTTCCGCGCCAACATCGACGTGGCCGCCGACTTCGCCGCCTCCCTCGGCTGCACGGCGCTCAACGCGCTCTACGGCAACCGCGCCGAGGGCGTGGACCCGGCCGAGCAGGACGCGCTCGCCCTGGAGAACCTGGCCCTCGCGGCGCGGGCGGCCGACCGGGTCGGCGCGATCCTGCTGATCGAGGCGCTGAACCAGCCCGAGTCGCCGAAGTGCCCGATCGTGAGCGCGCCGAAGGCCATCGAGATCGTGGACAAGGTCAACGAGGCGACGGGACTCGGGAACGCGAAGTTCCTGATGGACCTGTACCACCTGTCCATGAACGGCGAGGACCTGCCCTCGGTGATCGAGCAGTACGCGGCGAAGACGGGCCACGTCCAGATCGCCGACAACCCCGGCCGCGGCGCCCCCGGCACGGGCTCGCTCCCGCTCGAGGAGCTGCTCGACCAGCTGAGGAAGGCCGGTTACGACGGCTGGGTCGGCCTGGAGTACAAGGCCGGCGACCGCCCGAGCGCCGAGTCCTTCGAGTGGCTCCCGCGCGAAGCGCGCTCCGCGCGCTGATCCTCGCGCCGAACCCCCCGACTTTGCAGAGCAGTTGAGAGAGGCACCCCCAATCATGAGCAGCAACCTCGCAGCTTCTTCCCACCCGACCCGCCCGGCGATTGCCTGGATCGGCCTCGGCATCATGGGCTCCCCCATGTCCGAGAACCTGATCAAGGCGGGCTACCAGGTCACCGGCTTCACGCTGGAGCAGGACAAGCTGGACCGTCTGGCCGCCGCCGGCGGTACGGCCGCCTCCTCGATCGCCGAGGCCGTGCGCGACGCCGACGTGGTCATCACGATGGTGCCCGCCTCCCCGCACGTCGAGGCCATCTCCTACGGCCCCGACGGCATCCTGGAGAACGCCAAGCAGGGCGCCCTGCTGATCGACATGTCCTCGATCACCCCGCAGACCTCCGTCGACCTGGCCGCCGCCGCCAAGGACAAGGGCATCCGGGTGCTGGACGCCCCGGTGTCCGGCGGTGAGGCCGGCGCCATCGAGGCCGTACTGTCGATCATGGTCGGCGGTGAGCAGGCCGACTTCGACCAAGCCAAGCCGATCCTCGAGGCGCTAGGCAAGACCATCGTGCTGTGCGGTCCGCACGGCTCCGGCCAGACCGTGAAGGCGGCCAACCAGCTGATCGTCGCCGTGAACATCCAGGCGTGCGCCGAGGCCGTGGTCTTCCTGGAGAAGTCGGGCGTGGACCTGCAGGCCGCCCTCGACGTCCTCAACGGCGGTCTCGCGGGCTCGACCGTGCTCACGCGGAAGAAGGACAACTTCCTGAACCGCGACTTCAAGCCGGGCTTCCGCATCGACCTGCACCACAAGGACATGGGCATCGTCACCGACGCCGCCCGCAACGTCGGCGCCGCCCTGCCGGTCGGTGCCGTGGTCGCCCAGCTGGTCGCCTCGCTGCGCGCCCAGGGCGACGGTGGCCTGGACCACTCGGCCCTGCTGCGGGCCGTGGAGCGCCTCTCCGGCGCCCAGGTCTGAGCCGAGCCCCACAGACTTCCGGGCGGCGCCGCCGCTGACACCTGTCCTGTCGCGCCCAGGCGCCGGCGCCGCCCGGAACCACCTTCAGATCGTCTTCAACAAACTGTTGACGTGCGATTGTCCCACTTCTAGGCTCCAGAAGACTTCTAGGCTCCACAAAGCGGAAACAGGTTTCCGCTGCCACCGCACGGAAGGTCCACGATGTCGAAGCGCGTGCTCACGACAGAGTCCGGCGCCCCGGTCGCCGACAACCAGAACTCAGCCTCCGCCGGCGTCGGCGGCCCGCTCCTGCTCCAGGACCAGCACCTCCTGGAGAAGCTCGCGCGCTTCAACCGCGAGCGGATCCCGGAGCGCGTGGTGCACGCCCGTGGTTCCGGCGCATACGGCCACTTCGAGGTGACGGACGACGTCACCGGCTACACCCACGCCGACTTCCTCAGCGAGATCGGCAAGCGCACCGAGGTGTTCCTGCGCTTCTCCACGGTCGCCGACTCGCTCGGCGGCGCGGACGCCGTCCGTGACCCGCGCGGTTTCGCGCTGAAGTTCTACACCGAGGAGGGCAACTACGACCTCGTCGGCAACAACACCCCGGTGTTCTTCATCAAGGACCCGATCAAGTTCCCCGACTTCATCCACTCGCAGAAGCGGGACCCGTTCACCGGCAAGCAGGAGCCGGACAACGTCTGGGACTTCTGGGCGCACGCCCCCGAGGCCACGCACCAGGTGACCTGGCTGATGGGCGACCGCGGTATCCCGGCGTCGTACCGGCACATGAACGGCTACGGCTCGCACACCTACCAGTGGACGAACGCGCAGGGCGAGGCCTTCTTCGTCAAGTACCACTTCAAGACGAACCAGGGCATCCGCTCGCTGAGCAGCGAGCAGGCCGCGGAGCTCGCGGGCAAGGACCCCAACTCCCACCAGACGGACCTGCTGCAGGCGATCGAGCGCGGGGTGCACCCGTCCTGGACCCTCTACGTCCAGATCATGCCGGCGGCCGAGGCGGCGGACTACCGCTTCAACCCGTTCGACCTGACCAAGGTGTGGCCGCACAAGGACTACCCGCTGCAGCGCGTGGGCCGTCTGGTCCTCGACCGCAACCCGGACAACGTCTTCGCCGAGGTCGAGCAGGCCGCGTTCTCGCCGAACAACTTCGTTCCCGGCATCGGCCCGTCCCCGGACAAGATGCTCCAGGGCCGGCTGTTCGCCTACGCGGACGCGCACCGCTACCGCCTGGGCGTCAACCACACCCAGCTCGCCGTGAACGCCCCCAGGGCGGTTCCGGGCGGTGCCCAGAACTACGGCCGCGACGGTCTCATGGCGAGCAACGCCCAGGGCCGCCACGCCAAGAACTACGAGCCGAACTCCTACGACGGCCCGGCGGAGACCGGCCGCCCCCTGGCGGCCCCCCTGGCGGTGTCCGGCCACACGGGCAACCACTCCGCCCCCCTGCACACCAAGGACGACGACTTCTTCCAGGCGGGCGAGCTGTACCGCCTGATGTCGGAGGACGAGAAGTCCCGCCTCGTCGCGAACATCGCCGGCGGCCTCTCGCAGGTCTCCCGCGACGACGTGATCGAGAAGAACCTGGCCCACTTCCACGCCGCCGACCCGGAGTACGGCAAGCGCGTGGAGGAGGCGGTCCGCGCCCTGCGCGAGGACTGAGACCGGGAACCCGCAAGCAGCGTACGGAATCTGACGGGAGGTCAGGATCCGCACGCGGCCCGCGCGGCACGCCGTACGGCCCGGATGAGGGGTGGTCGTGCGGCGGTGGGCGCGGGCAGGGCGAGGACCGCGGCGGCGTGCGAGCCAGTGCGGTGGTGAAGGACCGAGTCCCCTTCTCGACCAGAGGGAAGGGTCCCGGGCTCCGTCGCACACCGCCGCGGTCCCACCCAGCCCCCGGCACGGGGGCCAACCGCTCCGTCCGGCAGCGCGAACGACCTGTCGCGCCCAGCCAGCCTCGCGCCGCCGGACGGCCACCATACGAACACGAAGCGCTCCCCCGCCCAGGGGGAGCGCTTCGTGCTGTACGGGGCCGGCGTGCGGGTCCGCCGCATCCGCCGCACGCTGAACACATGAGCAATACGCAGTACCCGCACATCGTGGTCCACTCCCCCGCCCTGGACGGGTCCCGGCGGGTCACCGAGGGCGACGTGACGCTGGGGATCGCCTCGCACCTGGATGACGTCGTGGAGATCCTGCGGCTGGCCGATCTGGACCGGATCGAGGTCGAGGAGAGCGATCTCATCGAGTGGCAGGGCGGCGGACCCGACGACTGGCCCGGGCTGTCGGAGCACGAGTTCTAGCGGCTGGGCGTACGGCGGTGGTCGAGACGGGCTACGCCATCCTCAAATGAAGCTCTGAAGACCGGGATGGAGGCTTCAACCGCCCCCGTGTCAGGGCAGATTACGTGCACCAGGGGCCCGCCGGCACGGGGGCGGCGGGCCCGACAACGGGGGACGCACGGGGGACGCACGGGGGACGCGAAAGGGCGGCCCGTCCGAGGGGACGGGCCGCCCTTGGTGTGCGTGGCGGTCAGCCTGCGGTGGCTTGTCAGACCTTCAGCGGCTTGATCGACGTCGGTGCGTGGCCCGGCTCGGTGGCCAGCTCCTCGAACTCGGAGATGTCGCTGATGTCCATCGTGCGGCTCATCGAGATGTTGGTGATCCGCTCCAGGATCGCCTCGACGACGACCGGCACCTGGTACTCGGCGGCCAGCTTCTTGGCCTCCTCGAAGGCCGCGCCCAGCTGGTCCGGCTCGGTGACCCGGATCGCCTTGCAGCCCAGGCCCTCGGCGACCTTGACGTGATCCACGCCGTAGACGCCGATCTCCGGAGTGTTGATGTTCTCGAACTCCAGGTTGACCTGGAAGTTGATGTCCAGGCCGATCTGCGCCTGGCGGATCAGGCCCAGGTAGGCGTTGTTCACCAGGACGTGGACGTAGGGGACCTTGTGCTGGGCGGCGACCGCCAGCTCTTCGATCATGAACTGGAAGTCGTAGTCGCCGGACAGGGCGACGACCGGGGCCTCCGGGTCGGCCTTGGCGACGCCGATCGCGGCCGGGATGGTCCAGCCGAGCGGGCCGGCCTGGCCGCAGTTGATCCAGTGGCGCGGCTTGTAGACGTGCAGCATCTGCGCGCCGGCGATCTGGGAGAGGCCGATGGTGGTGACGTACCGGGTGTCCGGGCCGAAGGCCTTGTTCATCTCCTCGTACACGCGCTGGGGCTTCATGGGCACGTTGTCGAAGTGCGTACGGCGCAGAAGACCCGCCTTGCGCTCCTGCGTCGAGGCGACCCAGTCGGCGCGGTCGGGGAGCTTGCCCTCCGCCTTCAGCTCCTTCGCCACCTCGACGAACAGCTCCAGCGCGGCCTTGGCGTCGGAGACGACACCGTAGTCCGGCGGGAAGATCTTGCCGATCTGCGTGGGCTCGATGTCGACGTGGACGAACTTGCGGTCGCCGCGGTAGACGTCGAGCTTGTAGCCGGTGTGGCGGTTGGCCCAGCGGTTGCCGATGCCGAGGACGAAGTCCGACTCCAGGAAGTTGGCGTTGCCGTACCGGTGCGAGGTCTGCACGCCGACCATGCCGGCGTTCAGCTCGTGGTCGTCCGGCAGCGTGCCCCAGCCCATCAGGGTCGGGATGACCGGGGTCCCGGTCAGCTCGGCGAACTCCACCAGCAGGTCGGAGGCGTCGGCGCCGATGATGCCGCCGCCGGCGACGATGACCGGTCGCTCGGACGCCAGCAGGAACGAGATCGCCTTCTCGATCTGGGCACGGGTGGCGGCCGGCTTGTAGACCGGCAGCGGCTCGTACGTCTCCGGGTCGAACTCGATCTCGGTGAGCTGGACGTCGATCGGCAGGTCGATCAGGACCGGGCCGGGACGGCCGGAGCGCATCAGGTGGAAGGCCTGCTGGAAGACTCCGGGGACCTGCGCGGCCTCCAGGACGGTGACCGCCATTTTCGTGACCGGCTTGGCGATCGAGGCGATGTCGACGGCCTGGAAGTCCTCCTTGTGGATCACGCTGGTGGGCGCCTGGCCCGTGATGCACAGGATCGGGATGGAGTCACCGATGGCCGAGTACAGGCCGGTGATCATGTCGGTGCCGGCCGGGCCGGAGGTGCCGATGCAGACGCCGATGTTGCCCGGCTTGGTGCGGGTGTATCCCTCAGCCATGTGCGAGGCGCCCTCGACATGGCGGGCGAGGGTGTGGTTGATCCCGCCGCCCTCCTTGAGGGCCTTGTAGAACGGGTTGATCGCCGCGCCCGGCACACCGAAGGCGTCGGTGACGCCCTCGCGCTTGAGGATCTCAACTGCCGCGCGGGCAGCGGTCATACGGGCCATCGAGTACTCCTGCTTCGGCTGTCGGATGCGTACTCCCGTCGCGCCCCGCCGCGAGTACTTCCGTATTGCGGAAAGTAATTTCTACTATCTGGAATCAATGTAAGTGGGCGTGCCAGGACCGTCAAGAGAGGGCAACCGGGCCTCGTCGACTGTGCGAAGCGACGGACAAGCACAGGTCCGCGGGAGGACGATGGCACCGCCGTCCCGAAGCGACGCCTGGAGTGGCCATGCCCGAGAGCGTGCCGGTGCGCTGCCCGGCCTGCCGGCGCGAGCACGTCTACACCGCACCGGCGTATCCGTGCGCCTGCGGCGCGCCCACCACCCCGCGGCTGGATCCCGCCGCCGAACCGGCCGTCGCGGCCCACCGGGCCTGGGACGACGAGTGGATCTCCGTGCCGTGCGCCGACTGCGGGCGCCGCAATCTGTGGCCGCAGCCGGAGCTGGGCTGCTCGTGCGGCACGGTCCTGCGGATCCCGGTGACGCCGATACCGCCGACGGATGACGGTATGCGATCTGCAGATGGCGGCATGCCGTCGACGGGCAGCGGTATGCGATCCACAGACGGAGGTACGCCGTCGACGCCGGCGGACAGCGGCATGCCGTTCACAGACCGCGGTATGTCGCCTGCGGACGGCGCTACACCGTCCACAGACTCCGATACACCGTCCGCGGACAGCGGTATACCGTCGACGGCGGGCGCACCCGAGCCCCCCGTCCACCGCCCCGCCTTCCAGCCCCGCGCCATCCGCACCGCCCGCGACGCCGTCACCGTTGCGGCGCTCTATCTGCGCTGGCTCGGCTACCGGGACATCCGCCGCGCCGACCAGCGGCCCCCGAACGGCATCGGGCTCGCCGCCCACGGGCTCCTCGCCCAGGTGGACCCGACGGTGCGTCCGGCGGCGCCGCGCGATGTCGAGTGCCTGTGGCTGACGGCGTTGACGGAGTCCGCGGACTGTGTGTACTTCTCCCTCGCCGGCTACGCCGACGCGGCCCGCGCCCGTGCGAACACCCTGGGCATCCCGCTGTTCGTGCTGGACCTCGCGGGCGTCCCGCAGCCGATGAACGACCCGGCCGACATCCTGAACACCGTGGGCGCGCCGGACGGTCAGCCGTGGGTGCGGCGGCGCCTGTAGTAGTGGACGGTGACGGCGCCGAGCAGCGGCCCCCAGGCCAGGATCGGCAGGTAGCAGGCGTTCAGCAGCCATGCCCCCCACGGGGTGATGTCCATCTGCGCGTGCAGGGTCGTCCAGACGAACAGCACCCCGTAGACCGAGCAGGCCAGCGCGCCGAGCGCGGCGGGCACGACGGCCGCGAGGACGGGGATGCGCCGGCCGCCCAGGACGGGGATCCATCGCGGCCAGGTCTCGCCCCACGGTCGCACCAGTCCCAGCGTCAGCGAGGCCAGGCCCTCCTGGGCGAACGAGAGCAGGGGCAGGAGCAGCAGCCCCCAGCCCGGCAGCAGCATCGCGTCGTACTCGCTGTCACCGAGCCCCACCGGCACCCCGAGCACGACCGCCACGCGCCACAGCCCGGACGGCAGGTTCACCCACACGGCAGCGGCGGCGGCGCGCCGGGCCCAGCGGGGGACGTCCGGCGCGGTCCGGGGGGTGTCCGCCGTCGTCCGGGGAGCGGGGCGGGTGGTGACGTGCGTGGCCGTGGCCATGGGCGGGACTCCTTCGCAACCGGGCTTTCCTCGACAGGCCCGATGCTGTCCCGCGCAGCCGCCCGGCCGCGTCCGGCCGCCGGGCGATCCCGCCTCCGCCGAGCGGCGGAGGCGGGATCACACCCCGTGCCGGCACCGGCTCACGCCCCGTACGTCTCCCGCAGCTCGACCTTGCGCACCTTTCCGGACACCGTCATCGGGAAGGAGTCGAGGAGCCGGAGCCTGCTGGGGATCTTGTAGTGGGCGAGCCGGCCCCGGCAGAAGGCGCGCAGCTCCTCCAGGGTGAGCCGGTCGGCCGCGTCGTGCGGGATCACGCAGGCGAGGACCTCCTCGCCGTACGTCTCGTGCGGCACCCCGACGACCTGGACGTCCCGGATCTTCGGGTGGGCGTAGAGGAACTCCTCGATCTCGCGCGGGTAGATGTTCTCGCCGCCCCGGATGATCATGTCCTTGATCCGGCCGACGATCTCGACGTACCCGTCCTCGCGCATCACCGCCAGGTCCCCGGTGTGCATCCAGCGTCCGGCGTCGACGGCCTCGGCGGTCTTCTCGGGCTCGTTCCAGTAGCCGAGCATCACGCTGTAGCCGCGGGTGCACAACTCCCCCGCCGTGCCGCGCGGTCGGGTGACTCCTGTGGCCGGGTCGACGACCTTGACCTCCAGGTGCGGCAGGACGCGGCCGACGGTGCCGGTGCGGTGCTCCAGGTCGTCGTCCCGGCGGGTCTGCAGCGACACCGGGGATGTCTCGGTCATGCCGTAGCAGATGGAGACCTCCGCCATGTGCATCTCGGCGACGACCCGCTTCATCACCTCCACCGGGCAGGGCGAGCCCGCCATGATGCCGGTGCGCAGGGTCGAGAGGTCGTAGGTGGCGAAGTCGGGGAGGTTCAGCTCGGCGATGAACATCGTCGGCACGCCGTACAGGGACGTACAGCGTTCCCGCTGCACCGCCTCCAAGGTGGCCCTCGGCTCGAAGGACGGGGCCGGGATGACCATGCAGGCGCCGTGCGAGGTGGCCGCGAGGTTTCCCATCACCATGCCGAAGCAGTGGTAGAAGGGCACCGGGATGCAGATCCTGTCCTGCTCGCCGTAGCCGAGCAACTCCCCGACGAAGTAACCGTTGTTGAGGATGTTGTGGTGGGACAGGGTGGCGCCCTTCGGGAAACCGGTGGTGCCCGAGGTGTACTGGATGTTGATCGGCTCGTCGCAGGACAGTTCCTCGTACGGGGTATCACCGGTGCCCCGCCCGAGCAGTGCCTCCCAGCTCGGGTCGCCGAAGTACACGACCTCGCGCAACGCCGGGCACCCGCCGCGCACTTGCTCGACCATCGCGCGGTAGTCGCTGGTCTTGTGGCTCAGCGAGGCGAACAGCAGGGAGATCCCGGCCTGGCCCAGCACGTACTCGACCTCGTGGGTGCGGTAGGCCGGGTTGATGTTCACCATGATCGCGCCGATGCGGGCGGTGGCGTACTGGACCAGGACCCACTCCGGGCAGTTGACCGCCCAGATGCCCACCCGGTCGCCCTTGCCGACTCCGCTCGCGACCAGCGCCTGCGCCAATTCCTCGACGTCGGCGGCGAATTCGGCGTACGTCCAGCGCCTCCCGGAGGGCACGTCGACCAGCGCCTCGCGGTCCGGCCAGACGGCCACGGTACGGTCGAGGGCGGCGCCGATGGTGTCGCCGAGCAGGGCGGTGGAACCGGTTCCGTGCGTGTACGACAGCGATGCGCTCACCGGAAGTCCTCCTCGCGGTACTCGTCGCGAGAGCCCCGGGCCGTCGCCTCGCGCAGCTCGATCCGCCGGATCTTGCCGGAGACGGTCTTGGGCAGCGCGCCGAACTCCAGCCGGCGGATGCGTTTGTAGGGAGCCAGCACCTGGCGGGAGTGCTCGAAGATGGCCTTCGCGGCGTCCGGACCGGGCTCGAAGCCCTCGGCGAGGACGACGTACGCCTTCGGCACCGCGAGCCGCAGCTCGTCCGGTGCGGGCACGACGGCCGCCTCGGCCACCGCCTCGTGCTCCAGCAGCGCGCTCTCCAGCTCGAACGGGCTGATCTTGTAGTCACTGGCCTTGAAGACATCGTCGGCACGACCGACATAGACGAGATATCCGTCTTCGTCCCGCGTGGCGATGTCCCCCGTGCGGTAGTAACCGCCCGCCATCGCCTCCGCCGTACGGTCCGGGTCGCCGTGGTAGCCGGTCATCAGCCCGACCGGACGCTCGGACAGGTCCAGGGCGATCTCGCCCTCGGCGGCGCCGGGCGCGCCGGAGACCGGGTCGAGGAGTTCGACGCGGTAGCCGGGGCTCGGCCGGCCCATGGAGCCGGTCTTGAGCACCTGGCCGGGGCTGTTGGAGACCTGCACGGCGGTCTCGGTCTGCCCGAAGCCGTCCCGGATGGTGACGCCCCAGGCCCGCCGGACCTGCTCGATGACCTCGGGGTTGAGCGGCTCGCCGGCGGCCACCACCTCGCGCGGCGGGGTGCGCAGGAGGCCCAGGTCGGCCTGGATGAGCATGCGCCACACGGTCGGCGGGGCGCAGAAGGTGGTCACGCCGGCCCGGTCCATCTCGGCCATCAGCCTGGCCGCGTCGAAGCGGGTGTAGTTGAAGAGGAAGACGGTCGCCTCGGCGTTCCACGGCGCGAACAGATTGGACCAGGCGTGCTTGGCCCAGCCCGGCGAGGAGATGTTCAGGTGCACATCACCGGGTTTCAGGCCGATCCAGTACATGGTCGCCAGGTGCCCGATCGGGTACGAGGTGTGGGTGTGCTCGACCAGCTTGGGGCGGGCGGTCGTACCGGAGGTGAAGTAGAGCATCAGCGGGTCGTCGGCCAGGGTGGGGCCGTCCGGGACGAACTCGGCAGGGGCCGTGTACGCGTCCTCGTACGGCTGCCAGCCCTGCTGCGGCGGGCCGCCGACCGAGATGCGCGTGTAGTCGCCGGGCACGTCGGCGAACTTCGCGGTGTCCTCGGCCCGCACGATCACGTGCCGCACCCGGCCCCGGTCCACCCGGTCGCGCAGATCGGCGGGGCCCAGCAGCGGGGTGGCCGGGATGACGAGCGCGCGCAGCTTCATCGCGGCCAGCGCGGTCTCCCACAGCTCGGCCTGGTTGCCGAGCATGACGAGGATGCGGTCCTCGGCGGCGACGCCCCGCGCGCGCAGCTGGTTCGCGACCCGGTTCGACCGCTCGGCCAGTTCGGCGAAGGACAGCCGGGTCTCGCTGCCGTCCTCCTCGACGATGTGCAGCGCGGTCCGGTCGTTGCCGGCGGCGATCACGTCGAACCAGTCCAGTGCCCAGTTGAAGTGCGCGGGCCGCGGCCAGGCGAAGCCCTCGTAGGCGGCGGCATAGTCCGCTCGGTGCTCCAGCAGGAAGTCCCGCGCCCCACGGAACAACTCCGTCGCCGTCGTCATCTGGTTCCTCCTCATTACCGGACCATTGCCGGGCGGCTCTCTGGCATCGTCTAATCCGTGATGCGGGTCTCACTACCCCCGAACGGGGGTGTGGGGGGCGGAAGGGGCGGACAGGTGACGGCAGACGCGGCGGGGACGGTGGAGATCGGCGGCGCGCTGGCCCGGCTGCGGCGGGCGACGGGGCTTCCCGTCGCCTTCGGCGGCCTCGTCGAGTCCGGCCGGCCGCAGATCCGGATCAGCGAGCTGAGCGGCACGACCACGGCCGCGCTGCGCTCGCTCGCGGTGACCTCCGGCAACGGGCTCGGCGGCAAGGCGGTGGCGCTGGCCCGGCCGTGCGCGGTGACGGACTACTCCAGCTCCCGGCAGATCAGCCACGAGTACGACGTCCCGGTGGCCGCGGAGGGCATCCGCTCGGTGCTCGCGGTCCCGGTCGTCGTACGGCGCCGGGTGCGTGGGGTGCTCTACGGCGCGCTGCGCTCGCCCCAGCCGCTCGGCGACCGCACACTGGGCGCGGCCATGGCCGTCGCGCGGGACGTCGAGCAGACGCTGGTGGTGCGGGACGAGGCGCGGGGGCTGCTGGCGGCGGTCCGGCCGGAGCCCGCCGCCACCGACCAGGGTGCCGCCTGGGAGCAGGTGCGGGAGGCGCATGCGGCGCTGCGGGCCCTGGCGCCCCGGATCGGCGATCCGGGTCTGCGGGCCGAACTGCTCGCGGCCTGCGGGTTGCTGACGGCGCCGTCCCGGGCCGGGGGCGTGACACTGGCGCCGCGCGAACTGGACGTGCTGTCCTGGGTGGCGGCGGGCGCGACCAACGCGGCCGTGGCCGAACGGCTGGGCCTCAGCCCGGAGACGGTGAAGGGCTATCTGCGCTCGGCGATGCGGAAGCTGGGCGCGCACACCCGAGGGGAGGCGGTGACCGCGGCCCGCAGGGCGGGGCTGCTGCCGTGAGGACGGGCGGTCCGGCGCTGTGCCGCCGGGCAGTGAGGAAACTTTCCCATTCAAGCGGCGATGCCTTGAATTTCCTCATGCTTGACCGTTTGTTATTTCCCTCACCACGGCTTCCGTCCGAATTTCAGGGATCGTTGCCTAGAATTTGGCCCGAACACGACACACGAGGGGAGCGGTGACCGTGCGACGGGACTTCCAGGAGCCTGCCAGGTGCCGCCCCGACCTGGTCATCGGCCGCGAGGAACTGTTCGCCGGCGCCCGTGACCAACTCGCCTCGGGCGGCAGTGTGCTGCTCCACGGTCCCGCCGGAATAGGGAAATCCACCGTCCTGCGGGCATTGGCCGAGGAATACGGCGCCACCGCGCGCACCGTCCTGCGCTGCTCCGCCACCGAGTCCGAATCCCACCTCCCCTTCCTGGCCCTCGCCGACCTCCTAGGCCTGGTCCTCGACGACGTCTCCCCCCGGCTGCCCGTCGCCCAGCGCACGGCCCTGGAGTCGGCGCTCACCGGTCGCGGCGAGTCCAGCCTCCAGCGCGACGGCCTCGCCCTGCGCCTCGCGGTGCTCTCCGCGCTGCGCGCGCTGGCCGCGCAGGGCGGTGTGCTCGTCGTCGCCGACGATCTGCAGTGGCTGGACCCGGCCAGCGCCGAACTGCTCGGCTTCGCCGCCCGCCGCCTGGAGGGCACCCCGGTACAGCTGCTGTGCGCGGTGCGCACCGAGGGTCAGGAGAGCCAGGAGTACGACCGGCACTTGCGCGCCTGCCCGCCGGGCACCCTCGCGGTCCGGCTCGGCCCGCTCTCCCGCGCCCAGGTCGCCCAGCTGCTCGACCACCGCGGCCACGGCAGCCTGCCCCGCTCCACCGTGCGTGAGATCCACCGCACCAGCGGCGGCAACCCGCTGTTCGCCCTGGAGCTCGGCCGCGCCCTCGCCGAGAGCCCCACCCCGCCCCGGCCGGGCGAACCGCTGCCGGTGCCGACCAGCCTGCGCGCCCTGGTGCTCAGCCGCCTGGACATGCTGTCGGTCGAGGCCCGCCGCACCCTGCTGGTGGCCAGCGCCGGCGCCCGCCCCACCCCGGCGCTGCTGCACGCGGCGGGCCGGGAGAACGCCGAGGCCGAATGCGCCCAGGCGGCCGAACTCGGGCTGCTGGCCACCGAGCCCGACGCCCCGGCCGTACGGTTCGCGCACCCCCTGATATCGGCCGCGCTGTACGCGGAGGCGCCCGTGCACGAGCGGCGCGCCGCGCACGCGGCCCTGTCCACGGCCGCCTCCGACCCGATCGAACGGGCCCGGCACCTGGCCCTGGCCAGCACCGGCACCGATCCGGAGGTCGCCGCCCGGCTCGCCGAGGCCGCCGCCCTCGCCCGGGACCGCGGCGCCCCCTCGGTCGCCGCCCACCTGGGGCTGCTGGCCGCCCGGCACACCCCCGGCGACGGCGTGCCGAGCCAGGAGGAGCGCCGGCTGCAGGCCGCCGAGGACGCGATCACCGCGGGCGAGCTGGACCTGGCCCGGGACATCGCCCGCGAGGTGCTGTCCCGGGCGACCGTCCCCGCCGACCGGGTGCGCGCCTGGATCATCGTCATCGACAGCGCCGGCCACACCATGGCCGAGGTCGAGGCCGTCTTCCCGCAGGCCCTGGCCGACGCCGGCGACGACCCCCGGCTGCTGGCGCTGGTGCACTATCAGCTGGCCTGGCGGGCGCTGATCGTGGAGGGCGGCTTCACCGAGGCGCGCGAGGCCGCCGCGCACGCCGCCGAGCTGGCCGCGCGCGGCAAGGACCGGCGCACCGAGCTGCTCTCCCTCGCCTTCCAGGCACAGACCGAGACCCTGATGGGCCACCCGGAGGCGCCCCGGACCATCCAACGCGCCCTGAAGGAGCCCCAGGACCCGAGGGTGGCCTGGCACCACAACGGGGCGGGCAGCGCCCGGTTCCGCTGGCTGGTCATGGGCGACCAGCTGGCCGAGGCCCGGGCCACGGTCACCGCGCTGCTGCGCGAGGTGCGCCGGCGCGGCTCGGTGGAGAGCGAGGTGCACTTCCTGCGCGGGCTCGCCGAGACCGAACTGCGCGCCGGGCACTGCGGGCGCGCCCTGGAGCTGGCCCGCGAGAGCCTGCGCCTGGCCCGGGACTCCGGGATCGGCGAGACCGCCTCGGCGATGCTCACCTCGCTCGCGGAGGCCTCCGGCGGCGATGTGGACCGGGCCCTGGCGCTCGCCCGGGAGGCGGTGGAGCACGCCGAGGAGGACGGCGACCAGATGTACCTCTCCCGGGCCCTGGGCGCGCTCGGATACGCCCAGTTGGTGGCCGGGGACCCGGCGGGCACCGTCCGCTCGCTGCGCCGGGTGCGCCGCCTGGAGCTGGGGCTCGGCATCACCGACCCGGCCCGCGGCCGCTGGCAGGGCGACCTCGCCGAGGCGCTGGTCCGCATCGGTGAACCGGCCGAGGCGAAGGACGTCATCGACGCGAGCCGCGAGCACGCCCTGCGGCTGGGCCGGGAGAGCGTCCTCGCCGTCCTGGACCGCGCCGAGGCCCTGGTGCGGGCCGCCCAGGGGGACCCGGACGCGGCCCTGGCCCAGCTGACGTCCGCTCAGGACCGGCTCGGCAAGCTCGGCTATGGCCTGGAGGAGGCGCGGGCCGCGCTCGCGCTGGCCCGGCTGCGCGGCAGACGCCCCGGGTCCACCGCGTACGACGAGGCCACCCGGCTGTTCCGGCGCTGCCGGGCGCTGCCCTGGTTGCGCCAGGTGGACGAATCCCGCACCACCCCCGAGCCGGAACCGGCGCTCGCCGTGCCGGAGGCGCTGGACGCGCTCCAGGCGCTGGCCGCGATGGAGCGTCAGGTCGCCGCGCTGGTCATGGAGGGCGCCACCAACCGGGAGATCGCCGCCCGGCTGTTCATCAGCGTCAAGACGGTGGAGGCTACCCTGACCCGGGTCTACCGGAAGCTGGGGATCCGATCACGGGTGGACATCGTCCGATTGGCCGCAGGTCGGCGCGCGCGCTGAGCACGGCACGAGTTAACTGAACGGGACCGAGGGTTTTCCCTTACCCAACCCCCTAGGGGGTTCCCTCATTGGGAGCCGAGGGTTCCGGGTCCTAGCGTAAAGGGCGTGCCGCTCGCCCGGGCATACGGGGGTCGGTCCCGCGACCCCCGTGACCCATCCCCCACACCCGCGCGACCCCCCACCGGTGCAACCCCCACTGAGGAGACTCATGTTCGGGCTCAGACGTGCAAGACAGACCGCCGTGACCCTGGTGGCCACCGCCACCGCCGCGGCGACCGCGCTGCTCGCCTCCCCCACGGCGAGCGCCGCCCCGCAGCCCATCGTCGGCGGTACGACCACCACGACGGCGGCGTACCCGTTCGTCATGCAGATCACCGACGCGTCCGGGAACCAGTTCTGCGGCGGCACCCTGGTGTCCGCCACCAAGGTCGTGACGGCCGCGCACTGCATGGCCGGCGAGTCCACCGGCAATGTCCGTGTGGTCGGCGGCCGGACCTATCTCAACGGCACCGACGGCACGGTGAGCAGGGTCAGCAAGATCTGGGTCAACCCGGACTACACGGACGCCACCAGCGGCCACGACGTGGCCGTGCTGACCCTGGCGACGTCGATGCCGTACACCCCGGTGTCGTACGTCTCCTCCTCCCAGACGAGCGTGTACGGGGCCGGCACCACGGCCCGGATCCTCGGCTGGGGGACCACCTCGGAGAACGGCAGCTCCTCCAACCAGCTGCGGACCGCGACCGTCCCGATCGTGTCCGACTCCAGCTGCAAGAGCTCCTACGGTTCGGACTTCGTCCAGTCCGACATGGTTTGCGCCGGTTACACCACCGGCGGCGTAGACACCTGCCAGGGCGACAGCGGCGGTCCCCTGATCATCGGGGGCGTCCTGGCAGGGATCACTTCCTGGGGCGAGGGTTGCGCGGAGGCCGGTTACCCGGGTGTGTACACCCGGCTGACCACCTTCTCGGACCTCGTGACCGCGCAGGTCAACTCGTAACCCGGAAGACCTCCCGAGCACCCCTCGGGTAGATGCCAGGGGGGCGTTGCGAGCCACCACGAGCGGCCCGCAACGCCCCCCTCTCCATGCGTACGCGCTGAACCGCCGGGGGGCGGTTCAGCGCGGCACGACGGTGCCGAAGCGGATGTCGTACGACGTCCCGGGGTGCAGGACGCCGAGCATCCGCTCCCCCTCCGCCGTGACCTCGTCCCGCTGGGCCCGGGTCAGCTCGGCGAAGGGTTCGACGACGAGGACGTCGGCGTCCAGTTTCCACACACCGGCCAGGAAGCCGTCGACCAGGAGGGTGCGGTAGGCCTGGTTGCCCCGCCAGTGCCGGCCCCGGTGTTCGGGCGGTACGACGCGGCCGCGGTCGGCGTGGGAGAGCAGCAGGTTGTCGAACTCGGGCAGGAAGCGGGGCGGGGCCGGGGTGGCCGGGTCGGGGCGCGGGGCGTCGGGGAGGTCGAACAGCTCGGTGCCGTTCGGGTCCCGGAAGGTCAGCAGCCGTGGGCGCAGCCTCTCGAAGGCGTCCCGGAGCCGGGTGAGTCCGGCCCAGGTCTGCATGTCCTTGACGGAGGCGGGGCCGAAGGCGGCGAGGTAGCGCAGGACCACGGACTCCGGTGCGGGGGCCTGCCCTGCCGGGCGGCCGAGCCAGTGTTCGGCGGTGGTGAGGGCGACCTGGCCGCCGCGACCCCACAGTCCGCGCGGGGTGACCTGGACCAGCGGCAGCGTGCAGCGGGCGGCGATGGCGAGGGCCTGGGGATCGGCGTCCGGCCACCGGGCGCCGAGTGCCTGCCGCAGCTGGGCCATGGTCTGCGGCTCGGCCTCGACCAGCTCGCGGGCCAGGGCGGCGAGCCGGTCCAGGTCCACGCCGGCCAGTCCCTTGCGGAAGGTCCCGAGCTCCCGCTGGCGGGCCGGCTGGACGAGGGGCCGCAGGGTGAGGCAGTCGTCGGCGGTGTGGGTGTGGAGGGTGGAGCGCAGGGTGACGATCCGGGCGACCTCGCGGCCGGCCATGAGGGCGGACAGCCGCTCCGGTGCGAAGCCGTCGAGGCGGGCGGCGAGGGCGTAGTACGGCGGCCGTACGTTCTGCGCCTGGAGACCGAGCAGGTGCGCCACGGCGTCCCGTGGGGACAGCGCCGAGCGGCGCAGCAGCAGCTGCCGCTCCAGGGTGGCGCGGTTGAGCGCACGGACGTCCAGGAGGGGGGCCTTCGTCGTACCGCTCTTCGTCATGGCCACACGCTAACCGGGGTTGCGGACACCTTCTGTCCGCGACTCTCACCCGACCCTGCACCGCGGGGCGATCCGGTCGAGGCGGCCCGCGGATATCCTTTTTCTCCCGTCCCGTGGGTCCCTCGGAGAGGCGGCCGATGTCCGAGCGAACGAACGGCAGGAACGGCGGGCGCCGGTCCGTCTGGCGCCGCGTCCCCACCCCGCCCCAGACCCCCCTCGCCGAGCCGGCCGCGCTCGCCCCCGCCCCGGCGGACGGCGGCGAGCCGGCCAGTATCGTCCAGGCGGCGCTGTACCGCGACGGTGTCCGCGTCTCCTCCCCCGCCACGCTCGCGGAGACCTACCGCGAGCTGCGCGAGCAGCCCTCGGGCATGGCCTGGATCGGCCTGGCCCGGCCCACCGGGGCCGATCTGCACTCCCTGGCCGCCGAGTTCGGCCTGCACCCGCTCGCGGTCGAGGACGCGATGGAGGCGCACCAGCGGCCCAAGCTGGAGCGGTACGGCGAGACGCTGTTCGTCGTGCTGCGCGCCGCCCGCTATCTGGACGCGCCGGAGGAGGTCGACTTCGGCGAGCTGCACGTGTTCGTCGGCCCGGACTTCGTCATCACGGTCCGGCACGGCGCGGCGCCGGATCTGTCGGCGGTCCGCCACCGCATGGAGGACTCCCCCGAGCTGCTCAAACTCGGCCCGGAGGCGGTCTTGTACGCGATCCTCGACGCGGTCGTCGACGGCTACGCCCCGGTGGTCTGCGGCGTCCAGAACGACATCGACGAGATCGAGACCGAGGTGTTCCGCGGCGACCCGGAGGTCTCCCGCCGTATCTACGAACTCTCCCGCGAAATGGTGGAGTTCCAGCGCGCCACCCGCCCGCTCGTGGGCATGCTGCACGCGCTGATGGCCGGCTTCGCCAAGTACGAGACCGACGAGGAACTCCAGCGCTATCTGCGGGACGTCGCCGACCACGTCACCCACACCAGCGAGCGCGTCGACGGCTTCCGCCAGGCCCTCACCGAGATCCTCACGGTCAACGCCACCTTGGTCACCCAGCAGCAGAACGCGGAGATGCGGGCGCTGGCGGAGGCGGGCTTCGAGCAGAACGAGGAGGTCAAGAAGATCTCGTCGTGGGCGGCCATCCTCTTCGCCCCGACCCTCGTCGGCACGATCTACGGCATGAACTTCGACCACATGCCGGAGCTGCACTGGTTCTTCGGCTACCCGTTCGCGATCGGGCTGATGGGCGTGGTCTGTGTGACGCTGTACCTCGTCTTCAAGAAACGGGACTGGCTCTGAGCGACCTGGCGCCCCGCCTCAGCTCCCGTGCAGCGCGGCGAGCACGTCCTGGTCGCTGAGCTGTTCGAAGTTCGCGTACCACTGGCCCACGGCGGTGAAGCCGTGCGGCCGGTGCGGGCACAGGATCGTGTCGGCCTCGGTGGCGAGCAGGTCCACGGAGTCCGGGGCGCCGACGGGCACGGCGAGGACGAGGTGGGCGGGACGACGGCGCCGGATGTGGCGCAGGGCGGCGCGGGCGGTGGCACCGGTGGCGAGCCCGTCGTCGACGACGATCACCGTGCGGCCCGCGGGGTCCGGGGCCGGGCGGTCGCCGCGGTAGCGCTCCTCGCGCCGGCGCAGCTCCCGCCGCTCGCGTTCGACCGCCGGGGCCATGGATTCCTCGGTCAGACCGAGCCAGTGCAGGGTGTCGGTGTCGAAGAGGGGCGGGTCGTCCGCGGCGAGGGCGCCGACGGCGAACTCCTGGTGGTGCGGGGCGCCGATCTTGCGCACGACGAGCACGTCGAGCGGGGCGTCGAGGGCGCGGGCGATCGGCTCGGCGACGGCGATGCCGCCGCGCGGCAGGGCGAGGACGAGGGGATCGACGAGGGCGCCGCGTTCGCGCAGATCGATCAGCAGTCCGGCGAGTTCCCGTCCGGCCTCGGCGCGGTCCCGGAAGAACATGGCCCGTCCTCCTCCGTGGAGCCCCCTCCTTCCATGGTGCTACCGGTCGGGCATTCCCCGGAGACAGACAGTCGAACAAATGATCTATACACCGAGTGTATAGTCACCGCATGCCTCATTCGACCGCCAAGATCCCGACGCCGAAGCGCGCGACCAGGAAGATGCGCGAAACCGCCCGGAGGTTGCGTCCGGCCGCGCTCGCCTCGGCCGCCCTCGGCCTGACGCTCACGCTGTCCGGCTGCGCCCAGGTCGACACCACCGCACCGAGCACCGTGCGGGCCGGGGCGGCGCACGGGGCGCCGGCGAAGTTCGGGACCGTCGACTGCCGCGAGGCCAAGTGCATCGCGCTCACCTTCGACGCGGGGCCCAGCGAGAACTCGGCGCGGCTGCTCGACATCCTGAAGCAGAAGAAGGTCCCGGCCACCTTCTTCCTGCTCGGCAAGAACCACATCGAGAAGTACCCGCAGCTGGTCAAGCGGATGGCCGCCGAGGGCCACGAGGTCGCGAGCCACACCTGGGACCACAAGATCCTCACGCAGATACCGGACGCGCAGATACACGAGGAGCTGGCGCGGCCGAACGACGCGATCGAGCGCCTCACCGGGCACAAGCCCACCCTGATGCGTCCGCCGCAGGGCCGTACGGACACCGGTGTGCACAAGATCGCCAAGGAGCTGGGCCTGGCGGAGGTGCTCTGGAGCGTGACCGCCAAGGACTACACGACCAACGACTCGGCACTCATCACCCAGCGCGTCCTCGACCAGTCGTCCCGCGACGGGATCATCCTGCTGCACGACATCTACCCGGGCACCGTGCCCGCCGTACCCAGCATCATCGACGCGCTGAAGGCGCGCGGGTACGTCTTCGTGACGGTCCCCCAGCTGCTGGCGCCGGGCAAGGCGGAACCGGGCAAGGTGTACCGGCCCTGACGCGGCCCCGCCGTGTCCCGCGGAACACCATCGCAGAGCAGAACACCACCGAGGGTCAGAACACCACCGACCAGCCCTCCCGGGCGGCCTGTTCGGCGGTGTAGGAGACCCCGTGGACCTTCAGGCCGGCCGCGTCGACGAGCGTGATCTCGCCGCCGCCGTTGCCGAGTTGGGCGTCGGCGGTCAGGGGCACGGTGCGGCAGGCGCCGGCCGCGAGCGGGGCCGCCGCCGGGACCGGCGAACCCTGGCCGAGGCGGCCGAGGACACGCCAGCCGGTCAGGTCCACGGGCTCCGGCGAGGCGTTGAGGAGGGTCACGGTCTCCGCCTCGGGTGCGGGGCCCCCGGGGTTGACCAGCGCCGCGACGATCCGCACGGGCTGTGCGCCGGGTGCGGGCCGGCTGCCGTCGGTGTCGTCCAGGGCGTGCCCGGTGGTGTCGTCGGTGTGCCAGGACTGGCTCTGGAAGGCCAGGAAGATGCCGACCCAGCGGGACCGCCCGGGGAAGTGCACGAGGAGCCCGCCGTCCTGCCACACGCCGTCGTCCCCACTGAAGCGGCGGCTGTTGCCCTGGTTCATGTGGACGTCGTGGACGCCGTTGCCGGGCAGAAATCCGAACACCTTGTCCTTGACGGCGGGTTCGGGGCCGAAGCGGGCGCCGAAGACGTACAGCCGCGCCCGCGGGTCCGCCACCGCGCGCCGTACGTGGTGGTCGAGCAGGTCGGCGAGGTCGTTGTCGGGGCCGGGGACATCCGGCGGCAGCGGGCGCATCCCGGAGGGGTCGAAGAGGTTGCCGCGGACGAAGTCCAGGTTCGGGCCGCCGGGGCCGGGCGGCAGGGTGTTCCAGCCGCCGGGCAGGCCCTCCAGACGGGCGGTCAGCGGGTGCCGGAAGTCGTCGGCGACCAGATACAGCAGCTCGGAAGGGCGCTCCTGGGACAGCACGTTGACCGCCGCACGATAGTCGGTGCCCTGGTCGTCCGTGAGATGGATCTGGTAGTGCGGTGTGCCCTTCGCGCCCTCGCGCCGGGTGCCGACGGCACGGGCGATCAGAACGCCGTAGCTCTTCAGCGGCATGACGATCAACTCCCCCCGCGGGCGGGCACGTTGCCCGGCCCCTGACAGGCAGGGTAGAAGCGGGGCCGCCGTTCGGCGCCCGGCGTACCGGCTGTTTCCGGATACGACTCCTCGTGGACATCCGGGTAGGCGGGCGGGCCGAAGGCGGGGGTGAACGCGCAGGTGACCGGCGTTCATTGCCTACGATCATGCCGTGCCCACCTTTTCCTTCGCACGTACGGTCCCGCTCGCCCTGGACGAGACCTGGCGCCGGCTCACGCAGTGGCCCCGCCACGCCGACGTGGTCCCGCTGACCCGGATCAGGGTGCTCACTCCCCCGCCGACCCACGTGGGCACGCGCTTCGTGGCCCGTTCCGGCATCGGCCCGTTCGCCTTCGACGACCTGATGGAGGTCACCCTCTGGCGCCCGCCCGCCGACGGCGAAGCCGGGCTGTGCCGCCTGGAGAAGCGCGGCCGGGCGGTGCGGGGCTGGGCGGAGATCGAGGTACGGCCGGGCCCGGGCGGCCGTAGCCGGGTCGTGTGGCGGGAGGAGGTGCGGTTCCGGTTCCTGCCCCGCGCCTTCGACGGCGTACTGGAACGCACGGCACGTACGGTGTTCGGCCGCGCCGTGAACCGGCTGCTCCGCTGGGAGTGAGCGCCCCGAAGGGGCACGACTCGGTCCTTGCGGTCGGTCCTCGGGGTCAGTCCTTGCGCCCCGTCACGGCCACCGTCACACCGAGCCCGATCATGGTCAGCCCGCCGATCCCGCCGACGGCGGCGAGCCGTCGCGGCGAGCGGGCGAACCAGCCCCGCGCGGCGGAGGCGACCAGTCCCCAGACGCTGTCCGAGGCGAGGGCGATGGCGTTGAAGACCAGGCCGAGCACCAGCATCTGCACCGGCACGTGGCCCTGCTCGCGGTCCACGAACTGGGGCAGGACGGCGGCGAAGAACACCATCGTCTTGGGGTTGGCCACGCCGACCGCGAAGCCCTCCCAGAGGGTGCGCAGGCCGCCGTGGGCCGGCCCGGACGCCGTGAACGCCGCCCGCAGGGAGCCCCGCTGCCGCCATGCCCTGATCCCCAGGTACACGAGATAGGCGGCGCCGGCGAGCTTCAGCGCGGTGAAGACAAGCACCGAGCGCTCCACGATCGAGCCGATGCCGAGCGCCACGGCCGCCACGAGCAGGTACGCGCCGAGGGTGTTGCCGACCACCGTGGTCAGCGCGGCGCGCCGCCCGTGCGCCAGCGCCCGGCCGACGACGAAGAGCACGCTCGGGCCGGGGATCACGATGAGCAGGAGGGAGAGGGCGGCGAAGGCCGCCAGCCGGTCGGTGGACACCATGCCCTCATGCAATACGGGCGCCTCGGCGCCCGGCAAACCGTTTTCCCGGCGCGGTCTCCCCGGGAGCTCTCCGGGACGGCCGCGGGGCAGTCAGGCCGCAGAGCCGAGGCGGCGAATCGGCGCCGGGTTCGCGTCACGGTGGATCGGCGTGTGCGCACCGGTCAGTGACACACCCGAGCCTCCCCGCCGGTCCGCCACGATCTCCGAGGCGATGGACAGGGCCGTCTCCTCGGGCGTACGGGCGCCGAGGTCGAGGCCGATCGGGGAGCGCAGCCGGGCGAGTTCCAGCTCGGTGACGCCGACCTCGCGCAGGCGCCTGTTGCGGTCCAGGTGGGTGCGGCGCGAGCCCATCGCGCCGACGTAGGCGACCGGGAGGCGCAGCGCCAGCCGGAGCAGGGGGACGTCGAACCTGGCGTCGTGGGTGAGGACGCACAGGACGGTACGGCCGTCGACCGTGGTGCGCTCCAGGTACGTGTGGGGCCACTCGACGACGATCTCGTCGGCGTCCGGGAAACGGGTCTTGGTGGCGAAGACGGGGCGCGCGTCGCACACGGTCACGTGGTAGTTGAGGAACTTGCCCATGCGGACCAGCGCGGACGCGAAGTCGATGGCGCCGAAGACGATCATGCGGGGGGCGGGGACGGAGGACTCGACGAGGAGGGTGAGGGGGGCGCCGCAGCGGGAACCGCTCTCGCCCATCCGGAGGGTGCCGGTCCGGCCGGCGTCCAGCATCGCGCGGGCCTCCTCGGCCGCGGTGCGGTCCAGCTCGGGGTGGCCCCCGAGGCCGCCCTCGTAGGAACCGTCGGGGCGGACGAGGAGGGCCCGGCCCCGCAGCGCTGCCGGTCCCTCCACGATCCGCGCGACCGCCGCCGCCTCCCCACGGGCGGCGGCGGCCAGCGCGGCGGCGACCACCGGCCGGGCGGGACCGTCCGCCCGGACCGGTGTGATGAGGATGTCGATGATGCCGCCACAGGTCAGGCCGACGGCGAAGGCATCCTCGTCGCTGTACCCGAAGCGCTCCAGGACGGTCTCGCCGTCCTCCAGCGCCTGCCGGCACAGCTCGTACACGGCCCCTTCCACGCATCCGCCGGAGACCGAACCGATGGCCGTGCCGTCGGCGTCCACCGCGAGGGCGGCGCCGGGCCGGCGCGGGGCGCTGCCCCCGACGGCCACCACAGTGGCGACGGCGAAGTCACGGCCCTGCTCGACCCACCGGTTCAGCTCGTCGGCGATGTCCAGCATGTTCGGCCTCCTGATCGGGTCATGGCGATGCGTTCAGGGCCCCGGGCGTCAGTGGACGCCCAGGAGTGCCCGGATCGGATGCAGGGAGAAGTAGACGAGGAAGAGCACCGTCAGGCCCCACATGAAGCCGCCGATCTCCCGCCACTTGCCCTGGGCGATCTTGATGACGACGTAGGAGATCACACCGGCGGCGACACCGGGGGTGATCGAGTACGTGAACGGCATGATCACGACGGTCAGGAAGACCGGGATCGCGACCGAGCGGTCGGCCCAGTCCACGTGCCGGGCGTTCATCATCATCATCGCGCCGATGGTGACGAGGGCGGCCGAGGCCACCTCGCGCGGCACGATCGCCGTGATCGGTGTGAAGAAGAGACACAGGGCGAAGAACCCACCGGTGACGACCGAGGCCAGTCCGGTACGGGCACCCTCGCCGACGCCGGTCGCGGACTCGACGAACACGGTCTGACCGGAGCCGCCCACGGCACCGCCGACGACGCCGCCGGCACCGTCGATGAACAGCGCCTTGGACAGGCCCGGCATCCGCCCCCGGGAGTCGGCGAGATTGGCCTCGGTGCCGATGCCGATGATGGTGGCCATCGCGTCGAAGAACCCGGCGAGCACCAGCGTGAAGACGATGAAGCTGACCGTCACGTAGCCGACGTCGCCCAGTCCGCCGAAGGACACCTTGCCGATGAGCGAGAAGTCCGGCATCGACACGGCGCTGCCGTGCAGGGCGGGGCCTTCGCCGTTGGCCCAGCCCTTGTCGCCGACGAGGCCGGTCGCGTTGACGACCACCGCCAGAACGGTGCCGGTGACGATACCGATGAGGATGGCGCCCGGAACCTTCCGGGACTGGAGCGCGAAGATGAGCAGCAGCGTGACGGCGAAGAGCAGGACGGGCCAGCCGGCGAGCTCCCCCTTGTCACCGAGGGTGACCGGGGTCGCCGTACCGGCGTGTACGAACCCGGCCTTGACCAGACCGATGAACGCGATGAACAGACCGATGCCCATCGTGATGCCGTGCTTGAGCGGCAGCGGGATCGCGTTCATGATCATCTCGCGGAGGCCGGTGACCACCAGCAACATGATCACGGCGCCGTACGCGACGCACATGCCGAGACCCTGAGCCCACGTCAGGGTCTTGGTTCCCATGACGAGACCGGCCAGCACTCCGGAGACGGAGAGTCCGGCGGCCATGGCGAGCGGCACCTTGCCGACCCAGCCCATGAGGAGAGTGGTGGCCGCCGCACCGAGCGCGGTGGCCGTGATGAGCGCTTTCTGGCTCAGCGAGTCGCCGGACTTGTCCGCGCCACTGAGGATCACCGGGTTGAGCAGAAGGATGTACGCCATCGCCATGAAGGTGGTGACGCCACCGCGAACCTCGGTCGCGATGGTGGATCCTCTTTCGGATATGTGGAAGTACCGGTCGAGCCACGACCTGCCCGCCGACGGACGCGAACCCGCGCCCGCGTCATCGGCGGAAGTCGTCGGCTCCACTGACTGCTGGGTCATGGTGCCATCTCCCAAGGTTCACAGGGGCACCCGTGCAACCGCCCTGACGGTCACGGGATTTGGGAATGGACGACCCGGGGGACGGCCCGAGACGAACGAATTTCCTGGTACTTCAAGGACCGCGAGCGGTGCGGCACTCAAAGGGGGTTCCTCCGGGCGGCGCGGCGGAGTGTGTGACGTTCCCTGCGCCGCCCGGAGAGCTGTGGGGTTGTGTGTTACGCAGTGCCCGTGAGGTGTTCCGGCCGCACCGGCGTCCGGTTCAGCTCCAGCCCTGTCGCGTTCCGGATCGCCGCGAGGACGGCCGGCGTGGACGACAGGGTCGGGGCCTCGCCGATACCGCGCAGCCCGTACGGGGCGTGGTCGTCGGCGAGTTCGAGCACGTCGACCGGGATGGTCGGCGTGTCGAGAATCGTGGGGATCAGGTAGTCCGTGAAGGAGGGGTTCCTGACCTTGGCGGTCTTGGGGTCGACGATGATCTCCTCCATCACCGCCACGCCCAGGCCCTGGATGGTGCCACCCTGGATCTGGCCGATGACGGAGAGCGGGTTGAGCGCCTTGCCGACGTCCTGGGCGCAGGCCAGTTCGATGACCTTGACCAGGCCGAGCTCGGTGTCGACCTCGACGACCGCGCGGTGCGCGGCGAAGGAGTACTGGACGTGGCCGTTGCCCTGGCCGGTGACCAGGTCGAAGGCCTCGGTCGGCCGGTGCCGCCACTCCTCCTCCAGCTCGACCACCTCGTCTTCCAGGACGTCCACCAGGTCGGCGAGCACCTCGCCGCCGTCGGTGACGACCTTGCCGCCCTCCAGGAGCAGCTCGGCGGTCGCCCAGGCGGGGTGGTAGGAGCCGAACTTGCGCCGGCCGATCTCCAGCACCCGCTCGCGCACCAGCTCGCAGGCGTTCTTCACGGCGCCGCCGGTGACGTACGTCTGCCGGGAGGCCGAGGTCGAACCCGCCGAGCCCACCTGGGTGTCGGCCGGGTGGATGGCCACCTGGGTGACGCCGAGTTCGGTGCGGGCGATCTGCGCGTGGACGGTGACACCGCCCTGGCCGACCTCCGCCATCGCGGTGTGCACGGTCGCGACCGGCTCGCCGCCGATGACCTCCATGCGCACCTTGGCGGTGGAGTAGTCGTCGAAGCCCTCGGAGAAGCCGACGTTCTTGATGCCGACCGCGTAGCCCACACCGCGTACGACGCCTTCGCCGTGCGTGGTGTTGGACAGACCGCCGGGCAGCTGCCGTACGTCGGCGCCCTCGCTGGACTCCCACTGGCGCTCCGGCGGCAGCGGCATCGCCTTGACGCGGCGCAGCAGTTCGGCGACCGGGGCCGGGGAGTCGACCGGCTGCCCGGTCGGCATGATGGTCCCCTGCTCCATCGCGTTCAGCTGCCGGAACTCCACCGGGTCCATGCCCAGCTTCTTGGCCAGCTTGTCCATCTGCGCCTCGTAGGCGAAGCACGCCTGGACCGCGCCGAAGCCGCGCATGGCGCCACAGGGCGGGTTGTTGGTGTAGAGGGCGATGGCCTCGATGTCGACGTCGTCGATCACGTACGGGCCGACCGACAGGGACGAGGCGTTGCCGACGACCGCCGGGGAGGCGGAGGCGTAGGCGCCGCCGTCCAGGACGATCTTGCACTTCATGTGCGTGAGCTTGCCGTCCTTGGTGGCCCCGTGCTCGTAGTAGAGCTTGGCCGGGTGCCGGTGGACGTGCCCGAAGAAGGACTCGAACCGGTTGTAGACGATCTTCACCGGCTTGCCGGTGCGCAGCGCCAGCAGGCAGGCGTGGATCTGCATCGACAGGTCCTCGCGGCCGCCGAACGCGCCGCCGACGCCGGAGAGCGTCATGCGCACCTTCTCCTCGGGCAGGCCGAGGACGGGCGCGATCTGGCGCAGGTCGGAGTGGAGCCACTGGGTGGCGATGTAGAGGTGGACGCCGCCGTCCTCCTCGGGCACGGCGAGGCCGGACTCGGGGCCGAGGAAGGCCTGGTCCTGCATGCCGAAGGTGTACTCGCCCTCGACGATCACGTCGGCCCGCTTGCGGGCCTCCGCCACGTTGCCGCGGATGATCGGCTGGCGGTGGACGATGTTCGGGTGCGGGACGTGTCCGGCGTGGTGGTCGTCGCGGCCCTCGTGGACGAGGATCGCGTCCGGCGCGGTCGCGGAGGCCTCGTCGGTGATGACGGGCAGTTCCCTGTAGTCCACCTTGATCTTGGCGGCGGCGCGGCGGGCCGTCTCCGGGTGGTCGGCGGCGACGAGCGCGACCGGCTCACCGTGGTGGCGTACCTTGCCGTGCGCGAGGACCGGGGTGTCCTGGATCTCCAGGCCGTAGTTCTTCACCTCGGTGGGCAGGTCGTCGTACGTCAGGACGGCGTACACGCCCGGCGTCTTCAGGGCCTCGCTCGTGTCGATCGAGACGATCTCGGCGTGCGCGACGGTGGAGCGCAGGATCTGGCCCCACAGCATGTCCTCGTGCCACATGTCGGACGAGTACGCGAACTCGCCGGTGACCTTGAGGGTGCCGTCGGGGCGCAGCGTGGACTCGCCGATGCCGCCCTTGGTCCGGGAGCCCTGCGTGATCTTCGTGGGAGCGCCGTTGGCGGGCATGGTCAGACCCCCTCGGACTGGCGGGCCGCGGCGAGGCGCACCGCGTCCATGATCTTCTCGTAGCCCGTGCAGCGGCACAGGTTGCCCGACAGCGCCTCGCGGATGTCCGCGTCGGTCGGGTTGGGGTTGCTCTCCAGCATCTCGTCGGCGGCGACCAGCAGACCCGGGGTGCAGAAGCCGCACTGGACGGCGCCGGCGTCGATGAACGCCTGCTGGATCGGGGAGAGTTCGCCGCCCTCGCCGGTCCGGGAGTCGGAGGCCGGCTGGGCGTCCTGCTGCGTCGTACCGCAGGCGCCGGTGGCGCAGCCGCCGTGCTCCGCGCGCTGCTTGGCGTAGTCCGCCAGGCCCTCGACGGTCACGACCTCGCGGCCCTCGACCTGGCCGGCCGCGACCAGGCAGGAACAGACCGGGACGCCGTCCAGGCGCACGGTGCAGGAGCCGCACTCGCCCTGCTCGCAGGCGTTCTTGGAGCCGGGCAGGCCGAGGCGCTCGCGCAGGACGTACAGCAGGGACTCGCCCTCCCAGACGTCGTCGGCCTCCTGCGGACGTCCGTTGACGGTGAAGTTGACGCGCATCACGCAGCTCCCTCGGATGTGCGGCGGGCGCCGCGGTACGACTCCCAGGTCCAGGTGAGCGTCCGGCGGGCCATCACGCCGACCGCGTGGCGGCGGTAGCTCGCGGTGCCCCGGACGTCGTCGATCGGGTTGCAGGCGGCCGCGCACAGGTCGGCGAACTGCTTGGCGACCGACGGGGTGATGATCTTTCCGTTGTCCCAGAAGCCGCCCTCTTCGAGCGCCGCGTTCAGGAACTCCTCGGCGGCCTTGGCCCGGACCGGGGTCGGGGCGGCCGAGCCGATGCCGGTACGCACGGTCCGGTTCTCGGGGTGCAGCGCGAGACCGAAGGCGCACACGGCGATGACCATGGCGTTGCGGGTGCCGACCTTCGAGTACTGCTGCGGGCCGTCGGCCTTCTTCACATGAACCGCGCGGATCAGCTCGTCGGGCTGGAGCGCGTTGCGCTTGACGCCGGTGTAGAAGTCGTCGATAGGGATCAGCCGGGTGCCGCGGGCCGCGGACTCCACCTCGACCTCGGCACCGGCCGCGAGGAGGGCGGGGTGGGCGTCACCGGCGGGCGAGGCGGTGCCGAGGTTGCCGCCGACACCGCCGCGGTTGCGGATCTGCGGGGAGGCGACGGTGTGCGAGGCGAGCGCGAGGCCCGGCAGCTCGGCACGGAGGTTCTGCATGATCTGCGTGTACGGGACGGAAGCGCCCAGCCGTACGCTCTCCTCGCCCACCTCCCACTCGTAGAGGTCGGCGACGCGGTTGAGGTCCAGCAGGTACTCGGGCCGGCGGTGATCGAAGTTGATCTCGACCATCACATCGGTGCCACCCGCGATCGGCACAGCGGTGGGGTGCTCGGCCTTCGCGGCGAGCGCCTCCTCCCAGCGGGCGGGGCGAAGGAAGTCCATGACCGGCTCTCTTCGTTCGTCTTGATCGTTCAGATTGAGCCAATCCGTACTGCGGCGGGCGCGGCTCGTTCATGTCCTGTTAACGCGGGGTGGACTCAGTACACCGCCCCGAGTCCGGCGTGGTCAGTCACCGAAACCATGAAGGAGTTGGCTGGCCATGGCGGGCATCTTGTAGATTCGTATGAACGGAGGTCATCGGTAACCTCTCCGTTTTCCTGGAGAAACCCAGGAAACAGCGCGGAGACGCTGGAGAGCGCCCCAGTACGTCCGATTCCGGGTGACTCGCTCGTCACCCGCCAAGATCCATCGTAGGTTTCGAGACAAAGAACGGCGGCGACGAAATGCGGCTGCGCGCACTTCTGGACACCGATGCGCTGGGCCTGCGGCTGCTCGGCGGCGAGGACGAGCTGGACCGTTCGGTGCGTGGGGTCATGACCACCGACCTGCGCGACCCGAGCCGCTACCTCTCCGGGGGTGAGCTGGTGCTGACGGGGCTGGCCTGGCGCCGGGACGCCGCCGACTCCGAGCCGTTCGTACGGATCCTGGTGCAGGCCGGGGTGGCGGCGCTCGCGGCCGGTGAGGCGGAGCTGGGCGATGTGCCGGACGACCTGGCCCTCGCCTGCGCCAAGCACCGGCTGCCGCTGTTCGCGGTGCACGAGTCGGTGGCCTTCGCCACGATCACCGAATACGTCGTCCGCCAGGTCTCCGGCGAGCGCGCCGGGGACCTGGCGGCCGTGGTGGACCGGCACCGGCGGATGATGACCTCGGGCCCGGCGGGCGGCGGCCCGGACGTGGTCCTGGACCTGCTCGGCACCGACCTGGACCTGCGCGCCTGGGTACTGGCCCCCACCGGCCGACTGATCGCCGGCTCCAAGGTCGCGGGCCCGGCGCTGCCCGCGGAGACCTGCGCGAAGCTCGCCGCCGAGCACCTGGCGGCCACCCGCACCGGCCGCCGCGGCCCGCACCGCGTCCTGCTCGGCGGCACCACCTACTCCCTCTTCCCGATCCGCTCCTCCGGCCGCTCCCCGCAGGCCGCCCGCGATGTGCGCGAGTCGGTGCTGTCGGACTGGCTGCTGGCCGTCGAGGCGGACGCCGGGGACTGGCCCGAGGAGCGCCTGGACCTGCTGCAGGGCGTCACCCAGCTGATCGCCGTCGAGCGGGACCGCCGGGACGCGGCGCGCACGGTGCGGCGCCGGCTCGCCCAGGAGGTGCTGGAGCTGGTCCAGACGGGTGCCGCGCCCGCCGAGATCGCCGCCCGCCTGCGCGTGGCCGCCCCGGTGCTGCTGCCCGGGCTCGGCGCGGCCCCGCACTGGCAGGTCGTGGTGGCCCGCGTGGACTGGGAGGGCGGCGAGGTCGAGGGCGGCCCGGTCGCCCAGTCGCTGCTGGAGGAAGTGCTGGTCGATCCGCTGGCGGCCGGCCCGGAGCCGTCCGACCGGATCGCCGTCGCGCACACCGGCGACGAGGCGATCGCCCTGGTGCCGCTGCCCGCGGTCTCCGCCGAGCACGACGGCTCGGAGACCGGCCTGCTGGCCGACTCCCTGCTGCAGTCGGTGCGGGAGACGCTGTCGGCGGGCCTGAACGACGACGGGCGGCTCACCCTCGGCGTCAGCGCGGCCGTGCACTCGGCGGAGGGCCTGCGCGGCGCGCTGGAGGAGGCGCGGCACGCCCGCCGGGTGGCGGCCGCCCGCCCGGGCCGGGTCTGCGCGGCGGGGCACCAGGAACTGGCCTCGCACGTCCTGCTGCTCCCCTTCGTGCCCGACGACGTCCGCCGCGCCTTCACGGCCCGCCTGCTGGACCCCCTGACGGACTACGACCGCCGCCACCGGGCCGAGCTGATCCCGACCCTGGAGGCGTTCCTGGACTGCGACGGCTCCTGGACCCGCTGCGCCACCCGGCTCCACCTGCACGTCAACACGCTGCGCTACCGGGTGGGCCGGATCGAGCAGTTGACGGGACGCGACCTCTCGCGCCTGGAGGACAAGCTGGACTTCTTCCTGGCCCTGCGCATGAGCTGAGGTCAGCGGGGGCGCACGGCAGCGCGACGGTCGAACCCGGCCACGCCCCCGCCCCACTACTTTGTGAAATCTTTCACCCACCCCCTTGGCCCGGCCGGGCGATCGGTGCTGGAATGCCGCCACCACTCAACAGCTCGATGGCGTGCTCGGGGAGGGCAACGTGGCGCATACCGCCATGTCTGGTAACGGAACGAACGCCGGTGACGATCCACTCCAGACCGCGGTATGGCGGTTGCGCTCGCGGGCCTGCTGGGCCGACGCGGCGGCTCTGCTGCCGCCCGACACCCCCCAGGCGGCCCTGCAGCGGGCCGCGCTGCTGGTCGAGCGGTGTCTGTACACCGAGCGGGGCTGGGAGGACGCGGAGGACGCCCTGCGGACGGCGGAGGCGCTCGCGCACAGCGACGAGGAGCGGGGGGCCGCCGCCTGCGAACGCGGCCAACTCGCCTACACCGCAACGCTGCACGGGGTGCGGGACCGGGCCGACGAGGCGCGGGCCGCGCTGGGGCGGGCGGCGGCGCTGATCCCCCCAGGGGTGCCGGACCGGGCGCTGCTGGACTTCCGCCGGGGCCTGATCGCCGAGAACCTGACCCACTCCCCGCAGGCGGCACGGGCGGCGTACCGCCGGGCCCACGCGGGTGCCGCCGCGCACGCGGACCCGCTTCTGCTGTCCTTCACCTGGCGCCATCTTTCCGGACTCGCCCTGCGCGACGGGGAGTTGACGGAGGCCCGGCACGGCTTCGCCGAATCCCTGCGGATCCGCGAGGAGTTGGGCTACCTGGTGGGTACGGCGCCCGCGCTGGCCTCACTGGCCGACGCGGAGTCCGAGCCGGAGGCGTCCCGCCTGCGGGAGGAGGCCCGGCGGTTGTTCCGGCTGCTCGGGGGTGTACCGACGTGGCTGGCACGGCAGTTGACCCCACCGGCGCCGGGGGTGGCCACGGCGTAGGGGAGAGTGGGTACGGTTGCGTTCCCGGGTGCGGGTGCCAGGGGCGCGGGGCCGTGTCGACATGCGGCTCCGCCGCGTGGGCGCGAGCGACCACGACGTACCCGCACCCGGGAGACGGCCCGCACCCCTACGGCGCTGACCCGGCTGTTCAGCCCGCGGACGCGAAGTGCTCGGACACCAATGCCCGCACCACATCCATGTCCCCGGCGATCAACGCGTCCAGGAGGGCCATGTGCTCCGCCGCGTCCGCGACCAGGCGGGCCCGGCCCTGCCGTACCGGTGGCCACTGCGACCGCCGGTGCAGATCCGACGCGATCCGGACCAGCTGCTCGTTGCCCGACAGGCCGAGCACCGCCCGGTGAAAGGTCCGGTCGGACTCCGCGTACGTCGCCGGACAGCCGGAGGCGGCCGCGCGGACCGTCTCCTGCGCCAGCGGACGCAGCTCCGCCCACCGCTCACCCGGCACGGTCCGGGCGAGGCTCAGCATCACCGGCACCTCGATGAGCGCACGCACCTCCGCCAGCTCGCCCAGCTCCCGCGCCCCCCGCTGCACGACCCGGAAACCGCGATTGGGCACGACCTCGACCGCACCCTCCAGGGCGAGCTGCTGCATCGCCTCCCGCACGGGCGTGGCCGAGACCCCGAACCGTTCACCAAGCACCGGCGCCGAGTAGACCTCGCCCGGCTTCAGCTCCCCGGTCACCAGGGCCGTACGCAGGGCGTCGAGGATCTGCCCGCGCACCGAGGACCGCTGCACCGCCGCCCGCGGCCCGGGAATCGGCCGCTCACTGTGCGTGTGCTCACCGCGCACGCCGGGCACGGCGGCATCCCGCTCACGCTGGCCGTCGAGGGCGTCCGCCGGGCGCGCCTGCGCGGGCACCCGGTCGCCGCCGGGCGTCCGGCGCTCCGGGGTCTCCGCTCCGGCGGAGCCCTGCGCGCGCTGCTTCACGGGTCCCTCCTGGCGGCTTGTCGGCACTTGGGTCATCGACGGCGGGTTGTCACTTGTCCGTCAAGCACCTTAGGCGCCCGACGCGCCAGTTCAAATTCACCAGAGGGGGAGATAAGGATAGCCTTACCTTCCCCCGCTGTGCGCGATCAAGAATCCCCGGGCCGGAGCACGGCCCAAGGTCCACTAGGATCACCGTTCACAACTTCCCCACCCGTCTCGGGAACTTTCCGGGGAACCGCCCGTGCGGGTAGTCTTATTCGAACTCAACTCCCGCCCCTCAAGCGGCAGTTCGAGCAGAACGCCGCCCTGGGCATCCCCTTGCACTTCCTTGGCGGCCTCTTGCCCCGAAACCCCCTGAGGGCCATCGGGAGTGGGCCACTATGGCGGGCGTTACGCCCTATCCCAATGCAAGGGACCCCTGATGAGACTGACCGACATATCGCTGAACTGGTTGCTTCCGGGCGCCGTACTGCTCCTGGGCATGCTGGCGGCGGTTGCGGTGCTCGCGCGCGGCAAGCGCTCCTCCGGGGAGAACGCGAGCGCCGACGACTCGTGGGAGCGCAGCGAGGAGCGCCGCAGACGCAAGGAGGCCATCTACGGCACCGCCTCCTACGTGCTCCTGTTCTGCTGTGCGGCGGTCGCGGCCGCCCTGTCCTTCCACGGCCTGGTGGGCTTCGGCGAACAGAACCTGGGGCTGACCGACGGCTGGCAGTACCTGGTGCCGTTCGGACTGGACGGCGCGGCGATGTTCTGCTCCGTCCTCGCGGTGCGCGAGGCCAGCCACGGCGACGCCGCCCTCGGCTCCCGCATCCTCGTGTGGCTGTTCGCCGCGGCCGCGGCCTGGTTCAACTGGGTGCACGCGCCCCGGGGAGCCGGCCACGCGGGCGCCCCCCAGTTCTTCTCCGGCATGTCGCTGTCGGCCGCCGTCCTGTTCGACCGCGCGCTGAAGCAGACCCGCCGGGCCGCGCTGCGCGAGCAGGGCCTGGTGCCGCGCCCGCTGCCGCAGATCCGTATCGTGCGCTGGCTGCGCGCCCCTCGTGAGACCTACAGGGCGTGGTCGCTGATGCTCCTGGAGGGCGTGCGCAGCCTGGACGAGGCGGTCGAGGAGGTCCGCGACGACAAGCGGCAGAAGGAGGAGGCGCGGCAGCGCCGGCGCGACCAGCAGCGCATCGAGCGCGCCCAGCTGAAGGCCATCAGCCGGGGCCACCGCGGCTTCGTGGGCCGCGCCGGCCGGCAGGTCGAGGTACAGGCAGTGGAGCGTGGCCCCGCCGAGATGACCGCGGAGCCTGCCATATCCACCGCGGAGCAACTGCCCGTGCGCGCCCGTCCCTCCCTGCAGCCGGTCCGCAGGGGGTCCGCTGAGCCGGTGACCGTCGACCTCACGGCCGAGGACGACACCATGGCCCTGCCGCGGCTGGACTCCCTGGAGCGCAAACTGAAGGACCTGGAGCAGCAGTTCGGCTAGGGCCTGTCCGGCGGATCAGGTCGCAGGAAAGTGACGGCGCCTCATCAGCGCAGGTGACCCCGCGTCTGCGACAGGATCCGCCGGACAGGCCCTAGGATCGCGGCTCATCACGGGCCGCCGGGGCGTGACCGCACGGGTCACGTCCCCGGCCCGCTTCATGCCCCGGATACGGATTCACGCCCCCCGATATGGCCGCACGGCCCGGCGACCTCGGCCCCGCACCATGCGAGCCCGTGCCCCCGCGGAGCCTTACGCCGCCTCGGCGCCCAGTTCGAACCACACCGACTTGCCCACCCCGTGCGGCCGTACGCCCCACGCGTCCGCGAGGGACTGCACCAGCACCATGCCCCGGCCGTGGGTGTCGTCGTCCGAGCCCGGGCCTCTCAGCTCCGGTCTGCGGGCCACGAAGTCCCGTACCTCCACGCGCAGTCCGCCCGGCTCCACCACCGCCGTGAGGACCGCGTCGTCGTCGGTGTGGACGAGCGCGTTGGTGACCAGTTCGCTGGTGAGCAGTTCGGCGATCTCCGAGCGGCCGGGTTTGCCCCAGTCCCGCAGCAGTTCGCGCAACTCCCGGCGGGCCTCGGGCACCGCCCTGAGATCCGCCCGCCCCAGCCTGCGCCGGAGCCGGTGCGCGTGTTCCGTGATGGTGCCGGCCTCTTCCCCCGTCGTCGCCGAGGAGCCCCCGACGACCGCGGGACCGCCCCCTCGTGCCTGACTCTTCATGACCCCCGCCCGCACGCCGCTGGACCCTGCCCCTCCTGGTCGAACACGTTCACGGAGGATGCTTGCCCAGCACGCACACAGGCAGTCATGACGCATGCCCGATGACCGGCGGTTCGGCCACGGCCGTACGGCGCCCGGGCCGGCCGGCGGACCACTGCGCACCCGGGCCGCCGGGTCCCCGCAGGGCGCTGGGCGCCACGGACGCCCCGGGACGGCAAGGAAGATGCGCCCGGCACCGGCCGACGGCACCCCGTCACACGCCGTGAAAGTGGCCGAAATCCGCCCCTTCGCCCCCGGGTTCAGGGGCGCGGCACATTGCGCAGATTGGAGCGGGCCATCTGGAGCATCCGGCCGACGCCGCCGTCCAGCACGATCTTGGAGGCGGACAGGGCGAATCCGGTGACCATCTCGGCGCTGATCTTCGGCGGGATGGACAGGGCGTTGGGATCGGTGACGATGTCCACCAGGGCCGGTCCCTTGTGCTTGAAGGCGTCCTTGAGCGCACCGGCCAGCTGCTTGGGCTTCTCCACCCGCACTCCGTGGGCACCGCACGCCCGCGCCACGGCCGCGAAGTCCGGGTTGGTGTTGGCGGTGCCGTAGGAGGGCAGGCCGGAGACCATCATCTCCAGCTCGACCATGCCGAGCGAGGAGTTGTTGAACAGCACGACCTTGACCGGGAGGTCGTGCTGCACGAGTGTCAGGAAGTCACCCATCAGCATGGAGAATCCGCCGTCTCCGGACATGGAGACCACCTGCCGGCGCCGGTCGGTGAACTGGGCGCCGATCGCCATGGGCAGCGCGTTGGCCATCGAGCCGTGCGAGAACGAACCGATGATCCTGCGGCGGCCGTTGGGCGAGATGTACCGCGCGGCCCACACATTGCACATGCCCGTGTCGACCGTGAACACCGCGTCGTCGTCGGCGACTTCGTCGAGGACGGCGGCCACGTACTCGGGGTGGATCGGGATGTGCTTGTCGACCTTGCGGGTGTAGGCCTTGACCACACCTTCCAGCGCGTCGGCGTGTTTCCTCAGCATCCGGTCGAGGAAGCGCCGGTTCGTCTTCTCCTGCACGCGCGGGATGAGACAGCGCAGCGTCTCGCGTACGTCGCCCCACACGGCGAGGTCGAGCCGCGAGCGGCGGCCGAGCACCTCGGGCCGCACGTCGACCTGGGCGATCCGCACGTCGTCGGGCAGGAAGGCGTTGTACGGGAAGTCGGTGCCGAGCAGGAGCAGCAGGTCGCACTCGTGGGTGGCCTCGTAGGCGGCGCCATAGCCGAGCAGTCCGCTCATCCCGACGTCGAACTTGTTGTCGTACTGGATGAACTCCTTGCCGCGCAGCGCGTGCCCCACGGGCGACTTGATCCTCTCCGCGAACGCCATGACCTCGGCGTGCGCACCGGCCGTGCCGCTGCCGCAGAACAGGGTGACCTTGCCGGCCTCGTCGATCATCTCCACGAGTTCGTCGATCTCGGCGTCGCCAGGCCGGACCGTGGGCCGGGAGGTGACGAGGGCGCTCTGCGCGGCCTTCTCCGGGGCCGGTTCGGCGGCGATGTCACCGGGCAGCGCGACGACGCTGACCCCGCTCTGCCCGACCGCGTGCTGGATGGCGGTCTGCAGCAGCCGGGGCATCTGCTTCGGGCTGGAGATCAGCTCGCTGTAGTGGCTGCACTCCTGGAAGAGGCGGTCGGGATGGGTCTCCTGGAAGTAGCCGAGGCCGATCTCGCTCGACGGGATGTGCGAGGCGAGGGCGAGCACCGGGGCCATGGAGCGGTGCGCGTCGTACAGGCCGTTGATCAGGTGCAGGTTGCCCGGGCCGCAGGAGCCGGCGCAGGCGGCCAGCTGCCCGGTGATCTGCGCCTCGGCACCGGCCGCGAAGGCGGCGGTCTCCTCGTGGCGGACGTGGATCCAGTCGATGGCGGCGTTGCGGCGGACGGCGTCCACGATCGGGTTGAGGCTGTCGCCGACGACGCCGTAGAGGCGGCGCACCCCGGCGCGCACGAGGATGTCGACGAACTGCTCGGCTACGTTCTGTTTGGCCATGCATCCATACAGTCACAGCGATCGCTCTCACGCCTCCCACACGGCCGCCGCCGTACGGTCGTCGGCGTAACCCTTCACCCGCACCTGGGCGTCGGCGAGGAACGCGGCGAGCCCGGGCGGGGTACGGCCGGACCAGCGACGGGCCAGGTAGGCGCAGAGGGCGGCCTCGCCGCGCAGCGGATCGGCCAGACCGGCCGTGCACATCACCAGCGCGTCACCCGGGCGGGCCGGCGAGGCACGGAACCTGAAGGGCTCGCGGGGCGGCTCGGGCGCCGGCTCGAAGGGGCTCGGCGGGATCGGGATGCCGAAGTCCATGGTGAGCCGGTCGCCGTCCGGGGTCTCCGCGGGTGCGCCGGTGCCGCCGTCGGACGTGACCTGCGGCTCGATGTCCTGCCAGGCGCCGTCCCGCAGCCGGAACAGGCCGCCGTCGCCGACGCCGAAGAACACGCGGGTACGGCAGTCCGGGTCGGCCGGCAGCAGCAGACAGCGCAGGCTCGCCGTGTACGCCTCCGGGTCCACGCCCAGGTCGGCGGCGCTCGCGCGGAGCCTGCCGAGGCTGCGGTCGGTCAGCCGCTGCAGGCCCGCCTTCAGATCGCTACGCCGGGCCGCCCGGATGTCCGCCACGAGCCCCTGGTGGCTGCGGCCCACGGCCTGCCCGATCCACCGGCACGCCTCGGCCGCAGCCAGATGCGCGCCCGGCGTGCCCCGCACCCCGGTCGCCATCGCGACGAGCACCAGCGCCTGCTCCCCCGTCCCGAACCGCGCGGTCAGCAACGAGTCCCGCCGCGGCTCCCCCCGGTAGCGCGCCGAGTCCCCCCGCAACGACACGGCCCGCAACGTGCACGCGCCGTACCGCGCCCCGTCCAGCACGGTGTCCGCCACCAACTCCCCCATCCCGTCCGGGGCGACGGCGGGCAGCGCGGTGGGCTCGGGGTCGTAGGTGGGCGGCCCGGAGCCGACGTAGTCGACGGCGGAGGGGGGCGGGGGCGCGGTGAAGACCGTGGCCGCGGCGGGCTCGAGCGAGCGCGACTCGTCACCGGCCACGGGCGCCGACGGCACGGGCGCCGAGGGGTCCTGGGGTTCGCCGGCCGCGGTGGGCGCGCCGGGTGAACGGGGGTCCTGCGCCGAGCGATCCGTGGGCGGCGCGGAGGGCGCAGCGGACGCAGGGGGGTGCGGTGGCTCTGCTGGTGTGGCCGGTGAGCGGGGGTCCCGCGCCGGGCGGTCGGCGGTCGGCGCGGAGGACGAGGCGAGCGTCGGCAGGTCCTGCGGCTCGGCAGGCGCGACGGGTGCCGACGGGTCCTGCGCGGAGCGAGGGGCGGACGGCGCAGCGGGCGATGCGGATGTCGGCAATGCCTGCGACTCGGGAGGCGCGAGAGGCTGCCACGGGTCCTGCGCCAAGCGATCAACGGGCAGCGCGGAGGGTGGGGCGATGGGCGACGGGTTCGGCGGCCGGGGAGGGCCGATCGGTGGCCACGGGGCCTGCGACTCAGGGAGTGACGCGGGGCCCGGCAGGTCGGGCGCCGTCGGCTGGGAGGGGAGGGGGGCTGGTGGTGAGGCGGGTTCCGCTGGGAATGTCGACGGGGTCGGGGGTGCGGCCGACGGAGGGTCCCAGGGCGATCGCCGGCGGGGCGGCGCGCCGGTCGCCGCTCCGGGGGCGGGCGCGGGCGGGGGGACGGGGGGCGGGGCGGCTGGGTTCTCGGGCGCCCGTTGCGTGGGTACCGCGGCCTCCCGGGGACCGGTTCCGCCCGCGCCCGGGGCACCTCGCGCCGCGCCGCCGTCGTCGTCGCTCCGTGCCCTGCCGTCGGCGCTCCGCCTGCCCGGCGCCGGATCGTGCGGCGCCGTCGGCCGGCCCGTCACCGTGTGCTTCGCGGAGGCGAAGCGGTCGTCCAGGGAATCGGGCGCGGCGGTGGGTCCCGTGTCCTCGGTGGAGTCGTCGTACAGCTGTCCCCACCAGTCGTCCTCGGAACGGGCGGGTGTTCCCCCCTGCTGGCTCATGCCCGTAATTGTCCACCGCGCGGGCCGTATGAAAACGGGGCATCAGGAAAATCCGGCGCACCCGGCCACGTCGAGCGCCGTGTCGTGTGAGGGACTGAACAGCCGTACGAGGAACGGCAGATGGCCGCCGGGCGGCCCCACCCCCCACGGGAGGACCGCCCGGCGACGTCCGAAGTGACCCGGCCCCGGATCCCCTTCGCGTGACGCGCACGCCCCGGGCCCGGGCCACGCTCCTGACGACCGGCCCGCTGGGGGCACTCGCCGGTTGGCCGGATTGTGGCTTGGTTTCCTGGGACGCAGCTGTGAATCCGGGCCTCGGTGGCGTCCCGCGGTGCTGCCACCTTGGCAGACTCACCTCCGCTACGGCGATGATGTCTGGCGGCGGGTTTGCGCCGTGGCCGGTTTCCGCCAGGCCGCGCCCGTCGTGGCGTGTTCCGGGCCTGGCCCCAGGCCTGTTCCGGGGGAGGGACGTGGACGGATGCTGGCAGCGATAGGACTGGACGAGACACACGAGGCGGCGTACCGGGCACTGGTGTCCGTGGGCGCGGCCGACGTGCCCGATCTGGCGCGGCGCCTGACGCTGTCCGAGCCGGACGCCGAGCGCGCGCTGCGCCGGCTCGAGCGCCAGGGGCTCGCCGCCCAGTCCCCGGCCCGGCCGGGCCGCTGGGTGGCGGCCCCGCCCGGGGTCGCGCTGGGCGCGCTGCTCACCCAGCAGCGGCACGAGCTGGAGCAGGCGGAGCTGGCGGCGGCGCTGCTCGCGCAGGAGTACCGGGCGGCGGCGGTCGAGCCGGCGGTGCACGACCTGGTGGAGGTGGTCACCGGCGCCTCGGCGGTCGCCCAGCGCTTTCTGCAGCTGCAGCTGGGGGCGGCCGAGGAGGTGTGCGCGCTGGTGACCGGCAATCCGGTGGTCGTGTCCGGCGTGGACAACGCGGCGGAGGAGCAGGCGGCCGGGCGCGGGGTGCGCTACCGGGTGGTGGTGGAGCGCGCGGTGCTGGACCTGCCGCACGGGCTGACCGAGCTGACGGCGGCGCTCGGCCGGGACGAGCAGGTGCGGGCGGTGAACCGGGTGCCGACGAAACTGGTGATCGCCGACCGTTCGCTCGCGATGGTGCCGCTGACCTCGCGCACGGCGGAGCCGGCCGCGCTGGTGGTGCACGCCAGTGGGCTGCTGGAGCTGCTGGCCGGGCTGTTCGAGTCGGTGTGGCGGGAGGCGCTGCCGCTGCGGCTGGGCCCGGCGGGGGTGGCCGAGGAACAGCCGGACGGCCCGGACGCCACCGATCTGGAGGTGCTGTCGCTGCTGCTGGCCGGACTGACCGACGCCAGCGTGGCCAAGCAGCTCGACCTGGGCCTTCGTACCGTGCAGCGCCGGGTACGGCGGCTGATGGAGCTGGCCGGGGTGACGACCCGGCTGCAGCTGGGCTGGCACGCGTACGAGCGGGGCTGGGTCACCCGCTCATAGGCCGCGGCCGCCCCCTCACCTGCGGTTTCGCGGCCTCTCGGCCCACAGGATCGCGCTGCCCCGGCACTCTCCTGCCGTTCCCCGGCTTCTCCGGCACTCTGGGCAGATGGGAGTGTGGGAGCTCCTGCTGGTCGGCGTGGTCATCGTGCTCGGCCTGTGCGGAGTGCTGGTGCCCGGGGTGCCGGGGTCGTGGCTGGTGTGGGCCGCGGTGCTGTGGTGGGCGCTGACCGATCCGCAGCCGCTGGCCTGGGCCGTCCTGGTGGGCGCCGGCGCGGTACTGCTGCTGTCGCTGGCGGTCCGCGCCGCCCTGCCGCCGCGCCGGCTCCGCCAGAGCGGTGCGACGCCGATGACGGGGGTGTACGCGGGCGCCGGGGCGTTCCTCGGTTTCGTCCTGCTGCCGGTGCTGGGCGCCGTCCCGGGTTTCATGGCCGGCATCTATCTGCACGAGCGGATGCGGCTGGGCCGGCACGGCGAGGCGATGGCCGCCCTGCGCACGACGATGCGCTCCGGCGGCTCCAGCGTGCTGACGGAGCTGTTCGCCTGCCTGCTGATCGCGGGGGCGTGGCTGGGGGCGGTGCTGGGGGGCTGAGCGGTCACCGCATCACCCCCAGGGCCAGGCGGACCGTGGAGGCGACCGCTGCCATGCCCGCGTCGTTGAAGTGCAGGTGGTCGCCGGGGTCGTAGCCGGGCTGGAGGCGGGTCGGGTCGGCCGGGTCGCGCAGGGCGGCGTCGGCGTCGGCGACCGCGTCGAAGGTTCCGCCGGTGCGGATGAAGGCGTTCACCCGCTGCCGTACCGCCTCGCGGGCTTCCGTGTAGGCGGGGAAGCCGCGGTACGGGGTGAGGGTGACCCCGATGACCCGGACGCCCCGGGCGTGGGCGCGGGCGACGAGCGTGCGGTAGGCGTCGGCGTACGCCGTGACGTCGGCGGCCGTCGGTGTGCCCTTGATGTCGTTGATGCCCTCCAGGACGACCAGGACCCGTACCCCGGCCCGGTCCAGCGCGTCGGCGTCCAGCCGGGCGAGGGCGTTCGGTCCGGCGCCGTCGTGCAGCAGACGGTTTCCGGAGATGCCGGCGTTGAGGACGCCGACCCGCTGCGCGCGCATCCCTTCGGCGAGCCGGTCGGGCCAGCGGTGGTTGGTGTCGGGCGTGGAACCGTTCCCGTCGGTCAGGGAGTCGCCGAACGCGACGATGCTGCCGGTGGTGGTGCCGAGGACGTCGACGCCGGTGACGTAGTACCAGCGGCTGATGAGGGTGGTGTAGGCGGCGCCGTCCTCGTCGGCGGCGCGACCCGCGCCGGCCGGGGCGACGTAGCTGGTCTGCAGGGCGGTCTGGTGGAAGGTCGCCGGGCCGCTGTCGCCGGGGGTGTAGACGGTGACGAGGAGGTCGGCGGCGGCCGGGACGGGCAGCGGCACCGGGTCGGTGACCGTGTCCTGGCCGGGCGGGACGGTGACGTCCCGGGCGCCGTGGAAGGTGGCGGTGCGCAGGGTGCCGGGCACGGCGTCGGCGCCGGGCGCCCTGCGCAGCGCGACGGTGACCGCGCCCAGGCGCAGGGGTGCGGTGCCGAAGCGGTTGCTGAGCCGGATGCGCACGGCCGTGCCGCCGACGCTGAGGTGGACGACGTTGCGGATGGCGGCGCCGGGCAGTGCGGTGGTCGTTCCCGACGGCGCGGTCTCCCAGCTGCCGGTCCAGGGCGGCGCCGCCGGCTCCGCGACGGCCGGCGCCGCCGTCCCCGGCAGCATCGCCAGCACCAGCACCGCGAGGACCCGTCTGACCCCGGCCATCTCCGCACCCACCCTTCCCCGTTGCCCGTCGGAGCAGACCGTGCCACACCGCCGGGCCGCGGCACCGCACCTTCTACGGCGGTCCACCCGCTCGGCGCAACCGGGCGTGGGGCGGCCGCCCTGGGGCCTGTCCGGATCCCGTCGCAGACGCGGGGTCTGGCAGGGCGCCCATCCGGCATCGCAGCGGCTGGTCCTGGCATCGCCGCGGCTGGGCCGCATGGCCACGATCGACCCGCGCGGCCGGCCGCAGGCGAACCCGGCGGGCTCCTTCGTCCAGGACGACGGCACGACCCTGATCGGCGGGTGCGCGGGGTCGGTATCCACGGCGAGGCCGAACTCCTCGTAGATTCACGCGATTTGGGCCCGCACCTCAGCAGGAGGAGCAGCGCACCGGCGCACTAGCGCGGGGTCGGCAGGCCGAGGTCGGCGGAGTCCATGAAGTCCAGCATCCGATCGTTGGCCAGTTCCGCGTGGTCGATCTGCGGGCCATGGCCGGTCCGGGAGATGATCTCGGCCCTGGCACCGGGGACCAGCCGGGGCACGCGTTCGACCTGCCGGTCGGGGTGCACCAGGAGGCTGCGCCTGCCGAGCACCAGGTACAACGGCGTGCGGATGGCGGCCAGTTCGGCCTCGGTCAGAGGCTGCGGCACCGGCCGGCGGATGCGGTAGGCGCGGACCCCGGTCCGGATCATGGTGCGCAGTTCCGGCACGATGAGGACGGGCTGCTCCAGCCAGGACGCGAGGCGGGGCCGCAGCGCCTTGGGGGCGAAGGTGGCGAACAGACTGACGAAGATCCACACGAAGAAACGCAGCCCCACCTTCTCCAGGCCACCGGGGTCGAGCAGCGTGACCGAGGCGAGGCGTTCCGGTGCGCGGTGCGCCTGGTTCAGGGCGAGCCAGCCGCCGTACGACGAGCCGACGAGGTGCACCTGGTCGAGTCCGAGGCCGGCGAGCGTCTCGTCCAGCCACTGTGCGGCGCGCTCGGGCTCGTGGATCGGTGCGCGCTGCACGGTGCGGCCCGGGTCGCCCGGGGTGTCGATGGCATAGACGGGCCGTTCGGCGCTGAGGGCTGGGGTGTTCGGGTACCACATGGCGGAGCAGGAACCGGCTCCGTGGACGAGGACCACGGGGGTGCGGTCGCGGGCGGCGGGGTCCTCGGGGTCGTAGCGGTAGACGTGGGTGGTTCCGAAGGAGGTCTCCACGTCCTCCTCCCAGGACGCGGGCGCGCCCAGCGCGTAGACCGCGTCGCAGGCCGCGAAGTAGCGCTCGCGCCAGGCGTCGCTGACGAAGCGGCCGACATCGGACTGGGAACGGGCTGCTGTGGACTCGGGCACGGCCACCTCCGGGGGCAGTCGGTCTTTGTGATACGAACGTACCACAAACGTGGTACGGCTGTATCATCAAAAACCGGGGCACCAAACCGGGGGCACCACGAGAAGAGCGGAGAGCCGGACGATGCCCAAGCGCGTGGATCACGCAGAGCGGCGCACGGAGATCGCCGAGGCGCTCGTCCGGGCCGCCGGGCGGCTCGGGCTGCACGCGGTGGGGATGCGCGACGTGGCGGCCGAGGCGGGCGTCTCACTGCGGCTGGTGCAGTACTACTTCGAGTCCAAGGAGAAGCTGCTCCTCTTCGGACTGCGCCATCTGGCCGGGAGGTTCGGGGAACGGGTGACCGCCCGGGTCGGCGCCGCCGGTGCCGACCCCGGCCCGCGGGCGGTGATCGAGGCGCTGCTGACGGCGGCCCTGCCGGTCGACGAGGAGAGCCGCCTCTTCCATCACCTCTACACCTCGTACGCCGTGCTGTCGGTGACCGACGCGGCCCTCGCCGCCCAGCCCTTCATCAAGGATCCCGACGCGGCCGAGACCACCCTCACCGGGCTGCTGCGGCAGGCGGCGGACGCCGGGCTGCTCCGCACCGGCGTGGACGCCCACACGGAGGCGGTCGGCCTGCTGGCCATGTCCGCGGGACTCGGCACCAGCGTCCTGGTGGGCCAGCGCGACGCCGAGTCCGCCACGACCGTCCTCCGCTACCACCTGGACCGGATCTTCCGGCCCTGACAGGCGGCGAGCCGTCCGCGGCGGCACGGAACGGCGTGGGCAACAACTACCCAATAGGCTGGGCCGGTTGGATCCAGCACACGGTCGTCATCGGTTCCACCGGTTCCACTCCCCCGCCACGCACAGATGCCGGACGGCGTACGAGCGCCAGGGCCGCCAGTCGTCGGGCACCTCAGCGCCGGGCGGGGCGACGTCCGGGTCACCGAGGGCGCGCACGCGCAGCACTGCGACGGTGGCCGGGTCCATACCGGGCAGGGCGAGCAGCGACTGCTGCGCGTCGTCGCGGTCGGCGCCCGGGTCCAGCCGTACGGTGCCGTCGGCGAGGGCGGCGGCGAGCGCGCCCAGCGGGCCGTCCGGCTCGGCCTCGGCGAGAGCGGCGGGCTCGGGGAAGAGATGGGTGAGGCTGCCGCAGGGCGCGTCGAGCACCTTGCCGCACCGCCGCACCAGCTCGGCCGCGCCGTCCGGGCCGGCCAGGGCGCGGACGGCGGGCTCCAGCGGGTCCACGGCGCCGGGCGAGCGCAGTCCGGGCCGGGCGGCGACCAGCGGGCCGAGCCGCGCATCGGCGCCGAGCCGCTCGTCGACGGCGTAGGGGTCGGCGTCGAGGTCGAACAGGCGCCGCAGCCGCTGCACCGCGGTGGTGAGGTCCCGGGGGTCGCTGAGGTGCAGCCGCGCATCGAGCCAGCCGCCCGGACGGGTTCCGCCCCCGGCCCTCGGCGCCCGGATGCGCTCCTCGACGGCGGCGATTCCCGTGCCGTACGGCAGCCGCAGCGTGCGCCGGTAGATTCGGCCGCCGGGCGCGCCGGACACCTCCTCGACACCGGCGACCGCCTCCTCGGCGAGCTGGTCGAAGACGGCGGCGGCCTGGTACGGGCCGCGGTAGGCGAGCCGCAGCGGGATCCCGGCGCCCGCAGCGGCCCGGCGGGCGCCCCGGCCCCGGGAGGCGCCCCGGCCCCGGGAGGCGCTCCGGCCCCGTGGGGCGGCCCGCAGCTCGGTGGGCGTCGAGTCGTACACCTCCCGGACGGTGTCGTTGAACTGCCGCACGCTGGCGAACCCCGACGCGAACGCGATCCCCGTGACCGGCAGGTCGGTGGTCTGCAGCAGCACCCGCGCGGTGTGCGCCCGCTGGGCCCGGGCCAGCGCCACGGGCCCGGCGCCGAGCTCCGCGGTGAGCTGCCGCTGGACCTGCCGGGCGCTGTAGCCGAGCCGCGCGGCGAGCCCGGCGACGCCCTCGCGGTCCACGACGCCGTCGGCGATCAGCCGCATGGCCCGCCCGACGACGTCCGCCCGCACATTCCACTCCGCCGACCCCGGCACGGCATCCGGCCGGCACCGCCGGCAGGCCCGGAACCCGGCGCCGTGCGCGGCAGCGGCTGTCGGGAAGAACCGCACGTTGTGCCGCTTCGGCGTCACCGCCGGACAGCTGGGCCGGCAGTAGATCCCGGTGGTCTCGACGGCAAAGAAGAAGACCCCGTCGAACCGCCCGTCCCTGCTGCGCACCGCCTCGTACCTGGCGTCTTCATCCATCACATGTTCCAGTGTGAGCCGGGATCAGGGGTGGGGCTAGCGGAAATCGGACGCACAGCTGAGCTGCGCTTTCCCATGCAGGCTGGGAAAACAGCCCGTCCGGCGTTTGAGGACGAGGCCGTGCGGGCCGAAGCGGGGGGCCCGGGGCGGCAGCCCCCGGCCCCCCGCACCAGCACCGGCACCAGCACCGGCACCGGCACCGGCCACTACCGCAAACGCCCCCGCTTGGCCTCCATCGCCGCCTTCCCCTCAGCCCCCTTCCGCTTCCAGTCCCGCCGGAGCTCCGCACGGACCCTCGCATCGGTCTTGGCCACGATCCACTGGTTCTCCCGCACCAGCTTCCGGTAGCTCTCCAGCCGGCGCTGAGGAAGCTCCCCGCCCTCCACAGCGGAGCGCACCGCACAGTCCGGCTCGCTCTCGTGGGCGCAGTCGTGGAACCGGCACCGCTCGGCCAGTTCCTCGATCTCGGAGAACACCCGGCCGACCCCGCTCTCGGCGTCGAACAGGCCGACACCCCGCAGCCCGGGTGTGTCGATGAGCACCCCACCCGACGGGAGGGCGAGCAGATTGCGCGTGGTCGTGGTGTGCCGCCCCTTGCCGTCCACGTCCCGCGCGGCCTGTACGTCCATGACGTCCGCGCCGACGAGGGCGTTGGCCAGCGTGGACTTGCCCGCGCCGGACTGGCCGAGCAGTACGGACGTACCGGAGCCGACGAGCGCGACGAGGACGTCGAGCCCGGCGCCGTGCAGGGCGCTGACGGTGAGCACGGGCACGCCGGGCGCGCTCGTCTCCACGTCCTGCACCAGGTGGCCCAGGGTGACGGGGTCCGGCACCAGGTCGGCCTTGGTGAGGACGACGACGGGCTGGGCGCCGGACTCCCAGGCCAGGGCGAGGAAGCGTTCCACGCGACCGAGGTCGAGGTCGACGGCGAGCGACACGGCGACGACGGCGTGGTCGACGTTGGCGGCGAGGATCTGCCCGTCGGACCGCTTGGAGGAGGTGGAGCGCACGAAGGCGGTACGGCGCGGCAGATACGCGCGGACATAACGCGGATCACCGTCGGGGTCGACAGCGACCCAGTCCCCCGTGCACACGACCTTCATCGGGTCCCGGGGAACGACGAACTCGGTGTCGGCACGGACAGCGCCGACGGGGGTGACGACGTCGCACTGACCGCGGTCGACACGCACGACACGACCGGGCAACAGACCTTGCCCGGCGTACGCGGCGAACTCCGCTTCCCATCCCTCGTCCCAGCCGTACGGGGCCAGAGGGTGCGACGAAGCGGAAGAAGCCGAAGGAGAAGAGAGATTCAAGGGGAACCCTTCAAAGGGGCAGCCCCGGCCGCGCGCACTCACAGGCGCGAAGAAGACAGGAAAGATCAGCCGGAGGCCACGGAGGTGGAGTGGATGAACTTCTGGTTGCGGGCAGCACCCGTCACAGAGACAGCCATCGGTCACACCTCCCGTTCTTCACTCGGCTGACGGCAGTGGCCGACAGTCACTGCGCGAAGCAGTCCTCACCCTAGAGGCACCCGCAATTCCGGCGCCATCGAATTTCTGGCAGGGTCACAGGCCGTGCCGGTCGGGCTTCGGCCCATCCGGAGGGCGGGCCCGCGTGCAGGGCCGGCCCTTCGGATGGCCCGGTCAGCGGACGAAGGAGATCTCCGGGTATTTCTTGTCGGGCCCGTCGAGCAAGGTGCCGTGCTGGTGGCGCAGTTCCTTGTCGAAGAAGGCGGCGAGGTAGACGCGCTGGATCTCGATCGCGCGGTTCGGGTCGAGCGTGCCGAGGATCTGCTGGAGTTGGGCCGGGGAGAGCCCGCGCAGGCTCGCCTCCTGCGGCAGCATCGCCTCCGTGTCGCCGAACGACAGGTGCGCCGAGCCCTTCAGCTGGATGTCGACCCGGTCTCCCTTCAGATGCGACCACAGCGTGCGCCACGACGAGTCGTTGTTGAGGTTGTGGGTGCCGGAGCTGAAGAGCATGAAGGGGCGGTGAAGGTCCTTGCTCGGCGCCGAGCCGAAGAACTGGCCGTCCAGGTCGGCGCCGGCGGCGATGCGGTGGTCGAGCTGCATGGCGGTGTCGACCGCCCCACCGCCCAGCGACCAGCCGAACATCCCGATGCGGGACATGTCCACGGCGTGCGACAGCCCGGTGGGGAGCCTGGCGTGGTCGACGTCCGGGTTGTGGCCCTTGTCGATCGCGCCGAGCTGGTCGATGACGAAGCGGATGTCGGCCGCGCGTACGTCGAGCGTGTCGCGGGAGTGCGCGCCCGCCGGCATGGTGTTGCCCTCGACCCGTCCGCCGGGGAACTGCACCTCGCTGGCGTCGTGGGTGTGGTCGACGGTGACGACGAGATAGCCGCGGCTGGCCAGGTCCTCGACGAGAGCGGTGCTCCCGGCGCGGTCCCCGTGCAGCCCGGCCGAGTACAGCAGGACGGGCAGCTTGCCGAGCTTGGTGTCGACCGGCGCGAGGACATGGCCCGCGGTCTTCGGCAGCGTCGCCTGTTGTGGCGTCAGGCCCTGGGAGGCGAGGAAGTGGGCGCCGGAGACTGACGGCATCCACGGCGCCGCGTAGTGGCCGCGGGTGGAGGCGGCCGGGTACCAGAACGACACCATCAGCTCGCGCGGCTTGTTACCGGGCACGAACGGGTCGGTGCGGGACTTGTCGACGAGGTGCAGGCTGAACGTGCCCACGCCATGGTGCCCGGTCGGTGCGGGCAGACTGAGCTGGAGTGCGGACGTGCCCGCGCGGGGCGTGACGGCTTCCGGACGGACGGCCGTGTGCTGTTTCGGCACCTCGTCGTGCTGGGGCGCCCAGGGCGCGTCGTCCTGGGCGCGCTGGTCGGGCTGGTCGGGCTGGTCGGGCTGGTCGGGCTGGTCGGGCTGGTCGGGCTGGTCGGGTGAGAATCCGGTGGCGGTGGGCTTGTTGGCCGTCTTCCCGGCGGCCATCGCCGGCGTCATCCCCGCACCCAGGGCGATGGCCAGCGTCCCCGCCGTACCGACCGCTCGGGCGATCACTCTGCGACGGTGGCGCGGGCGGCGGTGTTTCATGGGACCCCTTTGTTGGGCGGCGATCGAGGAACTGGCGATCGGATGTCGCACCCGTACCGCCGCAGTGGCCTACGGTTTTCGGGCCCCTGGCGTTCACCGCGGCGGCGGGCGGGACCCTGCGGCAGTGCCTCGCCGCTCGCACTGGCCGCGGTCGACGCGGACCACCCCTCCGGGCGGCAGGCTTTCGGAGTCGTAGGGTGCGGAAATGGTCCGCCCACGCCTCGTCCCAGCCGTCCGCCCGCTCGCGCGGCTGCGCGCTCAAGGGCCAACTCCTCCGCCGCATCGGCTTCACGGGCCGCGGTAGGCTGCCCACCCCTCGACGTTCCCGCCCTATAGTTGACGACGCGTTGGTCGACACGCTTTGAAACACAGTCCGGGTCTGGTGACTTGAACGCGGTTTCCGGGGTGTGGTCGGGGCAGGGTGAGGAGAACGGATGACGGGGTGGATCGCGCGATCCGCCACAGGAGCGGGCACCAGGGCAGTACAAGCGGGGCTTCCAGCCAAGCACCGGGCATGGCTCCCGCAACCGGGCGCTGCGCAGACCGCCACCCTCGTCGACGAGAGGTTCAACCGGCGCGCGGTGGCCGCGGTCCCAGGTGGAGGGGAACGAGGAGGCTGCCGATCGTGAGGACGGGCCGTGGGCGACCGGAATGGCCACGCTGGATCGGCACGCTCAGGGAAGAACTCGCCATACGCCGCGAAACCCATGCGGCTGCCCGGCAGATCCGCAGGGACTTGGGCCTTTCAAGCGTGCAGAGCATCGACGCTCTGGTGGAGCTCGTCGCAGAACGGCGCGGCACCCCCATCTCTGTACTGTACATCGACATGCCGCCCACCGTCAGCGCGTTTTCTCTCGCCACCCCGGACCAGGACTACATCGCGGTCGACGAGCACGCCAGTGAACTCACCCAAGTGAACTCCATCGCCCACGAACTGGGTCATTTCCTCTTCGACAAGGCGGAGGACGTCACGGTGCCTGTCGGGGCGAGTGACGGCAGCCCGCTGTCGAGGGAACTGGCGGTTCAGCTCACACCCGCGCTCAACCCCGATACGGTCACCGCGTTCTTCCAACGGTCCCACTACGACTCGCCGGTCGAGCGAAAAGTCGAGGCCTTCGCCACCGTGGCGCTGGACCGCAAGATCGCGCTCCAAGAGTCCGACGCGCATGGCTTCGCCTTCAGCTTCACCCACCGGAGGACTGGTGTCTGAGAGCAGCGCGACCACTGTCTACCTGGTGATCGCCGCCCTCCATCTGACGATCGCCGTCTGGAAGGCCTCTGCCTTCGTCCGTTCCCCTTCTTTCGGGCTGAGCCTGCAGGTTGCGACCCACGGACTGGGCGGCATCGTCTACGTCGTCGCCTCACCCTTCGGATACCGGAGTCTCGGTTCGGCGTCCGGTCAACCGTGGCTCCCTACGCTGCCGATCTACCTGGGCATCCTGTTGTGCTTCGGGACGCAGCACCTGTTGACCATCGTGTGGACCCCGTCCCGGTCGGATCAACCGCGGCGGGTCCGGCGGCAGATCGCTGCCTGGACGGTCGCCTACGGCATCGCCTTCGCGGTCATGGTCGTCACGTTTGTGACCACGGATCTCGGCGGACCGGTCGTTCCGCTCGAGTTCAATACCGCCCAGGTGAACCATCCGCAGGTGCAGGTCTTCCTCACTGTGTTTCTGACCATGCTCACCTGCGGAACGGTGCACACATGGCGTCGTACGCGACGCGCACGGGCCGACGACAAGGCGATCATGCACTCCGTCCGCTGGTACGGGCGCAGCATGCTCGTGACGTCCGGGTACGTGGTGTGCTCGGCGCCCGCGGCCGCGGCCGCCGCCCTCGGTCACCACCAACTCGACGACCTGGGCGTGCTGGGCTCCGCCTTCGGAGTCGTGGGATCCATCATGACGTGCTACGGAGTCTCCGGAGCGGCGTTGAGCAAGTGGCTCGGCGAACGTCGGGACATCGCGGTGCTGCAGCCGTTGTGGGATCTCGTCGTCGCCGGGGTCGACCAGGAACTGTCCCTGGGCTCGGGGCGCCGCCGGTCGGATCACAGCGACCGGCAGGCCTCAGCCGGTCCCGCGCGGTCCAAGCCGAATCGCATCTTCAATGTCCGGTGGACACTTCACCGACGAGTGATCGAGATCCTCGACGGAATCCGGCAGCTGGAACGGCGCGCCTGGATCAGCGACTTGCCGGCGCAGGCGGTCGCGGGCCTGTACAGCGAGGCCATGAAGACCGACGCCTTGCGAAGCCAGCTGGGCCTGGGGAAGAAGGGCCTGTCCCCCCACGAGCTCGAAGCCGCTGCCACGGCCGCGGTCCTGCGTGACGCGGTCGAACGACTCCAGGCGGCAGGCCCGGACGGCGCGGCACCGGCCGCTTCTGCCGGGCCGGCGCTGTTCGCCCCGGGAAAGAACACGCCCGCCGCTCAGGAGAGGACCCGCCTGGTGCGCCTGGCCCGGGCGCTCCGCTCCCCGCTGGTGGACTCGTCACTCCAGGTGGTCCGCTCTGCCCAGGAGGGCGAAGGGGTGCCCCGGGCTCGCACAGCGGCACGATAGTGTCCCGTCCGGTCGCTCTTCTCGGCGACGCACCCATTCGAACGGAGCTGAGCCGTCACGGGCTCGGAGGGGAGCCCCGTGCAACGGGCAGTTGTGCTCGGTGGAAGCTACGCGGGCCTGTTGGCGGCCCGCGTGCTGAGCGACTTCGCCGAAGAGGTCGTCATCGTGGAACCAGACCACCTCGACGGTGAGGCAACCGGCCCAGGCGCACCGCACCGGCACCAGTTGCACGCCCTGCTCGCGATGGGGCACGCGCAGCTGGAACGCTGGTTTCCCGGCATCACCGGGGAGATGACCGCGCAGGGCGCCCTGGTCGGCAGCGGCCGAGCGGTCCGGTTCTACGTCGACGGCAGGCCACGCCCACCCCTGGACGACGTCGAAATGCTCGGCGCCACACGCCCGTTCATCGAGCGCGCCGTACGACGGCGCACGCGAGACCTGCCCAACGTGCGCTTCCTCACCGGCCGCGGCCAAGGACTCCTGGTGCGGGGCGACCGCGTGTGCGGCGTCCGCTACACCCCGGCCGGGCACGAACACGAGCACAGGCACGAACACGAGCACAGGCACGGGCACGAGACGACGCTCGCCGCCGACCTCGTCGTCGATGCCATGGGGCGCTCGAGCCGCCTGAGCGCTTGGCTCGAGCAGGAGGGGTGGCCCATGCCGCCTGTGGAGCGGATGCGGATCGACCTCGGCTACGCCACGGCCACCTTCCACCGGGGCAGCGAACTCCCGGGGACGGTGATCGCGCACTCCACCCCGGGACCCGACAGCGGCTACCAGCCCGCACGCTGCGAACCCGGAGCACTCGCGGCGGTCGAGAACGGCCGGTGGACGGTCGTCCTGGCCGGTTACGCCGGTCACCGCCCCACCAGGGACCCGCGGGAGTTCGTCGCCAGAATGCGACGTTGCGTCGCCCCGCTGCGGGAGGTCGCCGACCACTGCGCGCTGCAGGGCGATGTCGGCACGTTCTCCTTCCGTGAGAGCCGGCGCCGCCTGTTCCGCGCGACAAGTCGCTTCCCGGGCGGACTGGTCGCGGCGGGCGATTCCATGGCCTCCGTCAACCCGGTCTACGGGCAGGGACTCACCCTCGCGGCCCTGCAGGCCGGCGCGCTCGCCACGTACCTGCGCTCCGGAGCCGCGCCGCACGCCCCGGCCTGGGACTACTTCCGTCGCGCGGAGGTCTTCATCGACGCCGGGTGGAAACTGTCCACGACCGCCGACCTGGCCCAGCCCCACGTCACCGGTCCCTATCCACGCGGTTATCCCCTGATCCGCTGGGTAGGCGACAAGATCACACAAGCATCGGTCCGGGATCCGGAGATCAACCGCGCCTACATGGACGTCGTCCACATGCGACGGCCTCCGCGAACCCTCACCCGCCCCCGTGTCCTGCTGCGCACGGCCCGCGTCCTCCTGGACCGCTGACCGTCCGTGCCCGTACCGGAACCACCAACCGAAGGAGAGCAGTGCCCCGATGGCCCGCGGCCCTGACCGAGGCCGGCATCACTGACCCGACACTGCGGCGAGCCTACGACGCCCAGCGCGACCTGGTACGCAAGTACGCCCTCCACCAGTACCTCGCCACCCGGCTGCTGCTCCCCGCGAAGCTCCATCCGTCCGTCGTCGCCATGGTGGCCTTCATGCACGAAACCGACGAGCGGATCGACGCCGGAGAGGTCGGCGCCCGCAAGGAAGCACTGAGTTCATGGCACCATGAGGTCACGGAGGCACTCGATGCCGTCCCCGGCCCGGGGGCTCCCGCGTCCACTCTGCTCCGGGCGCTCGCCGACACCGCACGCCGATGCCCGCACACGGCTGCGCGCGTGCACGACTTCCTGGACGGGGCGCCCGTCGAGGCCGAATGGACCGGCTTCGACAGCGAGGCCGACTACCAGGCCTACATCGACCGTTACTCGCTGCCCGCCCTGATGCTCACCGCGTCGCTGATCGCGCCGGCGCCGACCGCAGGTGTGGACGAGTTGTTCCGCCAGGGATGCCGGGCGCTGATCGAGGGGTGGCAGCGCATCGACTTCCTGGCCGATCTCGCCGAGGACGCCGAGCAGGGCCGCATCGGCATCGCGACCGAGGAACTTCACCGGTACGGGCTGACCGTCGAGGACCTGCGAAGCAAGTCGCAGGCACGCGTTCCCGCTCTGGGGCGGCTGGTCGGCGCGCAGGCCGATCTCGCCGAGACCGCGCTCACCGCGTGCCGGGGACTGCCTGATCTGGTCGACGCGCCCTACCGGCCGTTCCTGCGAGCCCTGATCTCCCTTCAGGTGCTCCAGCTCCAGGCCGTACGACGCAAGGGGGGTGACCTCCTGCACGGCGGGGCGCGACCGTCGATCCCAGCCTCTCTCCGCGTCCTGGCGCGGCAGTATCGCGCCGCGAGAAGCGTGCGGCGCCCATCGAGGTGACGGACGGTCTCCCCGGGCCGGCCGGGCGCCACGAGGCCGCGGACCGCATCCAGGAGCTGTCGTCAGTCGTCGTGCTTGGCCAGGCCGACCGCGTTTCTGAGGATGCCCATCACGCTCCTGCGGTGCTTCGCCGGCAACGAGCGCATCGTGGCAGCGAGTTCGCTGAGTTCGGGGTCCTCGTCGCCACCGGTCGCAGCCGCCGGTGCCTGGGACGCGCGCTGGGCCGTTTCGACCACCTGGTGGATCGCCGCCTGCAACTGCCGTGACAACTGGTCACTGCCGGCCGACACGCTTCCCCGCAGAGCCACGCGCTGCACCTGCCGGCCCTTGAGTTCGGCGATCAGACGTGCCTGTTCCAGGACGGGCTCAAGGGCCGTCAGGAGAGCCGTCTTCGGACCGAGCGTGAAGAAGCCCGGGGCGTTGAAGAACTCCGCCAGGTCCTTGCTGACGTCGAATCCCGGGTTGCGCGAGCCGTTCAGCAGGTTGGTGATCGTGGACTTGGCCACGCCGACGGCATCGGCGACCTCCTGGAACGTGTGCTTGCGCCCGTTCTCCTTGAGCCTCGTGTCCAGGAGGAACCGCAGGCGGTCCTTGAAGGGCGGGTCGACCTCCTCGGGAGCGACGCACTCCCCTGCGAAGAGTTTGCGGACCGTCGCCTCGGCGATGCCCGTTTCATGGGTGAGCCGGTCGAAGTTGATCACCTCGATGGTGTGGCCCAGTTCTTCGAGCTCCGCCTTGATCGATGCCAGGGCCGCCGCGACGTCCTCCACCCCGGTGGTCTTCTCCATAAACAGGCGGTCTCCTGCTTCGTCGTCGGTAAACCCGCGTGGGCGGCGCACTGAAGGTTAGCGCCAGAAGGGTGCGCACCGCACCAACGGGGTCACATTTGTAGCCCATCGAGGGGTCCCGATGGATGATCTAGGCGTCAATTGACATCCGTGAGTGAGTGCAGCATGATCCCTGATCGTGATGGAGTTCTCGCCTCCGCAGGAGACATGAATGAGCGTTACATCATCACGGCCCTCGCCGCTCACCGCGTCTTCGAGATGACCCCTCCCCGTCACGACGGACTCGGAGATCACCTCACTCGTCGGTCGAGGTGGCAGTGCTGACCTGCGACAGGAGGGCGTCGCGGTGGACTGGACGGCTGTGCGCTGGGGCGAGTCCCGGTGCCGGCCCCTGAAACTCCGACGGTCACACCGCCACAGGGGAGCGGTGTGGCCGTCGGATCGATCGAGTACGCGGGCCTCCGCGACACGGCGACGATGTTCGCCGCCCGTGCTCATCCGGCCGTGCAGGACGCCCCGTTCAGCGTGAAGCCGTACGGCGCCCGGTTTCTTCCCTGCCAGGTGCCGATGAACCCGAACGACAGGGTGCCGTGCGCGGCGACGGTCTTGTTGTAGTCGGCGGCGGTGGCGGTGACGCGGGAGCCGTCCTGGTGGACGGTGGCGTCCCACATCTGGCCGACCTGCTGGCCGTCGCGGAAGGCCCAGGACACGCTCCAGCCGTCGAGGGGCCGACCGGTGGTGACCGTGACGGTGGCCTGGAAGCCGTCGGGCCACTGGTTGACGAGGTCGTAGGCGACCTGGCAGCTCGCGGCGGGCGCGGATGCGGTGGTGCGGCCGGGGGCGGGCCAGTGCGCGGCCGAGGAGGTGGTGCCCTGCGGTTCGGGGTCGGGCCGCTCCCGGCCGGAGGCGGCTGTCGTACGCACTGCGGAGGGGCCGGCGGCGGGTGCCGTCGGCGAGGCCGGACGGGTGGTGGGGCGGGAGAGGCTGGGGTCGGCGATCGGCCGGCTGTTCTCGCGGGCGGCGGCGGAGTCGCCGCCGGAGTCGCCGAACGGCATCATCGACACGCCGAGCGCCAGCGCCGACAGCAGCACGGCGGCGGCGAGCAGGCTGCCGCGCAGGACGCGGCTGCGGCCGGTGCCCTCCTCCGGATCGTCGCCGGCGGGGTCGGCACCGCCGGGGCGGCCGGCGCCGAGGCGGACCTCGGCGGCGCGGCGGCGGCGTTCCAGGTAGGCGAGGCCGCCCCAGCCGATGACCCCGCCGGCCAGCGCGGCGGGCAGCCCGCCGCCGTGCAGGCGCAGGCACGCGGCGGCCTCGGCACACCGCACGCACGTGGCGAGGTGCCGGGAGAGGTCGTCGGGGGTGCCGGCGGCCGGCGAGCGGGTGACCGCGTCGAGCAGACGGGCGTAGGAGCGGCACTGCGCGTCCATCGGGGTGTCCAGGTGGGCGCGGCGGCAGCGGTCCCGGAACAGGGTGCGGACCTGGTCGAGTTCGTCGGCGACGGTGGCCGGGTCCAGGCCGAGCCGGCGGGCGACGGTGGGCAGGGGCAGTGCCTCCACCTCGGCCAGCCACAGCAGCGCCGCGTCGGCCTCCTGCATGTCCCTGAGGCCGCGCAACGCGACCGGGCGCTCCAGCGGCGGCCCCGAAAAGCGGGCGGCCTTACCGGAGTTGAGCCACAGTCTGAGGTCGGGGTCGAGCTTGTGCCCCTGCCCGTCGGCCTCCCAGGCGGCGGCGGTGTCGCGTACGGCGGTGAGCAGCGCCGGGATGGTGGGCAGCCGTGCGGTACGCCGGCCCGCGCCGCGCACATGGGTGCTCGCGGCGGCGCGGACCTCGCGCATGCCGAGCGTGAACGCCTCGGTCGCCAGTTGATGGGCCGTCAGGGACCCGGAGGTGCACAGGTCCGCGTAACTGAGCACGGCGTCCCAGCCCTCCGAGAACAGCGCGGACTCGGTGGCGTCCTTGGGGGTCGGCAGGTCGGGCATGGGACTCCTGCATCCACGAACGAGGGCAACTCACCACATGAGGAAGGGAGTTGCGAGGGAACCTCGCGGCAGGGCACAGAGCCTTTCACGCCCTTGACACAACTGACAAGCGGCCTGTTCACATCCGGTTACCGGGGGTGGCGGGCCGGCTGCGTGACGCGATGGGCCCGCAACTCCGGCCTCCTGTACGGATGCGGGCGCCGCTGTACTCACCGTCCGGCCGGCCCGGTGCGCGGGATCACACCTCGGCCGGCACCTCCGCGGCGTCCGCCACCGGGTCACCGGCGGACAGGCTGTCCATGAAGGAGCTGACGGAGAAGACCGCGCGGCCGGGTCCGGGCGGGCCGTAGCCGGGCGGGGAGGAGAGCCCGAAGTCGTCCATCGTCTGGCGATAGGCCTGCAGCAGCCGGATGTGGTACTCCAGCGGAGCGCCCTGCGGGTTGGCCTTGCCGAGCGGGGTGGTGGGCTCCGGGCACCAGGTGGTGAAACGGGGCGTGATGCCGTGCGACATGAAGAAGCGCAGGCCCTCCGTCGTGGACGCGATCGCCTCGTCGACCGTGGTGAAGCCGAACGGCTCGGCCATCTCCACGCCCGCCACGAAGTTGGGGATCACATTGCGTGCGCCGAACACCTCGGCCGAGTCCAGGATCCGCTTGTGCCACTCGTCCCGGCCGACGTACCGCTCCTTGCCGGGGCAGTACAGCTCGAACAGCCGGCGGTCCCACACCTCGAAGTTGGGGTGGTAGATCTGCACGCCGTAGTCCTTGAACCGCTGCACGTCCGCCTTGGGCAGCGCCTGCGCGACGACCTTGCCGATCCAGCGGCCCGGGAAGCGCTCCTCGATGGCCTTGGCGTAGTGGCCGTAGAAGTCGGCCTCGTCCCGGCCCGCGACCGTCTTGGTGATCGCGCCGCCGGTCAGCGTGTATGCGGTCGACGCCCGCTGGGTGTCGTACCGGTCGATGATCTCCAGGGCCTCGAGGACCTCCTCGACGTCCTTGACTCCTGTATACGGTCGACCGGCGGCCTTGTGCTGGCGCCAGTTGTGGTTGATGTCGCAGTACTGGCACTCCTCCTTGGCGCCGAAGTACTGGCAGACCCGGAAGACGGTGAGGTAGATCAGATAGCCCCACTGGATGGTCGGGGCCACCTCCATCACGGACTTCCCGTTGGAGAGGGTGTGCCGGTAGTACTCCGGCATGGGCGGCACACCGACGTCGGCGATCCGCTTCCCGTCGAGGTAGAGCCCGAGCAGCCCCTCGTCGTCGGCGGCGACCCGGTAGGGCGAGGCGGGGTTCACCCGTACGGAGACAACCGTACGCCGCAGGTCGTACGGCCCACCGGTGAGGATGATCTCCTCCGGGGGCCGGCGCAGCGCGGCCTCGCCCAGCTCGGGCAGGGTGCCGTGGTCGAAGGAGAAGATGAAGTACGACTTCGGCTTGACCTCGCCGCCCTCGTTGTCACTGAGGGCGGACGGGTCGAAGGCGACACCGCCGCGGAGCAGATCCTCCTTGAAGACGGCTTCCCGTGGCACGTGCGGGAACCGTTCCATCAGATCCTCGACCAGCGCGGTACGACTGCCCATCCGTCTGTCTCCTCCCGGCTCAGGCGTACGACTTACACCGTATGCCCCCGCCTGCGGCTCAACCGTGCCGGGTCCCCGCACGGCGCGCGATGTGGTCCGGTACGGCGGTCCGGGCCGGCAGCGCCGGGTCGGGTTCCGGGGTGCCCCAGACCGTGGTCAGCGGCAGGACCCCGGCCCACAGGCCGAGGGCGGCGTCGGGTCCGTCGCCGTCGTCCGGGGCGCCGGTACGGATCTTGACGGAGGCCTCTTCGAGGGAGAGGGCGAGGAGGGTGGTGGCGGCCAGCTCCTTGCGGCTGGGGCGGCGGGCGTACGACCACTGACCCGGCGCGGAGTGCTCCGTGAGCCGGCGCAGGCCCTCCAGCTTCTCCTCGGGGTCGGTGACCTTGCGGGCCGTGCCGTGGATCATGGCGCTGCGGTAGTTGACGCCGTGCTCGAAGACGGACCGGGCGAGCACGAGCCCGTCCACGTGGGTGACGGTCACACACACCGGCGTGTCACCGGCGAGGCTTCGGCTGGCCACGGACCCGTGCAGATACAGCCAGCGCTCGTCCCGCCCGTACACCGTGGGCACGACGACCGGCCGCCCGTCGACCAGCACGCCGAGGTGACAGACGAAGGCGGCGTCCAGGATCGCCTCCAGCTCCGCCCGCTCCCGGCTGCCCTGCTCGCGCAGGCGGCGGTGGCGGGTGCGGTCGGTGACGGGCAGGCGGGCGGGAAGCGGTTCCTGAGTCATGAGCGGGACGGTACCGATATCGCAGCAGTGGAGCCAGTGATATTCGAGATGCATCAATCAATGTCCGTCTGGACAACGAAATCCGCAGCAAGCCTCCCTCCCGGGTCATGCTGGATGAGAGGGTCGGCCCACACGTACTCTCCGGGAGGGACGCAGCTGTGACAGGGACGGCCAAGACCCGCGGGACGATCACCAACTGGGCGCGGACCGTCAGCTACACCCCGCGGCAGTTCCACCGTCCGCGCACCGTCGACGTGCTCGCGGCACTGGTGGCGCGGAGTGAGCGGGTGCGGGTGCTGGGCAGCGGGCATTCCTTCAACCGGATCGCCGACCCGGGCCCGGACGGCGTGCTGCTGTCCACCGCTGGTCTGCCGCGGGAGATCGACGTCGACACGGCGGCGCGCACGGTCCGGGTGTCGGGCTGGGCCCGCTACGCCGAACTGGCCCGCACGGTCCACGCGCACGGTCTCGCCCTGCCCAACATGGCCTCCCTGCCGCACATCTCGGTGGCCGGTTCGGTGGCCACGGGCACGCATGGCTCGGGCGTGGACAACGGCCCGCTGGCGTCGGCGGTCCGGGAGGTGGAGATGATCGTCGCGAGCGGCGACACCGGGACGATGGGCCGGGACGACCAGCGGTTCGACGGTGTCGTGACCTCCCTCGGCGCGCTCGGCGTCGTCACGGCGCTCACGCTCGACCTGGAGCCGGCGTACGAGGTGGAGCAGCGGGTCTACACCGAACTCCCGCTGGAGGGGCTGGACTTCGATGCCGTGGCGGCCGCGGGGTACAGCGTGAGCCTGTTCACGGACTGGCGGAAGCCGGGCTTCAGACAGGTGTGGGTCAAGCGGCGCACGGACCGGCCGGCGGTGGACTTCCCGTGGGCCGCGCCCGCGGCGGGCCCGCTGCACCCGGTGCCGGGCATGCCCGCGCGCAACTGCACCGAGCAGCTGGGCGTGCCCGGGCCGTGGCACGAGCGGCTACCGCACTTCCGGGCGGAGTTCACGCCGAGCAGCGGGGAGGAGATCCAGTCGGAGTATCTGCTGCCGCGGTCGACTGCGGTCGAGGCGCTGTATGCGATCGACGGTATCCGGTCGGCGGTCGCCGGTGTCCTGCAGACCTGCGAGGTGCGTACGGTCGCCGCCGACAGGCAGTGGCTGAGCCCGGCCCACGGACGGGATTCGGTCGCGCTGCACTTCACCTGGGTGCGGGACGAGACGGCAGTGCTGCCGGTGGTGCGCCGACTGGAGGAGGTGCTGGAGCCGTTCGACTCGCGCCCGCACTGGGGGAAGGTCTTCCAGATCCCCTCGGCCGTACTCCGCGGCCGCTATGCACGGTTGCACGACTTCCAGGCCCTGGCCCGCCCCGTGGATCCTTCCGGCACGTTCGCCAACGCCTTCGTGCGGGACCTGCTCGGCCTCCCCTACGACTGAGGGCCGCTCGGGCGGGACTTCCTCCAGCCCCTTTCCTAATCCCTTGTAGAAACCCCCTCCGAGCCCATAGTCTGACGCCCGCGCCGGTGTCGATTGTCGCCCCGACGCAGTCCGGCTGGACGGGACGGGAGGGGCAGCCGCGTTGAAGCGCACATCACGTGACATCCGCACCGCGAACCGCTACGAGGTGCTGCGCCAGATCATCGCCGAGTCTCCCACCTCCCGGCAGGAGCTGGCCGCCGCCACCGGACTGAGCCTGGCCACGGTCGCCACGCTGGTCGGCGAGCTGCTGGACCTACGCATGATCACCGAGGTGGGTTTCGAGGACTCGGCCGGCGGCCGCCCCCGCGGCCTGGTGGCCGTCAACGCGTCGGGGGGCGCGTTGATCGGCGTCGACATCGCGGAGACCTACGTCCACGTCGAGCTGTTCGACCTGGCGCTGAACGTGCTGGCCCGCGCCGACGAGGACATGCGGCCCGGCGAGAGCCGCCCGGAGCAGGTGGTCGGCCATGTGGCCGCCGCCGTGGGCTCGGTGGTGGCGCAGGCCGGGGTCGAGGCGGCCCGGGTGCTGGGGGTCGGGGTGAGCGTGCCGGGCCAGGTCGACCGGGACACCGGCGTCGCCGAGTACGCGCCCAACTGGGACTGGCACGACGTGCCGTTGCTCGATCTGCTCGCCGAACACATCGCCTACCCCCTGCACTTGGACAATCCGCTGCGCGCCTGCGCGGTGGCCGAGCTGTGGTTCGGGGCCGCCCGGGGCCGCGGGGACGCGGTCGTGGTCAATCTGGGCACGGGGGTCGGCGCCGGTCTCGCCCTCGGCGGCGGGCTGCACCGGGGCGTGAGCAACAGCGCCGGTGAGTGGGGCCACACCACGCTGGTGCTGGACGGCCGGCTCTGCCACTGCGGCAACCACGGCTGTGTCGAGACGTACGTCGGCGCGCCCGGCATCATGCAGAACCTGCGCGAACTCAGCCCGCGCTCCCCCCTGTTGCACCCCGAGGACCAGACAGCCACCATCGACGCGCTGGCCCGCGCGGTCGCCGCCGGCGACCCGGTCGCGGTCAAGGTGGTCCGGGACACCGCCCGTTACCTGGGCGCCGGCATCTCCGACCTGATCAATCTGCTCAACCCCGAAGTGGTCGTGCTCAGCAGCTGGGTCGCCGCCCGGCTGGGCGAGCCGCTGCTCGACGAGGTCCGCCAGGCGGTCGCCCGGCACGCGCTGCGTCGGCCGCTGGCCGCCACCGAGATCGTCCTCTCCCCGATCCCCACCGACCCGGTCTCCCTCGGCGCGGCCACGTTCGCGCTGGAGGGGGCGCTGCAGTCCGTCGGGCAGAGGCAGGGCACCACCAAGGGCACCGCCAAGCGCACCACCGCCCTCGCAAGGAGCCGTACCGCACCGCCTTCATGACGACGGAAGGGATGCACGTGTCTCACCCCCGCAAGAGATCCCTGCTGCTGACAGCCTCCGCCGCACTGGCCGTCACCGGAGCCCTCCTCACCTCCCCGTCCGCGAGCGCCACCGCCGCCCCGGCCCCCGCCGAGGTCTCCCCCCACGCCGCGCAGACCATCGACAACATCGGTGCGTCCGGCGCCTGGTGGGTCAACGACCTCCAGCACTTCGACCCCAGGGTCCAGGCCCGGGTCGCCCGACTCCTCTTCTCCAAGCAGGGCTTGGACCTCAGCTCGTACCGCTACAACATCGGCGGCGGCGGTGTCGCCGTCACCACCCCGGCCCGCGCCGCCGAGGACTTCCTCGATCCCGACGGCTCGTACGACTGGAGCCGGGACAGGGGCGGCCGGACGTTCCTGAAGTACGCCGCGCAGTACGGCGTGGAGGACCTGATCGGCTTCGTCAACAGCGCGCCCGCCCGGTGGACGACCAACGGCAAGAGCTGCGGCGGCCGGTTGAAGGCGGAGAACGAGTCCGACTTCGCCAAGTACATCGCCGATGTGACCGACCACTTCGCGCGGCAGGGCGTGAAGCTCGACTACATCAGTCCCTTCAACGAGCCGGACAACAGCTTCGCCGACTGCGGCCAGGAGGGCATGCCGGTGCCGGTCGACCAGCGCGACGACATCGTGCGCGCGCTGGGCGCCGAGCAGCGGGCCCGGCACGGGAAGACGTCGGTCATCGCCGACGAGTCCAGCAAGACCACGCAGTTCACCAGCGAGGTCCCGCAGTGGATCGCACAGCCCGGCACCGCGCAGTACGTGTCCAAGCTGGCCCATCACACGTACGACAACCCGGACGACGGCCGGCTCGCAAACGTCTACGAGACGTCGAGGTCGGTCGGGAAGACGCCCTGGGCCACCGAGATCTGCTGCTTCGGCAAGGGCAGCACCGGCTGGAACCAGGAGTACGACCCGACGATCGACAACGCGCTGCTGATGTCGCGGATCATCTACAAGGACTTCGCGACCTCCCACGACTCGGCGTTCCAGTGGTGGGTGGCTCTCGCCAGCGGCTACGGCGCCGATCCGAACACGAGGAACGACCAGGGCTGGAACGACGGCCTCATCTACTACGACCCCGACTACGCGACGAACGGCAACCAGAAGCTGTACTTCACCAAGCGGTACTACGCGCTGGGCCAGTACAGCAGGTTCGTCCGGCCGGGCGCGGTCGCGCACAACGTGACCGGGGCCCCGGACGGCGTGGAGGTGTCGTCGTACGACCGGAACGGGCAGTGGGTGGTCGTGGTGAACAACCACAACACCACCGACACCGCGCTGAACCTGCACTTCAACAGCGACACACCGGTGCGGGCCACGCAGGCGGTGCGGACGTCGGCGGACGAGAACTGGGCGAAGGTCGCGAAACCGGATGTCAGCGGCGGAACCGTTTCCACAACTCTGGCCGCCCGTTCCATCACGACGTACGTCTTCGACCAGGAGGACCACGGCAGTAGGGACCAGAGCAGTTCTGCGCTGACCGGCGCCCTGGTGGGCAGGCAGTCCGGCAAGTGCCTGACCGCCGACGCCTCGGGCGCCACGATCGCCTCCTGCACGGGCGCGGCGGGACAGTCGTGGCGTACGACGCGAGGGGCACCCTGAAGGGCGCGAACGGCCATCTGACGGCGGGGAGTTCGGGACTGACAGCCACCGCCACGCCCGCCGGCGACGGCACCTTTTCCCTGACCGAGGGCCGCCGGACACTCCCCTGACCGGACGGCCCTCATCTCCCTTCCCCCGCCCGGACGTTCGGTATTCCGAACTGGATACAACGCTTCGAGCAGACTTCGTCCAACCCCTTGCTGAAGCATTAGCCGAAGGTTAACGTCCCGCACCAGCCTTAGCCGCACGCGCACCCGCACCCGCACTCGACAGACAAGGACGTCACCATGTCGGCACAGAGCAACAGCGCCTGGGACCGCCGTTCGATACTCCGGGCCGCCGCCGGTCTGACCGTCGCCGCCCCGCTCGCCGCCTGCGGCAGCAACAACGGCCGTGGCTCAGGCTCCGGTTCGGGCAAGCAGCTCACCCAGATGTTCCACGCCTACGGCGAGCCGGGGGTGGAGCAGGCGGTCAAGCGGTACGCCGCCGCGTACAAGAAAGCGGACGTGACCACGCAGTGGATCACCAGCGCCGACTACGAGAGCAAGCTCTTCGCCACGCTGCTCACCAAGAACGCCCCCGATGTGTTCGAGTTCCACCCGCAGATCCAGCTGGTCAAGAGCGGCCAGGTCGCGGACCTGAGCGACCTCGTCAATCCGGTCAAGGACGACTTCAACGCGGCCGACATCAAGTCGCACACGGTCGACGGCAAGGTCTACGGCGTCCGGATGATCGACGACCCGCAGTTCTTCTTCTACCGGCCCTCGCTCTTCGAGAAGGCCGGCGTCAAGGTCCCCGAGACCCTGGACGAGCTGATCGAGGCGGCGGCCAAGCTCACCACCGGCAAGATGAAGGGCGTCTACCTCGGCAACGACCTGCACGCCATCGTCAACCCGCTGATCTGGTCCGCGGGCGCCGACACCCTCGACGACAAGAACCGGATCGCCTACCACACGCCCGGCGTCATCGAGGGCCTGAAGAAGCTGCGCAAGCTCTTCACCAGCGGCCATCTGCTCCTCGGTGCCCCGACCGACTTCTGGGACCCCTCCTCGCTCAGCCAGGGTCTGTGTGCCATCCAGTTCTGCGGCATGTGGGCGATGCCGCAGTTCCAGCAGGCGCTCGGCGACGACCTCGGGATCTTCCCCTTCCCGAAGACCGTCGACTCCGGCAAGCCCTCGGTCTACAACGGCGGCTGGTCGATGTTCGTCAACGCCAAGGGCGGCGACGTCGACGCGGCCAAGGAGTACGTGAAGTGGCTGTGGATCGACCAGAAGCAGTACCAGGAGGACTTCTCGACCTCGTACGGCTTCCACATCCCGCCGCGCTCCTCGATCGCCGCCTCGGCGACCAAGCTCAAGTCCGGTCTGCCCGCACAGGGCGTCAAGCTCTTCAACGACTATGGGCACTTCGACAACATCGGCTGGACCCAGGCGATGATCCAGGCGACCTGGGACCTCCTCGCCAACTGCGTCCGCAAGGACGGTGACCCGGAGAAGGCTCTGGACGAGTGCGACAGGACGGTGGGCCGCGAGCTGAAGAAGCTCTTCGGATAGGCCGGCGGACGGACCACGACATGTCGACGACGACCAAGCCCGCCCTCGCGGGCCCCGCCCCGGCGAAGGCCCGACCGGCCCGGACCTGGCGGGGTCTGCGGGGCAGCCGCACCTTCAACTTCTGGCTCTTCCTCAGCCCCTTCCTCATCGGCCTGATCGTCTTCATCTACGTGCCGATCGCCTGGAGTGTCTACCTCAGCTTCTTCGACGCACGCTTCACGGTCACACCGTCGAAGTTCATCGGTTTCGACAACTACTCCTACATGCTGACGGACCCCAAGTTCGTCCACTCGCTCGGCACCTTCACCGTCTTCGCCGCGTTCATCGTGCCGACCACCTGGGCGTCGTCGCTGGGTCTCGCCCTGCTGGTGAACCGGCTCAGGTTCCTGCGGGCGTTCTTCCGGTCGGTGTTCTTCCTGCCGACCGCGTGCAGTTATGTGGCCGCGTCGCTGATCTGGAAGATGTCCCTGTTCAGCGGCGTGCGCTTCGGCCTGATGAACACGGTCCTCGGCTGGTTCGGGATCGACAACATCGCCTGGCTGGCGAGCCCCGATCCGCCCTGGTACTGGCTGGTCATCGTCACGGCACGACTGTGGCTGCAGTCCGGTTTCTACATGATCCTGTTCCTGGCCGCGCTGCAGAACATCCCGGCCGAGCTGTACGAGGCCGCCGCGATCGACGGCGCCAAGCCGGGCTGGCAGACCTTCCGGCACATCACGCTGCCCCAGCTGCGCGCCACGTCGACCGCGGTGATCCTGCTGCTGCTCATCGCCGCGTACCAGGCCTTCGACGAATTCTACAACCTGCTCGACAAGACGACATGGGGCCGGCCGCCGCTGGTCGAGCTGTACTACACCGCCCTGGGCACGGAACAGGACTACGGTGCCGGCAGCGCGGGCGCCGTCATCCTGACCGCGCTGATCGTCGTCGTCACCCTGTTCCAGGGCAAGCTCATGGGCTTCGGAAGGGGTGAGGACTCCAAGTGACCACGAGACGCAGGGGCGGGGTGATGGGCAGCACGGGGCTCTGGATCGCCACCGGTGTCGCCGCCTTCCTCTTCCTGATCCCGTTCTACGTGCTGCTCCGCAACGCCCTGTCCACCGACGCGCGGATCACCGGCGAACACTGGGAGTTCTTCCCCACGCACCTGCAGTGGGGCAACATCGGCGAGCTCTTCGACGACCAGTCGGTGCCGTTCGCCCGGGCCCTGCTGAACTCCACGATCGTCGCCGTCTCCATGACGGTCGGCATCCTGCTGGTGTGCTCGCTCGCCGGCTACGCCCTGGCCCGCATCCCGTACCGGCACGCCAACAAGATCTTCTACGTCGTCCTGGGCACCCTGATGGTCCCGACCTCGGTGACCTTCGTACCGAGCTTCGTACTGGTGTCGTCACTCGGCTGGGTGGACACCTACCGGGGCCTGATCGTCCCGGGCCTGTTCAGTGGTTTCACCTGCTTCCTCTTCCGGCAGTACTTCCTCGGGTTCCCCAAGGAGCTGGAGGAGGCGGCGCGCGTGGACGGGCTCGGCTACTGGGGCGCGTACTGGCGGGTCGTCGTCCCCAACTCGCTGAACTTCTTCGCCGCGATCGCCACAATCACCTTCATCAACGGCTGGAACGCCTTCCTGTGGCCGCTGGTCATCGGGCAGGACCCGAGCTCGTGGACCGTCCAGGTCGCGCTCTCGTCGTACATCACCAACCAGACCGTCATCTTCCACGAGATCTTCTTGGCAACCGCCATTTCCATCCTGCCGCTGCTGTTCGTGTTCCTCTTCCTCCAGCGCTGGCTGGTCCAGGGGATCGCGCAGACCGGCATCAAGGGCTGAGCGAGGAGACCGATGTCATCGCGCACCACCACCGACTACGTCGAGGACGTCTCGCCGGGCTCCGGGGCGCTGCCGCCCCGCGCCTGGTACGCGTCCTCGGACGCCAAGTCCCTGTCCCTGAACGGAAACTGGCGCTTCCGGCTGTCGCGGACGGCCGACGCCGAGGACGACTCCTTCGCCGCGCAGGGGTACGACGCCGGTGACTGGGCGCAGATCCCGGTTCCCGGCCACTGGGTCCTGCAGGGCGGAGGCGCGTTCGGATCCCCGATCTACACCAATCACCTCTACCCGTTCCCGGTCGACCCGCCGCGGGTGCCGACCGAGAACCCGACCGGCGACCATCTGCGCGTCTTCGATCTGCCCCAGGACTGGCCGGACCACGCCGAGGGCGGCGCCGTACTGCGCTTCGACGGGGTGGAGTCCTGCGCCCGGGTGTGGCTGAACGGCACGGATCTCGGCGAGTTCAAGGGGTCCCGGCTGCCGCACGAGTTCGCGGTCGGCCATCTACTGAAAACCGCAGACAATGTACTGGCGGTCCGCGTCCACCAGTGGTCGGCCGGCTCCTATCTGGAGGACCAGGACCAGTGGTGGCTGCCGGGCATCTTCCGTGACGTCACCCTGCTGCACCGCCCGGCGGGCGCCGCCCTCGACTTCTTCGTGCACGCCTCCTACGACCACCGTGCCGGCACCGGCACCCTGCGCGTCGACTCCGACGTGGACGGCCGGGTAACCGTTTCCGAACTCGGTATCGACATCGCGACCGGCAAGAGCGTGACCGTGCCGGTCGAGCCGTGGTCGGCGGAGACGCCCCGGCTGTACGAGGGCACGCTTGCCACCGAGGGCGAGCGGGTGCCGCTGCGCATCGGTTTCCGTACCGTGGAGCTGGCGGACGGCCTGATCAAGGTCAACGGCAGGCCGGTGCTCCTCAAGGGCGTCAACCGGCACGAGTGGCATCCGGAGCAGGGCCGCGCGCTGGACCTCGCCACCATGCGCGAGGACGTGCTGCTGATGAAACGGCACAACATCAACGCCGTCCGCACCTCCCACTACCCGCCGCACCCGGCCTTCCTCGACCTGTGCGACGAGTACGGGCTGTGGGTGATCGACGAGTGCGACCTGGAGACCCACGGCTTCACCGAGCAGGGCTGGCGGGACAACCCCGTCGACGACGACCGCTGGACCCCGGCCCTGCTGGACCGGGCGTCCCGCATGGTCGAACGGGACAAGAACCACCCGTCGGTGGTCATCTGGTCGCTGGGCAACGAGGCCGGCACCGGCCGGGGCCTGACCGCGATGGCCGAGTGGATCAAGGGCAGGGACCCCTCCCGGCTGCTCCACTACGAGGGCGACATCACCTGCCGCGACACCGATGTGTACTCACGGATGTACGCCGACCACGCCGAGGTCGAGCGGATCGGCCGGGGCCTGGACGGCGGCACCCTCAAGCGACGTGAACTTTCCTTCATCCTCTGCGAGTACGCGCACGCCATGGGCAACGGCCCCGGCGGACTCGCCGACTACCAGCGGCTGTTCGAGTCGTACGACCGGCTGCAGGGCGCTTTCGTGTGGGAGTGGATCGACCACGGCATCGCCCATCCGGAACTGGGCTACGCCTACGGCGGCGACTTCGGCGAGGAGCTGCACGACGGCAACTTCGTCTGCGACGGCCTGCTCTTCCCGGACCGGCGGCCCTCCCCCGGCCTGGTGGAGTACAAGAAGGTGATCGAACCGGTCGGCATCACCGGTGACACCGGCGACGGCACGGTCCGGGTCACCAACAAGCAGGACTTCGCCGACCTCTCGGCACTGGCGTTCTCGTGGTCGTACGAGGTCGAGGGGGAGGCGGTGGAGTCCGGCACGCTGTCGGTGCCGGAGCTGGCGGCCGGCGAGTCCGCCGACGTCAAGCTGCCGGCGCCGCCGGCCGGGGCCCCGGCGGGCGAGGCCCACTGGACGGTCCGGGCGGCGCTCGCGGCCGACAGCCCGTGGGCGCCGAAGGGCTATGTGGTGGCCTGGGGCCAGGTCCGGGCGGCGGAGCGACGGGTGCCGGTGGTCGCGGCGACCGCCCGGCCGGTGCCCGGCGACGGGGTGATCACCCTCGGCCCCGGCACCTTCGACGCCCGCACCGGCGCCTTGACGGCCGTCGGTGAGGTGCCCGTCTCCGGGCTGCGCCTGGATGTGTGGCGGGCCACCACCGACAACGACGACGGTGCCCCCTGGCAGTCCGACCTGCGCTACGGACCGCTGTGGCGGAAGCTCGGTCTGCACCGGATGCGACACCGGCTGGACGCGGTGGAGACCGGCGCGCACACGCTGACGGTCCGCACCCGCGTGGCGCCGGCCGCCTGGGAACTGGGGTTGTCGACGGTATACCGCTGGACGTCGGATGGAGACCGTCTGCGGTTGACTGTATGCACCACCCCGGAGGGTGAGTGGACCGTCCCCCTCCCCCGGCTCGGCATCCGCTTCGGGTTGTCCGCGGCCGACCGTGTGCAGTGGTACGGCGGCGGTCCCGGCGAGGCGTATCCGGACACCAGGACGGCGTCGGCGGTCGGCCGTTGGCAGTCGACCGTAGACGATCTGCAGACGCCCTACGTCCGCCCCCAGGAGAACGGCGCCCGCATCGACGTCCGCTGGGCCGAACTCGGCGGCCTGCGTATCGAGGGCGACCCCGCGTTCTGGTTCACCGCCCGCCGCTGGACCACCGAGCAACTGGACGCCGCCACGCACCGCACCGACCTCACCCCCGGCACTGCGTCCGACAGCGGCTCCGCCGCGGGGGTCTGGGTCAACCTCGACCACGGCCAGCACGGCATCGGCTCCCAGTCCTGCGGTCCGGCCCCGCTGCCCCAGTACCACCTGCGGGCCGAACCGGCGGAGTTCTCCTTCGTGTTCTCCACCACCCCGGAGGCCGGCTGACCGCCACGGTCCCGACACCCACCGCGGCCGAACGGCTCCCCACCCGGCCGGCCGCGGCCGCGCCGACCAGGAGGAACGCCCTGTGACCCGAACGGCCGGGGTGCCCGGCAGCATCGAGGTGCGCGCGGCGCGCCGCGCCCTCGGGCACCGCACGGGGGTGGACGGATGACCGCGACCGCGCACGGCACGACGAGCGGTGTACCGGCCCGGCTCGCGGTGCGGCTGGTCTTCGTGGTGCTCGGGGCCACGCAGGGCGGGTGGATAGCGCGGATCCCGGCGATCCGGGACGCGACCGGCCTGGACACGGCCCGGTGGGGCCTGGTGAGCAGTACGTCGGCGGCCGGTGACATCGTGGCGCTGGTGCTGATCACGGTGCTGATCGGCCGGGTCGGCAGCCGTCTGCTGTGTCTGTCCGCCGCCGCGCTGGTGCTGCTCAACGCGCCGGTCCTGGCGGGTGCGTCCAGTGTGTCGGCGCTGGTGGTGGGCCTGGGGCTGTGGGGGCTGTCGGCGACCTTCCTCGCGACCCCGGTGAACGCGATCGCGGTCGCCGTGGAGCGGGCCTCGGGCCGTCCGCTGATGTCCGGTTTCCATGCCTCGTACAGCTGTGGCGTGCTCGCGGGCGGCGCCCTGGGCACCCTCTCGGCGGCCGTCGGACTGGCGCCCGGCGCTCAGATGGCGGTGAGCAGCGGCGTGCTGGGCGCGCTGCTGCTCCTCCTGGGCCGCCGGCTGCCGTCCGACGCGGGCGAGTGGCCAGGGCGCACGGAGCGGCGTCCGCTGCGGCGGCGTTTCACACCGCAGTTGCGGCTGCTCGCCGGGATCGCGTTCCTCGGCTCGTTCGTCGAGGGCGCGGCCTCCCAGTGGAGTTCGGTGTACACGGCGGACTACCTGGCGGTCGGGTCGGCGCTGGGTGCGGCGACCTACACCTGTTTCTCGGTGGCGATCCTGGCAGGCAGGCTGCTGGGGGACGCGGGGGTGGCCCGGTGGGGCCGGCGCGGCTTTCTGCGGCTGTCGCTGCTGATGGTGGCGGCGGGTGTGGCCTTGGCCGTGTCCCGCCCCCAACTGCCTTTCGCCGTCGCCGGATTCACGCTCACCGGACTCGGTGTCGCCTGTGTGCTGCCGGCCGTGATCGCCCTGGCGGGCCGGCAGCCCGGGGTGCCCGCCGGGGAGGGGGTCTCGGTGGTGTCGATCGGCCAGTGGCCGGGCTTCCTGCTGGCGGGCCCGGCGGTGGGACTGGCGGCCGGGGTGACGGGTCTCCGGGTGGCGCTGCTCGCCCTGGCGGCGGCGGGCCTGGGGGCGGCGCTGCTCGCGGGTCGTACGAGAGTGCCTTCCTGAGCGTCCCGGGGCACGTCGAGTGGCGCGGAAGGCGGGGTCAGGCCGTGCGGACCGGGGTGAGGAGGGCGGTGAGGGCGAGCAGGACGCAGGTGGTGCCCGCGGTCAGGGCGGCCGGTTCGGTGCCCCAGCGGCCGGCGGCCCAGGTGAGGAGGGCGGCGCCGACCGGAGCGGCGGAGTACTGCAGGGTCCAGTAGGCGGAGGTGACCCGGCCGAGCAGGTGTTCCGGGGTGACCTCCTGGCGCAGGGACATCGAGCAGGTGCCGGCGATGCCGACGCCGGCCAGGAAGACGGCGGCGAGGACGGCGACCGCGGGTACGGCGCCGACCCGGCCGAGACCGGCGCAGGCGAACCCGCACAGCGCGGTCGCGCCGATCCAGGCGGTGCCGAAGCCGACCAGGCGGCGGACGCGGGCGACGAGCAGCGATCCGGCGATGGTGCCGAGCGCGCCGGCGGCCATGACGGTGCCGACGGTGCCGTCATCGTGGCCGAGGTCGTGTTTCAGGTGGTAGATGACCAGGTCGTTCAGGCCGAGGGTGAGGAAGCTGAAGCCGAACAGCAGGGCCGTCAGCGAGCGCAGCAGGGGGTGCCGGTACAGGAAGGCGATGCCGGTGCGCAGGTCCTGCCGTACGGTGCTGCGGCCGGGCGCGGGGGTGTCGTCGCCGGTCCGGGGGCGCAGTCGTACCCAGCGCAGGCACGCGGCGGAGGCGGCGAAGCTGGCCGCGTCGACGGCGACGGCGGCGGCCGGACCGGTCCAGGCGGCGACCAGCCCCGCGCCCACGGGCCCGAGCACTCCGGCCGCCGCGGCGGTGGCGTTCAGCAGGCCGTTGGCCTCGGTGAGCCGCGCGGTGCCGACGAGCCCGCGGACCACGGTGACGTACCCGACGGCGAAGAACATGCCGACGGCCTCACAGACCGGCAGCACCGCGTACAGCAGCCAGATGCGGGGCCCGAAGGCCCACACGAGCGGGATCAGACCGTACAGGACCATACGGACGAGGTCACACGTGATGAGGAGCCGCCGCCGGTCGACGCGGTCCACGACGGTGCCCGCGAACACGGCGGCGAGGACGGCGGCGGCCCCGCCCACGGCGGTGAGCAGCCCCATCCGGGCCACCGATCCGGTCGCCTCCAGCACCAGCAGGGGCAGCGCGATCAGGGCGAAGGAGTCACCGAGGACGGAGAGGGTCTGGGCGACCCAGAAGACGACGAAGTCCCGCTGTCGTAACAGGGGTTGGGGGTCGTCACGCTGCACCTGGTCACCTTACACAAGTGGTCCAGGAGTCCACTCCCAGGCCATGCATTAATGTTGAACAGTTTTCTCAACTACCCTTCAAAAACAGGTGAGTTGACATGAACATGAGTCACATGCGACCCATCAGACGACTCCTCGGCGCCCTCGCGGCCGGCGCGCTGGCCCTCACCGGACTCACCCTGTCCGCCGGTCCCGCACAGGCCGCCGGCTCGGGCACCTTCAACGTGCTGACGTACAACGTGGCGGGCTTGCCGGAGGGGCTCAGCTCCAGCCATCCGGCCACCAACACCCCGCTGATCTCACCGAGGTTGGCGCGGTACGACATCGTCGACGTCCAGGAGGACTTCAACTACCACTCGGCGCTGTACGCGGGCGACGACCATCCCTACCGCACGGCGACCAGCGGCGGCGCCGGAATCGGCGACGGCCTCAACACCCTGTCCCGCTACCCCTTCGAGGACTTCGAGCGGGTCAAGTGGAACGACTGCACCGGCACCAACTGCCTGACCCCGAAGGGCTTCACCCTGGCCCGGGTACGGCTCGCCGAGGGTGTCTACGTCGACCTGTACAACCTCCACCCGAACGCCGACGACACCGACGACGCCCTCGCCGCACGCCGCGCCAACATCACTCAGCTGTCGGAGTTCATCCGGGCCAACTCGGCCGGCAACGCGGTGATCGTCATGGGTGACACCAACACCCGCTACACCCGGACCGGCGACAACATCCGCAAGCTCGTCGACGACAACCACCTGACCGACGCCTGGGTGCGGCTGGTCAAGGGCGGTACGGCCCCCACGCAGGGCGCCGACCCGCTGCTGTGCCCGACGTCCGCGCCGCCGAACGACTGCGAGGTGGTGGACAAGGTGCTCTACCGCGGCAACGACCTCGTCTCGCTCTCCGCGACCCGGTACAACGACGAGTGGGCGAAGTTCCTGGACTCCGCCGGCGGCAACCTCTCCGACCACTTCCCGCACACCGTCGACTTCTCCTACACCCTCAACCCGAAGCTCCGGGCGAGCGACTTCTTCGGCGGCCCGCACGGTACGGCGTTCACCGACGCCGACGACCTCCCGGCCGCCCTCGCCCCGCGCACCCTCACCCTGCGCGGTGCCGCCCGGCTGGACGCGGTGTCCCTCACGTACGACGACGGCGCGGTCCTCGGCCACGGCGGCACGGGCGGTACGGCCACCTCCTTCACCCTCGCTTCCGGCGAACACCTCACCTCGGTGCAGCTGACGGAGGGCCAGAAGGACGGCCACACCCGGATCTTCTCCGCCGCGTTCACCACGGACCGGGGCCGGACCCTGTCCGCCGGTACGGTGACGACCGACACGGCCACCTTCACCGCACCGTCCGGCTGGCAGATCGTCGGCTTCACCGGCCGCGCGGGCGACGAGATCGACAAACTGGGAGTGCTGTACGAACCGATGGGCTGAGTCCCGTAAGTGGGCCCGTCACTTCACCGCTCAACCTCGTCCCCTCCCCTAAACCTAGTTATCCTAGGATTGTCACTAGGCACCCAAGGAGGAGGGGATCGCGGATGGCTCGAGCGGGCCTCACCGTCGACCGTGTCGTCACGGCCGCCGCCGAACTCGCCGACGAGTCCGGCTTCGAGAACGTCACCCTGTCCGCGCTGGCCCGCCGCTTCGGGGTGAAGGACGCGAGCCTGTACTCGCACGTCCGGGGCCTCGCGGACCTGCGCACCCGGCTCGCGTTGCATGCCGGCGGCGAGCTGATCGACCGGATCGCGGTGGCCGTGGCAGGCCACGCGGGCAAGGACGCGCTGACCGCCTTCGCCGGCGCCTACCGCGCGTACGCCCTGGAGCACCCCGGCCGGTACGCGGCCACCCAGATCCGCATCGACCAGTCCCTGATCGCCGGTTCCCCGGCCCTGCGCCGCACCGCCGAGATCACCTACGGCATGCTGCGCGCCTACGGCCTGGACGAGCCCGACCTGACCGACGCCGTACGCCTGCTGCGCAGCACCTTCCACGGCTACTGCGCCCTGGAGTCCGCCGGAGGCTTCGGCGCGGACCGGGACGTACAGGCCTCCTGGGACAAGGCGATCGACGCACTGCACCTCGCCCTCACCCACTGGCCCCGGGAGGACCGGGAATGATGACGGAACAGCCTCACTACGACGTCACGGGCAGCGGTCCCGTGCTGCTGGTCCTGCCGGGCGGGGCCGGACACCCGATGGGGCTCGGGCCGCTGACCGAGCGGCTGGCCGCGCACTTCACCGTGGTGACCTACGACCCGCTCGGGCTCGCCCACGGCCGGCTCGGCCTGCCGGTTCCGGAACAGCGGGTGGCGGACTGGAGCGAGGGCGCGCACCGGGTGCTGGAGGAAGTGCTTCCGGCGGGCGGACCGGCGTACGTGTTCGGGACCAGCTCCGGCGGGATCACCGCCCTGGACCTGCTCGCCCGGCACCCCGGGCGGCTGGCGCACGTGGTCGCGCACGAACCGCCGTGCGTGACGGCGCTGCCGGACGGGGAGGAGCGGCGAGCCGAGCTGATCCGGCAGCTGGACGGGCCCGGACGCCCGGCCTCGGAGGGTGAAGCGGCCACCCCGTACGGGGTCTTCCTGGCGCGCGTGCTGTGCCCGTTCACGTCGCACCTGCCGTCCTTCACCGCTCCCCCTGGCGGTCTCACCCTCGCCGCAGGCGCCGACTCGCACGGCCAACCGCTGTACACCACCGCCGAGTTGCTGGCCGAGCGGCTGGGTGGTGGGTTCGTGGAGTTCCCGGGCGGGCATCTGGGCACCCTCGATCACCCGGTGGCGTTCGCGGACCTGCTCACCGACACGTTCCGCTCCAGTGCGCGGACCTCGGCGTAGCTGGGGGTACTTCCGCCGGGGGGCCGCCCCGCGGCGATGCCGGCCACCGCGTCCAGGGCCGCGCCGAGCGCCCGCCGGTACAGCAGCGAACCGAGGCTGACGCGGCGGACGCCGAGGTCGGCGAGCTGGGCGACGGTGGGTCCGGTGGGCGAGTAGAGGATGTTGAGGGGGACGTCGAGGTGCCGGACGAGGGCCGCGATCCGCTCGGGGTCGGTCAGCCCGGGCACGAACACCCCGTCGGCACCGGCCTGTTGACAGGCATCGAGCCGGCGCAGGGTGTCCCGCTCGTCGCCGTCCCCTGACCAGTACGTGTCGGTGCGGGCGTTGACGAACAGACCGGGCACGGACGCCTTCACCGCGGCGATCTTCGCCGCGTGCCGGTCGATCGGCCCCAGGCCGTCCTCCAGGTTGATCCCGACGGCCCCCACGGCCCACAACTCCTTTGCCAGTTCGGCGACTTCGCCGGGATCCGGGCTGAAGCCGTCCTCGGCGTCGACCGAGACGTGCCAGGGCCCCGAGCCGAGGGTCAGGGCGAGGGCCAGGGTCTGCTCCCGGGTCGCGCCCTCACCGTCGGGCAGGCCGACGGCTGCGGCCGTGGCCAGGCTCGTCGTGCCGATCGCGGGAAAGCCCCGGGCAGCGAGCGCGGCCGCCGAGGCATGGTCCCAGGCGTTGGGCAGCAGCAGCGGCACGCCGGGCCGGTGGTGGAGTCCGGCGAACGTCGTCATGGTGGGCTCAGCGGTCATACGGCCACGCTAGGCGCGGGTCGTTTCGGCGCCCACCGAAACGTCCGGGCCGGGTTGTCCGGGCTGCCCGGTCCGATCCGGGCCGTCCGTGCCGATCTGGGCCGTCCGTGCCGATCCGGGCCGCCGAACCGTCCGAACGGTCCGGGTCGCCGAACCATCCGGCGCGGCGCGGCCCGGCCCGGCTACTCCCCGCGCTCGGCCGCGCTGCGCTCCACGCAGAACTCGTTCCCCTCGGGATCGGAGAGGACCGCCCAGCCGGTGCCGTCGGCGTTGCGCCGGTCGTCGACCAGCGTGGCGCCGAGGGCGAGCAGCCGTTCGACCTCCTCGTCGCGGCTGCGGTCCTGGGGCTGGAGGTCGAGGTGGACGCGGTTCTTGACGGTCTTGGCGTCCGGCACGGTGATGAAGAGCATGCCCGCGCCCTCGATCAGGGCCATCGGGTCACCCGGGTGGTCGTCCTCGTGCAGGGGCTGGCCCAGCGCCTGCGCCCAGAAGCTGCCCAGGGCGTAGGCGTCGGCACAGTCGATGGTCACGTGACGGATCTTGGAAGTCATGTCAGGGAGTCTGGTGAGCGACCGTGAAGATCGGCAACCCCTGAAGGCAACCTTTCCCGGCCCGGCGGCCACCGTAGGACACGGCACCCTCAACCTGGCCCTACGCGCCCGTCGCCCCGGCCTACGCCACCCCTTTGACCGGGGCGACGTTCACCCCCGCCGCCGCCAGCCGCACCCGGACCGTGCCTCCCCCGCTCCACCGGACCTCCAACTCCCCCTCCCCGTCCGCCCGCACGGACACCAGTTCCGCCAGCGGCAGCGGATCCCCGTCTCCGGTGAGCCGGGCCAGGGCGACGAAGAGGGTGTCGCCCTCCCCGACGACCCCCGTGAGCGTGCCGGACAGGCCCACGGTGGGCTGGAGTTCGGCCCGTACGCCGTCCCGTGCCGCTCCCCACCCGGTGATCCGCACCGGTGTCCCGGGCGTGGCCCCCGACACCAGATGGGCCCGCACCTCCACCGCACCCTCGGCGAGCACCACGCTCGTCACACCGATCCCGTCGCCCACGGTGTGCCGGGAGGCGATCCACCCCTCGCCGGTCCCGAGCGGCACGATCCCGCTGCGGCCCGGATCGCCGCCGACGATCACGCTGTTGTCGTACGACGCCGAGGGCGCCGTCGCCGTCGAGTAGGCGAGGCGGGTGTAGTAGGGGTCGTAGCGGACATCCTCGCTGCCGTGGTTGTGCAGGCGCACCAGGCCGTCCGAACGGGTCGACTGGATCAGCCAGTTGGGGGCGGGTACGGACCGCACCTCGTCCGCCCGCTCCACCGGGCCCGGTTCCTCGGTCGCCGTCCACACCTCGTGCTCCGGGGGCAGCAGCAGGCCGAGGAAGCCCTTGCTCGCCCAGTACGGGGAGGCCGGGCCCGAGTAGCTCTGGAGTACGGCCTCGTCCGGGCCGAGCCAGCCCAGCGGCAGCAGGCCGCGCTCGTCGACCGCGCCCCGGTCCAGGAAGTACTTCAGCGCGCCCGAGGCCAGCCTGCGGGTCTCACCCGGGGTGAGGGGCGTGCGGCCGGTGAGCGCGCCCAGCCACAGCGGGGCGGCGGTGGCGAACCGGTAGGTGAGGGAGCGGCCCTGGTGCATGGGGGCGCCGTCGCCGCCGAACAGGTGGGCGTAGTCGGCGAGGTGGCGTGACAACCGTCGGCCGTATACAGAAAGCAGTTCACCGTCGTCGGCCAACCATGCGTGGAGGACCGTATACAGGTGCATGGCCCAGCCGTTGTAGTAGTCGAACTTGCGGCCGTCTCCGTCCGTGTACCAGCCGTCGCCGACGTACCACTTCTCGATGCGCTCCAGGCCGCGGTCGACGGCCTTGCGGGCCTGCCCGCTCTCGTGGCCGATCTCCTGGAGAAAGCCGCCGACGGTGACCGGGAACAACTCCCAGTTGCACGGCCAGGGTTCGGCGGTGAGCGCGTCCGCCAGCCAGTCGGCGGTGCGCTGCCGCACGGAGTCGTCCAGCCGGTCCCACAACAGCGGCCGGGTCAGCCGCAGGGCGAGCGCGACCGACGCGGCCTCGACGAGCGGCTGGCCGCGGTCCTCGATGCGCGGCCAGATCCCGCCGGGACCGGCCGCGAGGCCGTCGGCGTAGCGGCCGAGCGCGGTCTCGTCGCGGCGGAAGGCGGCCAGCAGCAGCGTTCGGGCGTATCCCTCCAAGCCGTCGGAGAGGCGGCCCGAGTGGCTCACATGGTCGCCGGGGAGGTGGTAGAGGGCGCGGTCGGGGGTGGCGTAGGGCTCGACGGCGGCCAGCAGGGCGTCGGCGGCGGCCTCCCAGTGGGCGCGGGTGTAGCCGGTGTACGGGCTCGACACGCGGTCGTCGGGGGGCAGTTCGATCACGGTGGTGGCTGTCCTTCCTGACAGGGCCTGGGACGCCCCGGTTCCGGTCGGGGCGCCCCAGGGCTTCATCCCACCCGCACGGCGCCCTCGGGCACCAGGTGCAGGGCGAGGAGTCCGTCGCGGACCAGGCCCGCGCAGAGAGCGGCGCCGTGCACGGAGGTGTGCGTGTTGTCGCGCTTCTCGTTGTAGAGGTAGAGCGCCTTGGAGGCCTCGGGACCGAGGGACTCCACCAGCGCCTTGGTCCTCGCCGTGAGGTCGATCAGGGGGACGTGTTCGGCGGCGGCGACGGACCGGACGACCGCGGGGAGGTCTACGCCGAGACCGTTGACCAGCAGGGCGGTGTTGTTGTTCAGGGTGCCGTCGGCGTTGAACCAGCGGCGGACGATCGCGGTGACCAGCACCGGCTCGCCGCCCTTGGCCCGCACGCCCGCCACGTACCGGAAGGTGTTGTCGCTGTTGCGGTCCTCGCCGAACCAGTAGGAGGAGGAGCCGACCTTGATGACGCCGCCGCCGTGGGCGTGCACCGGGTTGCCCGAGGTATCCGTGAACTGTGTGCCGTTGGTGATCGTCCGCGGTGCCGCCTGGGCCGGTCCGGCTGCCGCCAGTGCCGCGGCGAGGGCGCAGCACACGGCGAGCAGAACGGCGTACACGCGTCTCATCTCACGCACTCCCCTTCACGGTGTCGGCGACAGGGACGCCGAAGTCCGGGGTGCCGTCGGGCTTCCAGCCCAGTCGCTGGATCCGGGTGTGACGGTTGGGGTCGTGCAGGGGGTCTCCGGTGATCTCCTTGTACTGGCGGGCGTGGTAGACGAGGACGTCGCTGCGACCGTCTTCGGCGACGGTGAAGCAGTTGTGGCCGGGCCCGTACTGGCGGGTGGTGTCATTGCTGGTGAAGACCGGCACGGGTGACTTGGACCAGCTCCGGGCGTCCATCAGGTCGCTGTCGGCGTCAGCGGTCAGCAGGCCCATGCAGTAGTGCCGATCGGTGGCGCCGGCCGAGTAGGTGAGGAAGACACGGCCGTTGCGTCGCAGGGCGTACGGGCCCTCGTTGACCTTGTAGCCGACACACTCCCAGTCGTACTCGGGGGTGGAGAGCCGCGCTTGGGGGCCGGTCAGGGTCCAGGGATTGGCCATCTTCGAGATCCACAGCGCGGTGTTGTTGTCCATGCCGGGCTCGTGCTGTGCCCAGACCAGGTAGCGGGTGCCGCGGTGCTTGAAGGTGGTGGCGTCGAGGGAGAAGGTCTCCCACGCGGTCCTGATCTGGCCGCGCTCGGTCCACGTCCCGTGGAAGGGATCGGGGTTGGCGTTCTCCAGCACCCAGATACGGATGGCCCACACGTCCTCGGCCGGGGCCGAGGCGAAGTAGATGTACCACTTGCCGCCGATGCGGTGCAGCTCGGGCGCCCAGATGTGCGCGCCCATCGGACCGGTGGCGTGGGCCCGCCAGATCACCGACTCCGCGGCGGTGGCGAGGCCGTTCAGAGTGCGCGAGCGGCGCAGGACGATGCGGTCGTACTCGGGGACCGTGGCCGTGAAGTAGTAGAAGCCGTCGGTGTGGCGGGTGATGTGCGGGTCGGCACGCTGGAGGACCAGGGGATTGAGGTAGGAAGCCGGTTTCCGGGGGGTGGCGGTGGGGGACGCCTGGGCCGTGCCGGGAGAGGCGGCCAGGGCGCCCGCGGCCAGCGCGGCACCCTTCAGCATCAGTCGGCGGCTGGGGACTTCGGGCACGTCGTGCTCGCGGCTCATGCGGGCTGCCTCTCGATGGGGATTCGAAATATCGGATGCCATCTGTTATTCCGAACGCCGAAAAGGTAAGGGCGGGTCACTGTGAGGTCAATGGGTCCTGCTGGATTCGAGAAAGCCCTTTCTCGCTCTTGGTCGGGCCCACCGCGCCTCTCGTCCGCTTCGACTAGCGTCGTGACATGACCAGCAACACCCACCCCAGCCTCGCCGACACCCTCGCCGCCGGGACCGTCGTGCTCGACGGCGGCATGTCCAACCAGTTGGAGTCGGCCGGCCACGACCTGAGCGATGAGCTGTGGTCGGCACGGCTGCTCGCCGAACGTCCGGAAGCGGTTACGGAGGCGCACCTCGCCTACTTCCGGGCCGGCGCTGACGTGGCCATCACCGCCAGCTACCAGGCCACTTTCGAGGCCTTCGCGCGGCGCGGTATCAGCCATGACGACGCCGCGCGGATGCTCGCGCTGAGCGTGGACCTCGCACGTGAGGCCGCCCGCCGAGCCCGGGACGCCGGTGTCGAGCGGCCGCTGTGGGTGGCGGCCTCGGTCGGGCCGTACGGGGCGATGCTCGCGGACGGCTCCGAGTACCGGGGCCGCTACGGGCTGAGCGTGGACGAGCTGGAGCGCTTCCACCGGCCGCGGATGGAGGTGCTGGCCGGGGCGGCGCCGGACGTCCTCGCACTGGAGACGGTGCCGGACGCCGACGAGGCCGCCGCGCTGCTGCGGACGGTGCGCGGGCTCGGGGTCCCGGCGTGGCTGTCGTACACGGTCGACGGTCGGCACACGCGTGCCGGGCAGCCGCTGGAGGAGGCCTTCGCCCTGGCCGCCGACGTGGACGAGGTGATCGCGGTGGGCGTGAACTGCTGTGCGCCCGAGGACGTGGGGCCCGCGGTGGAGATCGCGGCGCGGGTCACCGGCAAACCGGTCGTGGTCTATCCGAACAGCGGCGAGGCCTGGGACGCCGAGGCACGTGCCTGGACGGGGCGGACGAGGTTCGGCGCCGGGCAGGTGAAGACGTGGCAGGAGGCGGGCGCGAGACTCATCGGGGGCTGCTGCCGGGTGGGGCCGGAGGCGATCGCGTCGATCAGGCAGGCGTTGGACGCGGCCTGAGCCGTGCGCCCTGCGGCCGGGCGGACGCCGGGGTGCTCGGTCTCGACGCGCCGCCCGGCGCCGAGGCGCACGCCCGCAGTTCCGAGTCTGCCGACGACGAGCAACGGACGACGAACGACGGACGACGGGCGACGGGCGACGGGCGACGGGCGACGGGCGACGGGCGACCGTAGACAATCAGCGGCGCCGGGCCGCCGTCCCCACCGACCGTCGCAATCGCCGCATCGCCGCCGCCAACTCGGCTCCCGGAGCCCGGACTTCCGAGGTGGGATCGGGTTCCGGGACGGTGGGGGCGGTCGACCAGAGGGCGACTTCCGCATCCCGTAGACCGCATACCGTATGCGGCTCACCGTCGTCGAAGATCCGCACCGGATGGGACGCGTCCCAGGCCCGCCAGCCGGGATCCCCGGTCGTCGCGAACCGTACCCAGGCCGCGTGCATCTCCTGTGCCAGCTGCCGCGGAGCGCCCTCACCCGCCAGTTTCTTCGACTCCGGCAGCTCACCGGAGTCGAAGACGAATCCCAGCTCCAGGGCGTGGCAGGCGCCGAGGCCGGGGAGCCGGGACGGCCAGGCGAATTCGTAGAGGTAGGAGGTGCCGGGGCGGGCGTCGGCGAGACGGTGCAGCGGGCGGCGCAGCAGGTGGTCGGTGACCATCTGGCCGACGATCTCGGCGGCGCCGGCGTCGGGGTTCAGGGCGCGGTAGCCGCGGGTCACCTCGTGGCCGGCGCGGCAGCGGGCCATGGCACCGGCGAGGGCGACGGGCCCGAGCCGGTCGACGTGCTCCAGCAGCCCGCCGGGCACGAGCCAGAGCCGGTACTCGTCGCGGGTCCAGCCCATGAGCAGATCGACGTCCGGGGCGGCTTCGCCGTCGATCAGGGCCCGGAGCGGGTCGCGGGGTACGAGGTCGCCGTCCACGACGATGCCGAAGGCGGGGCCGCCCAGGACCGGACTGCTGAGCCGGCCGACCTCGGCCTGGGTGCGCAGCAGCAGCTCGCGGTCGACGGCGGCGAAGGCCTCGGCGGTGGCGGGGATCTTCAGCCGGGTGGCCATGCGGCGCACCATCCGCCGTACCTTGTCCCGTTCGGACGCCTCCGGCGCTCCGCTCTGCAGTACCGCCCGCCGGATCAGGCCGCGGCTGGCGGGGGCGGCGAGCAGGGCGCCGACGCTGATGGCGCCGGCCGACTGGCCGCACAGCGTGATCTGGTCCGGGTCGCCGCCGAAGGCGCCGATCGCTTCGTGCACCCAGTGCAGGGCGGCGAGCTGGTCGCGCAGGCCGGGGTTGGGGGTTGCGTCGGGGAACAGCCCGTAGCCCTCGACGCCGAGGCGGTAGTTGACCGAGACGCAGACGACGCCGTCCCGGGCGAAGGTGGCGCCGTCGTACACGGGCACTGCCGAGGATCCCCTGGTCAGGGCGCCGCCGTGGAGCCAGACCAGGACGGGGAGGTGCGCGCCGGGGTCGGGCTGAGGGGTCCAGACGTTGACGTTGAGGCACTCGTCGCCGGGGATCTCCGGGTCGGACAGATACTGGGCGAACGCTTCGGAGTACGGCGGTTTCGGTGCGGTGGGCCCGAAGGCGCCGGCGTCGCGGACACCGTCCCAGGGATCGGGCGGCTCGGGCGGACGGAACCGCCGGAGGCCGAAGGGTGGGGCGGCGTACGGGATGCCCCGGAACACCGCGACGCCCTGCTCGTACCGGCCGCGTACCGCCCCGTACGGCGTTCTGACCACCGGTTTCGCCTGGTCTGCCGTCATCGCCCACCAGCCCTTCGCCGCACACTCGTGCACCGTGCAACATCAGAGCACCACAGGAGCGTCCGGTATTCCGGCGCACGGGCGCACGGGAGGGCCGTTCGGGCTATCCGGGAACGGAAAGTGGCCGGGTGATCACTTGGCGTACATCAGGGTACCGAAGCCGAGCTGGTCGTAGCCGCCGCTGGTGGAGCCGTAATCGCCTCCGCCGCCCTCGGGGGCGACGACGTCGTGGCACATGGCCGAGATGCACTTGTCGTCCTGATCGAGGCCATGTTGCACAGGTCCCAGTTGGCCCAGTAGTTGGTGATACAGGCGTCGTTGTGGCCGGTGAGGAACTGGTTGTTGAGCGGGTAGAAGACGTCGGCCACCATCTCCTGGAAGGCGGCCAGGTCGAACGCGCCGTAGTCCCGCATGAGTTCGGGACAGGGGCGGGGTCATACGGGGGCTCCTTGCGCACGTGACGAGGGGTACGGGGATGAGCGGTGCCGGGTGACTCGAGTGCGGCGGTGGACGCCCCGGCGACGAAGCCGGGAGGCCCCGCGTGCGAGGTCCCAGCAACCGTTTTCTATCTGCAGTGCAGGGAGCTCCTTCTTGCCAACACCCCGCGTTAAGAGGCACAACGAACCTTCGAAAACCGTGGCGGTGCCGGGCGGTTGGCCGTCCTGACCGTACGCTGCGCTCGATCGCAGAAACCGCTTGTCACGGTCAGCTGCCACTCCACCTCGCCCGAACTCACCCGTTCACGGAGTCCCGAGATGCCAGCCCCGAGGGAAGCGACCCCGGTCCAGGGGATCCGGCGATCGATGCCGAAAGCGGCCGCGGTCAGGGTGGCCACCGTACCGGCACGGGTACTAGCCGCCCCGGCCCGCCGCGATCCGCCTCCCGCCCCTGCCGATTGACCGCCCTTCCCGGCAGACATACGGTAGAAGGCGCTTTCTGAAAACGTTTCTCTTCTCGTTCGTCAGGAGAGCCATGCCCCCCGGCCCCCAGCCGCCGCGGACCGTGTTCGCGATGGATCCGGTACATCTCCCGCTGCTCTTCCCCCCGCCGCTCATGACCCGGCTGAGCCGCACGGCCGACATCGACGCGGCGCTCGTCGTACGGGACTTCGCCGATCCGGCGGTGGCCGACGCCCTGGCCCCGGCCGAGGTGCTGATCACCGGGTGGGGCTGCCCGCGTCTGGACGCCGACGTCCTGGCCGCGGCGCCGAAGCTGCGTGCCGTCCTGCACGCCGCCGGCTCGGTCCGTTCCCTGGTCGGCGAGGCGCTGTGGAAACACGGCGTCACCGTGTCCAGCGCGGTCACCGGAAATGCCCTGCCGGTGGCGGAGTACACGCTCGCGATGATCCTGCTCGCCGGCAAGGACGCCTTCGGTCACCGCGAGCGCTACCGCCGCACCCATGCCCAGCCGACCCACGCCGAGACCGCGACCACCGGCAACCTCGGGCGCCGCGTCGGGGTCGTCGGCGCCTCCCGCGTGGGCCGCCGGCTCATGGAGCTGCTGCGGCCGTTCGACCTCACGGTCCTGCTGTACGACCCCTACGTGAGCGCGGCCGAGGCCGCCGCCCTGGGGGCGGAACTGCTGCCGCTGGAGGAGCTGCTCGGCCGCAGCGACATCGTCACCCTGCACGCCCCCGACATCCCCGAGACTCATCACATGCTCGACCGCGACCGGCTCGCCCTCATCCGGGACGGCGGCGTACTGGTCAACACCGCGCGCGGTGCGCTGGTCGACCACGAGGCACTGACGCGGGAGCTGGTCTCGGGCCGCCTGCGCGCGATCCTCGACGTCACCGAGCCCGAGCCGCTGCCCGCCGGCTCTCCTCTGTACGGGCTGCCCAACGTCTTCCTCACCCCGCACATCGCGGGCTCGCTCGGCAACGAGCTGGAGAGGCTGGGCACCATTGTCGTGGAGGAGCTGGAGCGGCTGGCCGCGGGCCTGCCGCCCCTGCACGAGGTGCGGCACGCGGATCTGGCCCGGGTCGCCTGATGCACGCCGCAGGACCGTTGTCCACAGGCCCACCGGCCTGGCGTACAACTGGTCCGGCACCCGCCTGGAGTCCGGTGTCGACCTGACCGGCCTGGTACTGACCGGCGCCCTCGACGTGGCCACCGCCCGGCTGTGCATGCGTGAGCTGCTGGACCTGTCCGAGCCGCCGACCGCGGTGTTCGTGTGCTCCGACCGGATGGCCCTCGGGGTGTACCAGGCGCTTGCGGAGCGGGAGTTGAGGGTGCCGGACGATGTGAGCGTGGTGGGCTTCGACGATCTGCCCGAGGCCCGCTGGGCCGCCCCGGCGCTGACCACCGTGCGCCAGCCGCTCGGTGAGATGGTGGCGGCCGCGCTCCGGCTGCTGGTGCGGATGATGCACGGTGAACGCCCGGAGGCCACGCGCACCGAGCTGTCGACCCGGCTGGTGCAGCGCGCGAGCACGGCAGCGCCGCCCGAGGAGCGGTCAACTGCGTGACGTGCGGCGCCCGTTCACATGGTCCTCTATGTACGCGACCGCTGCTCACTCCCGCGGCGGAACCGGTTCAGCGCAGAAGCGTCACGTAGCCTCCCCGGGCATGAACGCCATTCCCCCGTTCCTGGACCACCTCGTGCTCGCCACGCCGGACCTGGCGGCGACGCTCGCCGACTTCGCGCGGCGGACCGGGGTGACGCCCGCACCCGGCGGTGTGCATCCCGGCTTCGGCACGCGCAACCATCTGGTGGGGCTGGGCGGCCGGAGCTACCTGGAGATCCTCGGCCCCGACCCCGAGCAGCCCGAGCCCGCCGGGCCACGGCCGTTCGGGCTCGACCGGTTGACCGGGCCGCGCATGCTGACCTGGGCGATCAGCCCGCCCGACCTGGATGCGGCGATCACAGCCGCCCGTGCGCGGGGCTACGACCCCGGGCCCGTGCACCCGATGAGCCGCCGTACCCTGGACGGCACCGTGCTGCGGTGGCGGCTGACCGACGGCGGCCAGGCGCATCCCTCCGGTCTGGTCCCGTTCCTGATCGACTGGGGCGACTCCCGCCACCCGGCGGCCTCGGACCTGCCGGTCACCCCGCTGCTGGAGGTGACCGCCACGGTGCCGGACCCGGAGGAGGTGCGCGGGCCGCTGGCGGCCCTGGGCACCGGTCTGACGCTTGCCTCGGGACCGGTCGCGCTGTCCTTCACCGTGGACACCCCCAACGGACCGGTCACCTTCGGCTGAAGCGTCCGAGGGCACGGGCGGCGCGTCACAAGGGGCTTCACGGGAGGCCGCCCCGGGTGTCCGATTCCTTCAAGACCGGCCGGCGCCCTCCCCCCTACGGTGATCGCATGACTGCACGATTCGCTGTGATCGGCGTGGTGGTATCCGACCTGGCCGCCTCGCTCGCCTTCTACCGTCGCCTCGGGCTGGTCTTCCCTCCGGGGGCCGAGGAACAGCCGCATGTCGAGGCCGAGTTGCCCGGTGGGCTGGTGCTCGCACTGGACACCGAGGCCACCGTCCGTTCCTTCCACTCCGGCTGGCGGCCGCCCGAGGGCGGCGGGCGCGTGGGGCTCGCCTTCCGGTGCGGTTCGCCCGCCGAGGTCGACGCCCTGTACGAGGACCTGGTGTCTGCCGGATACCACGGGGAGCTGAAGCCGTGGGACGCGTTCTGGGGACAGCGGTACGCCACCGTGCACGACCCCGACGGCAACGGCGTCGACCTGTTCGCCCCGCTACCGGCCGCCGAGTAGCCTCCCCAGCGGCACGCCCGTCAACTCCCGTACCTCACGGGCGAGGTGGGGCTGGTCCGCATAGCCGGCGCGGACGGCCGTCTCGGCGAACGACGTCCCGGAGCGGGCCAGCACCAGTGCCCGCTGCAGGCGCAGGATGCGGGCCAGGGTCTTGGGGCCGTAGCCGAACGCGTCCAGGCAGCGGCGGTGCAACGTGCGGGTGCCGATGCCCAGTTCGGCGGCCGTGGCGGACACCGGGCGGCCCTCGTCCAGGCGCTCCACCAGCCGGTGCAGCAGCGGGTCGGGGGCCGTGGTCCGCGTGGCCCGGTCCAGGGCGATGTCCTCCAGTGCCGCCGCCGGGTGGGGCGCCGCCTCGACACGCTCGCGCAGCCAGCGGACCCGGTCGGCGGGCCAGAGGTCGGCCAAGTCGACCCGCAGGTCGCGCAGTTCGTGCGCGGGGACGCCGAGCAGTGCGGGCGCGGTGCCGGGGAAGAAGCGGACGCCTGCCCAGGAGCGCGGCGGGCCCTCGGGGACGTAGGGGCGAGTGTCGGGGCCCGCGACCAGCAGCCGGCCCTCGCTCCACAACAGGTCCATGCAGCCGTCGGGCAGCACGGGCCCGGCACCGGCCCCCTCAGGGGTGTTCGTCCACACGACCGCGCCGGTCAGCCGGGATGCCCGCTCCGCGTACACGGGTGCCAGCCTACGTCGCCGACGGCGCCCGGTGCCCTGTCCGCGCCCCCCACTCAGCTCGGGCGCCGGGCCGGGGGACGCGGGGGCGCCGGGGTGCGTATGCCACCCTTCGCCGGGGCCGGGGCATGCACCTCGTCGGGTGCGGAGGCGCCCGCACGGTCGGGGGCCCGGCTCTCGTCCCGCGGACGGTCGCCGCCTCCGGTGCCGGGGACGTCGCCGCCTCCGGTGTCGGGGGCGCCGAGCAGCGGGTGGCCGTGGCGGGTGCGGAAGCGGCGGGCGTACACAGCCGTGGCGGCGGCCGTCATGGTGAGCAGAAGCAGCGACAGGACGCGGGTGAGCAGCGGCACCGTGTCGGTGGGCAGTGTGGCGGCGGCGAGCGTGCCGAGGCCGCCGTCGAGCAGTTGCTCGGTGCCCCAGCCCAGGGTGAGAACGCGCAGTGCCTGGCGGAACTCGGCGGAGTCCTCCCAGAGCCCGGCCCGGGCCAGGGCCGCGGGCCCCCGGTGCAGTCGCTGCCCCAGCTGGAAGGCCAGCGGCCTGCCGGTGCACCCGGTGCCGAGAACCCAGGCGCCGACCGCCAGGGACAGCGCCGCGTCCTTGAACAGCAGGACGCGAGGGCCGCCGCCGATGAGGGACACCAGCGCGGCGACGGCCAGCAGCACCGTGAAGAACAGGTCCACGCCGTCGATCCGGCGCTGGCGCACCGCACCGGACACCAGCCGCAGGGCAGGAGGCGCGCCGCTGAGCAGCAGCGCCGGGCCCTGTCCGGTGCCGAGGGCGCGGGCCGCATAGTAGACGAGGAGCGGCAGGAGGATGTCGGCGGCGACCGTGAGCAGCGGGCCGTAGGCCGCAGCGCCCCTCCTCGGCGCCGCCGTACCCGACCGCGTCCCCCTGCCCGTCCCCTTGCCCGTCCTCGTCCCCGTCCGCCTTACCCGGCCTGTCGTCTCCGCCGCGTCCGCCACGTCCTCCGCCTCCTTGCCCCTGCCTCCGGCCGGACCGCGCCGGCCCTCGCCGGGTCTGCGCAAGCCCGCGCTGGCCTACGTCAGCCTGCGTCGGCCTGCGAAAAACGCTAGATCCGGGTCGGTACCAGGCGGATCGGAGCACGGGTGGAGAGCCGGGTGGACAGAAGGTGGACGGGGGGATCGATCAGTGGGTGGAGTCCCCGTCCCCGCCCGCCTCGTGGGGATGCCGGCCGCTGCCGCCCTCGTGCGGATGCCTGCCGTTGGCCTTGTGCGTGTGCTGGGCGTGCTTGGCGTGGGTGCGCAGGCGGGCCGTGACGTCCTCCGGGGGCAGGAAGCGGGACCAGCGCTCGGGGAACTCGGAGGGCATGTCGGGGTCGTCGGGGTCCGTCTCGCGGGCCGCCGCGGCCCGGGCGACGTACTCGACGACCTGGGCCTCGCGGATCCGTTCGTTGGCCGCGCGGGCGGCGGCCGTGGCGGCGGCGGGCCAGACCCGGTCGATGGCGGCGTTGACGGCCGCGCCGACGAGGACGGCGAAGGCCGACACTCCGATCCACAGGAGCACGGCGACGGAGGCGGCGAGAGAGCCGTAGATGGTGGCGCCCTCGATGGTGTGCACGAGGTAGATCCGGAGCAGGACGCTGCCGAGGACCCACATGGCCAGGGCGACCAGGGCGCCGGGTACGTCCTCGATCCACGGGGAACGAACGGGCACGGAGACGTGGTAGAGGGTGGTCAGGAAGGCGATCGACAAGACGATGACGACCGGCCAGTACAGGACCTGGACCACCGTCTCCGACCAGGGCACCACCCGGACCACCGCGTCCGGGCCCGCCACCATCAGCGGCAGCGCCACCGAGCCGATCAGCAGCGCCACGATGAACAGCAGGAACGACATCATCCGCGTCTTGACGATGCCCCGCACGCCGTCGAGGCCGTACATCACGGTGATGGTGTCGATGAAGACGTTCACCGCGCGGGAGCCGGACCACAGGGCGAAGAGGAAGCCGATGGAGATGATGTCGGGGCGGCCCTTCATCACGTCGTGCAGGATCGGCTCGGTGATCTCCTTCACGCCCTTGTCGGACAGGACCGTCCGCGAGGCGTCGAGGATGTTGGTCTCCAGGCTGCTGATGGTGTGGGCGCCGGTCCAGGTGTCGACGTAGGCGAGCAGCCCGATGAGGCAGAGCAGCAGGGGGGGCACGGACAGCAGCGTGAAGAACGCCGCCTCGGCCGCCAGGCCCAGGATGCGGTACTCCATGCAGGAGTTGACGGTGTCCTTCAGCAGCAGCCAGGCGGTCCTGCGCTTGGAGACGTTCCGGTAGAGGGCTCTGGCCCGGTGGAGGCGACCGGCGGGCCGCTCGGGGGGTTCACTTGCTGGCTGCACGACCCAAAGGTATCCGCAGCACCGGACCGCCCTCACCTTCCGGGGCGGACGACCTCGTCCGGCGCGCCCGGGGGCGCCGCTGTGCCACTCTGGAGGCCATCATCGCCGCCGTCCCGGGTAGGTTCGCAATCATGGCAGGCACACCCACCCACACCGTGACGAACCAGCCGTCTGAGCTGGTCGGCTACGACCTCTTCACCGCCGACCGGGCCCTCGTGGCGGCCGTCGAACGGCACACCGGCCCGGACGTGCTCGACGAGGTGCGCGCGGAGCTGTCCGCGCTGGGCCGGGCCGCGGGCTCGGCACAGGTGCAGGAGTGGGGGGCGCAGGCCAACGAGCACCCGCCCCGGCTGCGCACGCACGACCGGTACGGCCACCGGATCGACGAGGTCGACTTCCACCCGGCCTGGCACCGGCTGCTCGGCAAGGGCGTCTCGGCGGGCCTGACCAGTGCCTGGAGCCGGCCGTCCGGGCATGTCCGGCGGGCCGCCGGCTTCCTGGTCTGGACCCAGGCCGAGGCGGGCAACTGCTGTCCGCTGTCGATGACCCACGCCGCCGTGCCGGCGCTGCGGACCGACCCCGCGCTGGCCGCCGAGTGGGAGCCGCGGCTGACGTCCATGATCTACGACCGGGCGCTGCGGCCCACGGCGCAGAAGCCCGGCGCGCTCGTCGGTATGGGCATGACCGAGAAGCAGGGCGGCAGCGACGTCCGTGCGAACACCACCGAGGCCCGGCCGCTCGCCGAGGCGGGCGCCTACGCGCTGACCGGGCACAAGTGGTTCTGCTCGGCGCCCATGTCGGACGCGTTCCTCGTGCTGGCCCAGGCGCCGGACGGCCTCACCTGCTTCCTGGTCCCGCGTGTGCTGCCCGACGGCAGCCGCAACGTCTTCCTGATCCAGCGCCTGAAGGACAAGCTGGGCAACCGCTCCAACGCCTCCGCCGAGGTGGAGTTCGCCGGCACCTGGGCGCGCCGGGTCGGCGAGGAGGGGCGCGGGGTGCGGACGATCATCGAGATGGTGGCGGCGACCCGCCTGGACTGCGCGCTGGGCTCGGCGGGGCTGACGCGGCAGGCGGTGGCGCAGGCGATCCACCACTGCGCACACCGGGAGGCGTTCGGCGGGAAGCTGATCGACAAGCCGCTGATGCGCAACGTCCTCGCCGACCTCGCGCTGGAGTCCGAGGCGGCGACCACGCTCGCGCTGCGGCTCGCGGCCGCCTACGACGACGGCGGCGAACAGGAACGCGCCTTCCTGCGGCTGGCGGTGCCGGCCGCCAAGTACTGGATCACCAAGCGCTGTGCGCCCGTCGTGGTGGAGGCCGCGGAGTGCCTGGGCGGAAACGGTTACGTAGAGGAGTCGGGCCTGCCGCGGCTGGTACGGGAGTCGCCGCTGAACTCCATCTGGGAGGGCGCCGGAAACGTCCAGGCGCTGGACGTGCTCCGGGCGCTGCAGCGGGAGCCGGGCGCGCTGGACGCCTGTCTGACCGAGATCGGCCGGGCCCACGGCGCCGACCACCGGCTCGACCGCGCGGTGAAGGACTTCTTCACCGAACTCGCCGACCTGGAGAGCATTGAGGCCCGGGCCCGGCGGGTGGTGGAGCGGCTGGCGCTGGTTCTTCAGGGCTCGCTCTTGGTCCGATACGCCCCGCCGGAGGTGGCAGACGCTTTCTGTGCCTCCCGGCTGGGCGGAGACCACGGAGCAACCTTCGGTACCTTGCCAACGGGCCTGGACCTGGCATCGGTTGTGGACAGAGCACACCCGATGCTTTGAAACGCAGGCCGACCTGACTTACCCAGGGGCGCGGGGAACTGCGCGACCAACCCCAACGGACCCGCAGCCGTCAACGAACCGCCACCACGCACCCCCTGCTGCGAACGCGGCCTAACCCCCGGAGGGAGTGGTGCTGCGCCGACACGGCACCACCCCCACCACGGTCAAGTCTCGGCCACCCTCCGACCGTCCACCAGGGTTGCAAGGGGTTGCAACTTGGTGGCGCACGTGCGCGGAGTGTGTGCCTCCGGCCTGCCCGGAGCGGCAGTATGTGAGGCACAGCCGGGCCGGAAAGCGCCGCCCGGACGGCTTGACAAGTATGTTCGACGCCCTTTCCGGGAGGACCCCCGTGGTGAACCCGCCGATGAACGTGGCGCGCCTGGCCGCCGTGGACGCGGCACAGGCGGCGCGGCTGCTCAGTGAGGTACGCGACGCCACACTTGCCGGTCAGCGTGCGAGGATCACGCCCCGGCCGGTGATCCAGCAGTCCTGGGGACGGATGCTGCGCAGTGGTGTCGATCCCGACCACGATTTCAGATCGGGGCTGCTGTCGTCCGACGAAGTGCGGCGCCGGCGCGAGGAGTCACCGCTGCGGCACGTCCTGCCGGTGCTGCGCGAGGGTCTGCTTTCGGTCGCCGATGTCGCCCAGCACATCATGGTCGTCGCGGACGCCGACGGGCGGGTGCTGTGGCGGGAGGGTGCCCCGCAGGTGCTGCGCAAGGCGGACGGCCTGGGCTTCGAACTCGGCGCGGACTGGCGGGAAGACGTCGTCGGCACCAACGGGGTGGGTACTCCGGCGGTCGTACGGCGGCCGGTACAGGTCTTCGCCGCGGAGCACTTCGTCCGCTCGCACGCCTCCTGGACGTGTACGGGCGCGCCGATCACCGACCCCAGGGACGGCCGGCTGATCGGTGTCGTGGATGTCAGCGGTCCCCTGGAGACCATGCATCCGGCGACGCTCGCCTGGGTGGACTCGGTGGCCAAGCTGGCCGAGGCGCGGTTGCGGGAGCTGCACCGGGATTCGCTGGAGCGGCTGCGGGCGGTGGCCGCGCCGGTGCTGGCGCGGCTGGACGGGCGGGCGCTGGTGGTGGACCGGGACGGCTGGTCGGCGGCGGTGTCCGGGATGCCGTACGTGCGGCGGGTCGCGCTGCCCAAGTCGCTGGTGCCGGGCCGCCGGTGGTTGCCGGCGCTGGGTTCGTGCGCCGTGGAGCCACTGGCGGGGGGCTGGTTGCTGCGGGCGGCGGAGGAACCGCTCGGCACCGCCACGCGGATCGTGCTGGATCTGGCCGGGCGGGGACGCGGTACGCTGACGGTGACCGGTTCGGCGGGTTCCTGGTCCCGTGAACTCAGCCCCCGGCACGCCGAGTTGCTGTATCTGCTCGCCACGCACCGCTCCGGCCGTGGTGCGGCGGCCCTGGCCGATGATCTGTTCGGGGATGCCTCACGCACGGTGACGGTGCGGGCTGAGATGTCGCGGATCCGGCGGTATTTCGGGGAACTTCTCCAGCATCGGCCGTATCGTTTCCGCGAGGACGCGGAGATCGAGGTGCTCCTCCCCGACGACCCTCGTGACCTGCTGCCTTCCTCTACGGCCCCGGCGATCACGCGCAGGCGGACGGCCGCGCAGGGCGGCGGGCTCGCAGATCGGTGAGGGTATCTTCCGCATATTTGCGGGGTCTTCGCCCTGCGCGGGCCGTTACTGCCGTAGCATCCCGTGAGGGCCTCCTCAGCTGCTTCTCGTGTCAACGGACGGATCATCAGACTCAGTTGGCCCGCCACCGGCCGACGCGGCGGCCCGGCGGCGGAGGGGTCCCGGAGGAGGGGACGAGATGAAGCATCGCGGCAGACACCGCCGGCGCAGACGCGGCGCCGCACTGCGCGCGGTCCTGACCGGGACCGCGCTGGCGCTCACCGCGGCCGCCACCCTGATCAGCGTGTCCCAGGCCGATGTCACCGACAGCCCCGGCGCGCTCAGGCCGCTCTCCTCCCCGGCGGACACCGGCCTGCTCGAGCTCCGGGAACAGCTGGTCCCCGCCCGCTCGCTGGACCGGCTGTCCGCGGCGATGGACGGCTCGGTCGGCGTGGACGACGTACTGGCGAGCGCCGACCGCCGGATGCGCGAGTCCGCGGACTGCTCCTCCGGCGACCGCGCGTCCCTGCCCGTCTCCCCGGCCGCCACGCGCGCGTACTGCTGGGACCCGGCCGACTCCGCCGACGGCGCCTGGCGGCCGCAGTCGGTGACCACCTCCGGGGTCGCCGACGACGACGGCGTCTGGGGCACTCACCGGGTGGTCCTGGCCGGCTGGACCCACAGCACCGCCACGGGCCGCGCCGCCGAGCGGGGCCTGGCCAGGGTCGCCTTCGTCAACGCCGACGACCCCGCCCGTCTCGCCTACCGATGGGTGCTGCTGGTGGTGCCGGTCGACGGCGGCCGGGACTACCGTGGCCTGTCCTCCGAGATCTCCGGGATGGTCTGGTACCAGGACAAGCTGCTGGTCACCACCGGGAGCGGCAGCGGCGACGCGCTGTACGTCTACGACCTCGACCGGATCGAGCGCGTCGGTGTCGACGGGCCCGCGATCGGCCGGGTGCCCGGTGGCTGGTCCGCCGACGGCTACCGGTATGTGATGCCCGCGGTCGGCTCGTACCACTTCACCGCGGGCCGCTGCGCCCGCTCCGGCCCGCCGTGTCCCGGCGCGCTCGCCCTCGACCGGGGCACCGCGCCGGACAGCCTGGTCGCCGCGGAGTGGACCGCGCCGGACGGCGACCGGAACGCCCGGCTGTGGCGGTACACGTTCAGTACGGATCCCGGGCGCGGCGGGCTGCTCGCCACGGATGCCGCCGGCCGGGTGAAGGCGGTGGAGGCGTACCGGACCCGGGCGGCCGGGATCCGGGGCGTGCTGTCCTACTGGCAGCCCGGGGCGGAAGCCGCGTCCTGGTATGTGGGACACCTGCCCGGTTCACGGGACGGGCACGGCGGGCTGTGGCGTCAGGACACGGGGGGCGCGAAGACGGCGCACTGCGGCGCGGACGCCTCGCACCGCTGCTGGGCCGAGGCGGCGGGCTCCCTGTCGTACTGGCAGGAGACGGGCGAGGTGTGGTCCCTGTCGGACCGCATGCTGTTCGCAGTCCCCCTGGCAAAACTGGACCACTCCCTGGGCTGACGGGCCCGCCCCGGACCCCCGGCCGTCTCCGGACCCCCGGCCGTCTCCGGACCCCCAGCGGTCTCCGGGCGACCCGGCCGACCCCGGGACGACCCGGACGTCTCCTGGATGACCCGGAGATCTCCGGAAGGCCCCGACCTGCCCCCGCAGACCCTGGCCGTCTCCCGGCGATCCGGCCGACCCCCTCCCACAGGCCCCCGGCCCTCCTCCGCATACCCGGTCGTCTCCCGTATGCCCCGGCCGACCGACTCTGGGACGCCCCAGCCCTCTCACCCGGCCCCGGCCATCACCGGAAAACCCGCCCGTCTCCCGCCTGACCCAGCCGACCCTCGGACACCCCGCCCCGCCCGCCTCCCGCATGACCCGGATCTCCGCCCCAGGATCCGCCGCCCCCGGACAGCCCCGCCCCTCCCCCACCGCCCCCACCGTCCCGTGACCCATTCGATCGACAGACCAGGTGGTGGGATGGTTCCCTGGCCCGCATGAGTAGCGTTCCTGTCACCACCTGGTCTCTGGAGCAGACGTCCCCGGCCGATCTTCTGGCCGCCGGCGCGCCCGAGGGCGACGACGTCCGGATCGTTCGGGCCGAGGTTCCCTCCCCCGAGTTCAGCCGCTTTCTGTATGCCTCGGTCGGCGGTGACATCGGGTGGACCGACCGGCTGGGCTGGGCGTACGACCGGTGGCGGGAGTATCTGGACCGGCCCGGCGTGGAGACCTGGGTGGCCTACGACCGGGGCACGCCGGCCGGCTATGTGGAGCTGGATCCGCAGGACGAGGGCGTGGTGGAGATCGTCTACTTCGGTCTGGTCCCCGCCTTCCGGGGGCGCCGCATCGGCGGGCACCTGCTGTCGTACGGTACGGCCCGCGCATGGGACCTGGCCGAGCGGTGGCCGGGGCGGACGCCGACGAAGCGGGTGTGGCTGCACACCTGCAGCAAGGACGGCGAGTTCGCCATGGACAACTACCAGCGGCGCGGCTTCAAGCTGTTCGACACCAAGGTCGAGCTGGAGCCGGACGTGGCCGCGCCGGGGCCGTGGCCCGGTGCGCACCCCGCCTGATAGCCCCTCTGACCTGGCGGGACAAGCCCTCCCGCGACGCATGTGAGCGACGACACCCTTGTCCCACACTCCGGGACAAGGGTGTCCGCATGTTGGATAAAGCTGGACTGTGTCCAGATCGCCGTGACACGCTTCGGCCATGTCTGGAACTGGAATTGCCTTGGTGAGTCGGCGGCACGTCGACCTCGGCCGCATGTCCAGCGCCATCTGTCCGGCGAGCTGACCGCCCCAGCACCGCCGAGCCCCCCGCACCTGATTCCCCCTGCGCAATGACGCGCACGCGTGCCCGCGTGCGCGCATCTTTGCAGGTCAGAGCCGATTCCCCACCGGTCCCGAAGGACGTAGAACCATGGCCGCCACTCCGCCGAACCCCGCCTCCGCGCCCCGCCGCAAGGTGAGCCGTCACCGTGGTGAGGGTCAGTGGGCCGTGGGTCACTTCACCCCGCTGAACGGCAACGAGCAGTTCAAGAAGGACGACGACGGTCTCAATGTGCGGACACGCATTGAGACGATCTACTCCAAGCGCGGTTTCGACTCGATCGACCCCAACGACCTGCGCGGGCGGATGCGCTGGTGGGGGCTGTACACCCAGCGCAAGCCCGGCATCGACGGCGGCAAGACCGCCGTACTGGAGCCGGAGGAGCTGGACGACAAGTACTTCATGCTGCGCGTCCGTATCGACGGCGGCGCGCTGACCACCCGGCAGCTGCGGGTGATCGGCGAGATCTCCCAGGAGTTCGCGCGCGGCACCGCGGACATCACCGACCGGCAGAACGTCCAGTACCACTGGATCCGGATCGAGGACGTGCCCGAGATCTGGGAGCGGCTGGAGGGCGTGGGCCTGTCCACGGTCACCGCCTGCGGCGACACCCCGCGTGTGATGATCGGCTCCCCGGTGGCGGGCATCGCCGAGGACGAGATCATCGACGCCACGCCGGCGCTGGAGGAGATGAAGCGCCGCGTGCTGAACAACAAGGCGTATTCGAACCTCCCCCGGAAGTTCAAGACGGCCATCTCGGGCTCGCCGCTGCTGGACGTCGTGCACGAGATCAACGACGTGGCGTTCGTCGGCGTCCGGCACCCCGAGCACGGCCCGGGCTTCGACGTGTGGGTGGGCGGCGGCCTGTCCACCAACCCCAAGCTGGGCGTGCGGCTCGGCGCCTGGGTGCCGATCGACGAGGTTCCGGACGTCTACGAGGGCGTCATCTCGATCTTCCGTGACTACGGCTACCGCCGGCTGCGCACCCGGGCCCGGCTGAAGTTCCTCGTCACGGACTGGGGCGCGGAGAAGTTCCGGCAGGTGCTGGAGGACGAGTACCTGGGAGGGCGCAAGCTGATCGACGGGCCCGCCCCCGAGCAGCCCCTCCAGCAGTGGCGCGACCACATCGGTGTGCACCGGCAGAAGGACGGCCGTTTCTACGTCGGTTTCGCCCCGCGGGTCGGCCGCGTCGACGGCGCCACGCTGACGAAGATCGCCGATCTGGCGGAGGCACACGGCTCGGGCCGGGTGCGTACCACCGTCGAGCAGAAGATGATCGTCCTCGATGTCGAGCAGGACAAGGTCGACTCGCTGGTCGAGGGCCTGGAGGCGCTGGACCTCACCGCCCGGCCGTCCTCCTTCCGGCGCGGCACCATGGCCTGCACCGGCATCGAGTTCTGCAAGCTCGCCATCGTCGAGACCAAGCAGCGCGGCTCGCAGCTGATCGACGAACTGGAGCGCCGCCTGCCGGACTTCGACGAGCCGATCACCATCAACCTCAACGGCTGCCCGAACGCCTGCGCCCGCATCCAGGTCGCGGACATAGGTCTCAAGGGCCAGCTGGTGCTCAACGACCGGGGCGAGCAGGTCGAGGGCTACCAGGTGCACCTCGGCGGCGCACTCGGCCTGGAAGCGGGCTTCGGCCGCAAGGTGCGCGGCCTGAAGGTCACCTCCGAGGAACTGCCCGACTACGTCGAGCGGGTCCTGAAGCGGTTCCAGGCCGAACGTGAGGCGGGCGAGCGGTTCGCCACCTGGGCGGCGCGCGCTTCCGAGGAGGCCCTGTCGTGAGCGAGCGGGCCGCGCCTTTCTACTGCCCCTACTGCGGTGACGAGGACCTGCGTCCGCACGAGCAGAGTCACGGCGCCTGGGAATGCGCGGCGTGCAACCGCGCATTCCAGCTGAAGTTCCTCGGGCTGCTCGCCCGGGGACTGCAGCGAGCCGACAACGGAGGGGATGACCGGATATGACGACCGCTCAGCAAGCCCGTACGACCGAGGAGTTGAAGGCGCTCGCCGAGCAGGCGGGCCGTGACCTGGAGGACGCCTCCGCCCTGGAGATCCTCCAGTGGGCGGTCGACACCTTCGGCGCGAAGTTCTGCGTCACGTCCTCGATGGAGGACGCCGTCGTCGCCCATCTCGCCTCGCGTGTACTCAAGGGCGTGGATGTCGTGTTCCTCGACACCGGTTACCACTTCCCGGAGACCATCGGCACCCGCGACGCCGTCGAGGCCGTGATGGACGTCAACGTCATCACCCTGACGCCGAAGCAGACGGTCGCCGAGCAGGACGCGCAGTACGGGCCGAGGCTGCACGACCGCGACCCGGACCTGTGCTGCGCGCTGCGCAAGGTCAAGCCGCTCGAAGAGGGCCTGAAGGGCTACCAGGCGTGGGCGACCGGCCTGCGCCGCGACGAGTCCCCGACCCGGGCGAACACGCCGGTCGTCGGCTGGGACGAGAAGCGGCAGAAGGTCAAGGTCTCCCCGATCGCCCGCTGGACGCAGGACGACGTGGACGCCTATGTCGCCGAACACGGCGTGCTCACCAACCCGTTGCTGATGGACGGTTACGCCTCCATCGGCTGCGCCCCGTGCACCCGCAGGGTCCTGGAGGGCGAGGACGCGCGCGCCGGCCGCTGGGCGGGCCGCGCGAAGACCGAGTGCGGGCTGCACGGATGACGAACCATCAGAATCTTCAGGAGAACCACGTGACCACCGGAGCCACCGTCTGGCTCACGGGTCTGCCGAGCGCCGGCAAGACCACCATCGCGTACGAGCTGGCCGGCCGGCTGCGCGCCGAGGGCCACCGCGTCGAGGTGCTCGACGGCGACGAGATCCGCGAGTTCATCTCGGCGGGCCTCGGCTTTTCCCGCGAGGACCGGCACACCAACGTGCAGCGGATCGGCTTCGTCGCCGAGCTGCTCGCCCGCAACGGCGTCAAGGCGCTGGTGCCGGTGATCGCGCCGTACGCGGACAGCCGGGCGGCGGTCCGGGGGCGGCACGCGACGAACGGGACGTCGTACGTGGAGATCCATGTGGCGACCCCGGTCGAGGTGTGCAGCGTGCGCGATGTGAAGGGGCTGTACGCCAAGCAGGCCGCGGGCGAGCTGACCGGGCTGACCGGCGTCGACGACCCGTACGAGGTGCCGGAGACGCCCGATCTGCGGATCGAGTCGCAGAACCAGACGGTTCAGGAGTCGGCGGCGTCGGTGTACGCCCTGCTGAGTGAGAGGGGACTGGCATGACGACCGTCGCCAAGGCCGCGACCGGCGGCGAGGGTACGGACAGCCCGTACGCCCTGTCGCACCTGGACGCGCTGGAGTCCGAGGCGGTGCACATCTTCCGCGAGGTGGCGGGCGAGTTCGAGAACCCGGTGATCCTGTTCTCCGGTGGCAAGGACTCCATCGTCATGCTGCACCTGGCGCTGAAGGCGTTCGCCCCGGCTGCCGTGCCGTTCTCGCTGCTGCACGTGGACACCGGACACAACTTCCCGGAGGTCCTGGAGTACCGGGACCGCACGGTCGCCCGGCACGGCCTGCGTCTGCATGTGGCCTCCGTCCAGGACTACATCGACCGCGGTGTGCTCAAGGAGCGTGCCGACGGCACCCGCAACCCGCTGCAGACGGTTCCGCTGACCGAGAAGATCCAGAGCGAGAAGTTCGACGCGGTCTTCGGCGGCGGGCGCCGGGACGAGGAGAAGGCCCGCGCCAAGGAGCGGGTGTTCTCCCTGCGGGACGAGTTCTCCCAGTGGGACCCGCGCCGCCAGCGCCCCGAGCTGTGGAACCTGTACAACGGCCGGCACGCCCCCGGCGAGCACGTCCGCGTGTTCCCGCTGTCCAACTGGACCGAGCTGGACGTGTGGCAGTACATCGACCGTGAGGGCATCGAGCTGCCGGAGATCTACTTCGCGCACGAGCGCGAGGTGTTCCAGCGGGGCGGGATGTGGCTGACCGCCGGCGAGTGGGGCGGCCCGAAGGGCGACGAGAGTGTCGAGAAGCGGCTCGTGCGCTACCGCACCGTCGGCGACATGTCCTGCACCGGCGCCGTCGACTCCGACGCGACCACGCTGGACGCCGTGATCGCCGAGATCGCCGCCTCCCGGCTCACCGAGCGGGGCGCGACCCGCGCCGACGACAAGATGTCCGAGGCCGCGATGGAAGACCGCAAGCGCGAGGGGTACTTCTAGCCATGAGCACGATCACGACCGAGGCACTCTCGGCCACCACCCTGCTGCGGTTCGCCACCGCCGGCTCCGTCGACGACGGCAAGTCCACCCTCGTCGGGCGGCTGCTGCACGACTCCAAGTCGGTCCTCGCCGACCAGCTGGAGGCCGTGGAGCGGGCCTCGGCGAGCCGGGGCCAGGACGGCCCGGACCTCGCGCTGCTCACCGACGGCCTGCGCGCCGAGCGGGAGCAGGGCATCACCATCGACGTCGCCTACCGCTACTTCGCCACGCCCCGGCGCCGCTTCATCCTGGCCGACACGCCGGGCCATGTGCAGTACACGCGGAACATGGTCACCGGCGCCTCGACGGCCGAGCTGACGGTGATCCTCGTGGACGCCCGCAACGGCGTGGTCGAGCAGACCCGCCGGCACGCGGCGATCGCGGCCCTGCTGCGGGTCCCGCACGTCGTCCTCGCGGTCAACAAGATGGACCTGGTCGGGTACGAGGAGGCGGTGTTCGCCGCGATCGCCGAGGAGTTCACGGCGTACGCGACCGAGCTGGGCGTGCCCGAGGTCACCGCGATCCCGATTTCGGCACTCGCCGGTGACAACGTGGTGGAGCCGTCCTCGACCATGGACTGGTACGGCGGCCCGACCGTCCTGGAGCACCTGGAGACCGTCCCGGTCAGCCACGACCTGGCGCACTGCCACGCCCGGCTGCCCGTGCAGTACGTGATCCGGCCGCAGACCGCCGAGCACCCGGACTACCGGGGCTACGCGGGTCAGATCGCGGCCGGCACCTTCCGGGTCGGCGATGCCGTCACGGTCCTGCCGTCCGGGCGGACCACGAAGATCGCCGGCATCGACCTGCTGGGCAAGCCGGTCGACGTGGCCTGGACGACGCAGTCGGTGACGGTCCTGCTCGAGGACGACATCGACGTCTCGCGCGGCGATCTGATCGTGCCGACGAAGGACGCGCCGGCCACCACCCAGGACGTGGAGGCGACCGTCTGCCATGTGGCCGACGAGCCGCTGACCGTCGGCCACCGGGTGCTGCTCAAGCACGGCACGCGCACGGTGAAGGCGATCGTGAAGGACATCCCGTCCCGGCTGACGCTGGACGACCTGTCCCTGCACCCGCACCCGGGACTGCTCGTCGCCAACGACATCGGCCGCGTGAAGATCCGTACCGCCGAGCCGCTGCCGGTCGACTCCTACGCCGACTCGCGCCGCACGGGCTCCTTCATCCTGATCGACCCGAGCAACGGCACCACGCTGACCGCCGGCATGGTCGGCGAGTCGTTCGCCTCCCCCGAGCCGGTCAAGGACGCGGCCGACGACGACGGCTGGGACTTCTGATCATGAATCCGACCGACGTCTACTCGACGTTCGCCAAGGAGGGCGGCCGCATCGGCAGCGGCGACCTCGGCAGCGGACAGGGCGGGGTCGCGCGATGTGTGCGCTGACGTACGCGCACCGCTTGCGCGCCCTCACCCCCCACCCGACGTCCCGGAAGCGACGAAGACCCTTTGCCGAACTCCCGGCCACGACCTGAGAGACCGTGACCGCCGGGCCTCCGAGAGGAACACCTCCCGTGCCTGCAACAACCGCCTTCCGCCGCAGCCTCGCGGTGATAGCCGCGCTCCCCCTTCTCGCCCTCGCCGCCTGCAGTTACGGCTCCGAGGCCAAGGACGACAACACCGCCAAGGTCGCCGCCGGGGCCAAGAAGATCGACGGACTCGACTCCGTGAAGATCGGCTACTTCGGCAACCTCACCCACGCCACCGCGCTGGTCGGCAACCAGAAGGGCTTCTTCCAGAAGGAGCTGGGCGCCACCCGGGCCGCGTACCAGATCTTCAACGCCGGACCGTCCGAGATCGAGGCCCTCAACTCGGGCTCGATCGACATCGGCTGGATCGGCCCCTCCCCCTCGATCAACGGCTACACCAAGTCGGCCGGCAAGAACCTGCGCATCATCGGCGGTTCGGCGTCCGGCGGCGTGAAGCTGGTCGTGAACCCGAAGAAGATCAAGTCCCTGCAGGACGTCAAGGGCAAGAAGATCGCCACCCCTCAGCTGGGCAACACGCAGGACGTGGCGTTCCTCAACTGGGTCGCCGAGCAGGGCTGGAAGGTCGACGCGCAGAGCGGCAAGGGCGATGTGTCGGTCGTCCGCACCGACAACAAGGTCACCCCGGACGCGTACGCGTCCGGCTCCATCGACGGCGCCTGGGTGCCGGAGCCGACCGCGTCGAAGCTGGTGGCCAAGGGCGGCAAGGTGCTGCTGGACGAGGCGTCGCTGTGGCCGGACAAGAAGTTCGTGATCACGAACATCATCGTGCGGCAGGACTTCCTGAAGCAGCACCCGAAGGCGGTCGAGGCGGTGCTGAAGGCCTCGGTCGAGGCCAACAAGTGGATCAACGCCAACCCGGACGCGGCGAAGGACGCGGCGAACAAGCAGCTGGCGGCGGACTCCGGCAAGGCGCTGCCGGCGAACGTCCTGGACCCGGCGTGGAAGTCGATCCAGTTCACCGACGACCCGCTGGCCTCCACCCTGAACACCGAGGCGCAGCACGCGGTCAAGGCCGGTCTGCTGGACAGCCCGAAGCTGGACGGCATCTATGACCTCACCCTGCTGAACAAGGTCCTCAAGGCCGAGGGCAAGCCTGCCGTCAGCGACGCCGGTCTCGGCGTCAAGTAAGCCCGAAAGCCGATGAGTTCCCAGGAGGTGACGACCATGGCCACGACCTTCGCCAGGGCCGCCGCGGCCACAGAGCACGCGGCGCGCATCGAGCACGTCTCGAAGTCCTTCGCGCACCCCGGTGGGCAGCAGCTCGTCCTGGACGACATCAGCCTCGATGTCGCGCCGGGCGAGTTCGTCACCCTCCTGGGAGCCTCGGGCTGCGGCAAGTCGACCCTGCTGAATCTGGTGGCGGGGCTGGACAAGCCCTCCACCGGCAGCATCACGACCAACGGGCGGCCGGCTCTGATGTTCCAGGAGCACGCCCTGTTCCCGTGGCTGACCGCGGGCAAGAACATCGAACTCGCCCTGAAACTCCGGGGCGTCGCGAAGAACGAGCGGCGGGAGCGGGCCGAGCGGCTGCTCGACCTCGTACGGCTGCAGGGCGCGTACGGCAAGCGGGTGCACGAGCTGTCCGGCGGTATGCGCCAGCGCGTGGCCATGGCCCGCGCGCTCGCCCAGGACAGCCAGCTGCTGCTGATGGACGAGCCGTTCGCCGCGCTGGACGCCATCACCCGTGACCTGCTGCACGACGAGCTGACCCGGATCTGGGAAGAGACGGGACTGTCGGTGCTGTTCGTCACGCACAACGTGCGCGAGGCGGTACGGCTCGCGCAGCGGGTGGTGCTGCTGTCGTCCCGGCCGGGCCGGGTGGCGCGCGAGTGGCAGGTGGACATCCCGCAGCCGCGGCGCATCGAGGACGCGCCGGTCGCCGAACTGTCCCTCGAGATCACCGAAGTACTGCGTGGGGAGATCCGCCGCCATGGCCAGCACTGACACGGCGAAGACCGTCCTGGGCGAGGCCGCGAGCGTCGAGGCGGGCCTGGACGCCCTGGAGACCGCCGTCACCTCCCGGACCCCGTTCCGGCAGACCTTCACCAACAAGATCCTGCCGCCACTGATCGCCGCCGTGGTGGTGGTGCTGGTGTGGCAGGCACTGATCTCCTTCAAGATCGTCGACAATCCGGCGAAGCTGCCCTCGCCCGCCGATGTCGCCGGCGAGTTCAAGACGGCCTGGCTGCGGGGCACGCTGCTCGGCTACATCTGGACCTCCGTCTCGCGCGGTCTGCTGGGCTTCCTGTTCGCGCTGGCCATCGGCACCCCGCTGGGGCTGCTGGTGGCCCGGGTGAAGTTCGTGCGCGCGGCCATCGGTCCGGTGCTGTCCGGGCTGCAGTCGCTGCCGTCGGTGGCCTGGGTGCCGCCCGCGGTGATCTGGCTGGGCCTGAACAACTCGATGATGTACGCGGTGATCCTGCTCGGTGCGGTGCCGTCCATCGCCAACGGCCTGGTGTCGGGCATCGACCAGGTGCCGCCGCTGTTCCTGCGGGCGGGCCGCACGATGGGCGCGACCGGGCTGCGGGGCGCCTGGCACATCGTGCTGCCGGCCGCGCTGCCGGGCTATCTGGCCGGGCTCAAGCAGGGCTGGGCGTTCTCCTGGCGTTCGCTGATGGCCGCGGAGATCATCGCCTCCTCCCCCGACCTGGGCATCGGTCTGGGCGCGCTGCTGGAGAACGGCCGCAACGCCAGCTCCATGTCGATGGTGTTCGAGGCGATCTTCCTGATCCTGTTCGTCGGTATCGCCATCGACCTGCTGATCTTCAGCCCGCTGGAGCGGTGGGTGCTGCGCAGCCGCGGTCTGCTGGTGAAGAGCTGACATGCGCGCCCCGGTCCTGCTCGTCATCGCCCACGGCAGCCGCGATCCGCGGCACGCGGCGACCGTGCACGCCCTCGTGGAGCGGGTACGGTCGCTGCGGCCGGGGCTGCGTGTGGAGACCGGTTTCCTGGACTTCAACGTCCCGTCCGTGCACGGGGTGTTGGAGTCGCTCGCGGCGGAGGGCGTAGGGGACGTCGTCGCCCTGCCGCTGCTGCTGACCCGCGCCTTCCACGCCAAGGCCGACATTCCCGCCGTGCTGCGGGAGGCGCCGGCGCGGCTGCGGATCCGGCAGGCGGATGTGCTCGGCCCGTCCCCGCTGCTGCTGTCCGCGCTGGAACGGCGGCTGTACGAGGCGGGGCTGAGCCCCGCCGACAAGTCCTCGACCGGGGTCGTGCTGGCCTCGGCGGGGTCCTCAGACCCGGAGGCGATCGCAGTGATCGCCGATATCGCGCGGGAGTGGTGGCACACCGGTTGGTGCGCCGTGCGGCCTGCGTTCGCCTCCGCATCTCTGCCCCGCACCGAGGACGCAGTGGCCGAGCTACGCGCCCTCGGCTGCGAGCGGGTCGCCGTCGCGCCGTACGTCCTGGCCCCCGGCTTCCTGCCGGACCGTATCGCGCGGGGCGCGGCCGGGGCGGACGTACTGGCGGACGTGCTGGGTGCGGCGCCCGAGGTGGCGCGGCTGCTGCTGGAACGCTACGACACGGCGCGCCGGCCGGCCCTGACGGCCCTGGGCGCCTAGGCCCTGTCGTTTGGATCAGGCCGGGCTGTAGGTCACGGCGCCTTCCAACCGACCCGACCCCGCGACGCCGGGATGATCCAGACGACAGGGCCTAACCGCTGCGGCCCGCACCGGCGGGCCGGGGTCCGCCCGGCGTCCCGGACCGGCCGGTCACAGGCCGAGCCCGTGCAGGAGATGCCGAGTGAAGGTGAGGCTGGCGGTGCCGGCCCCCGCCGCGATGGCGACGTTCTCCAGCGCGGTGCGGATCCGGCCCCGGTTGGGCGGCAGGCCGTCCTCGGCCGACAGCGCCAACTCGGCCTCGATGGACTCCCCCTGCCCGGCGAGCCCCGGGTACTCGGTCCGCAGCGCCTCGGTGAGCCGCTCGGCGAGGGCCATGAGGGTCTCGAGGTCCGGTGTGCCGAACCTGGTGTCGATGCGGCCGTAATCGCCGTAGCCGACGGGGCCGTTGACGTTTCCGAAGTTGTAGGTGCTCATGTCCTGTCCTGGCTAGTGGTCCGAAGGAGCCTGCGCGGGTGGGGGGTTGGCTGCGGCTGCGGCGCGGGCGGCGGCCCGGATCCCGGGGCCCCGGCCCGTCCATGGCGACCAGGCCCTGACTGCCGAAGTTGCCGGGACCGCCGACGTTACCGATGTCGAGACGGGTGGGTCGGCGGGACAGCCTGTGTGCTCTGGGCGCCGCCGACGACGAACGGCCCGGCGCAGGCTGCCTTGTCGACGTGGGACGGTTCGGGGGTGCGTCCGGGGCCGGCCGCGAGGGCGCCGAGTGGGCCGAAAATCGCCACCCATCCGGGTGAACGCTGTCCGTTGACCAGGCCCCGGAGGGCGCGGGGGAACGAGAGGGGTACGGCCGCTTCGAGTCGGAAGAGCCGGTGGTCGGGGGCCGCGCGGTGGCGGTCCACGCGCGTGTGCCGGGCCGGGACCACGATGTCGGGGCCCAGACCCGGCACGGAGGCCTTCGGCCGGTCTGCGGTGAGCGCCCGGCCGCCGCGCCGGGCGGTTCCGTGCCCGGGGTGCACCGAGGCGCTGGGGCGCCGCCCGGCCGCTCTGTCTCCGCAGTAATGCGGCAGCACCCGTAATGGTGTGCCCGTCACGCTCATCCGTCCCCCTCAGGCCGTCTGCGCGCTTCACCCTAGGGACGGCCGGGTGAGTTTGTCGCGAGGTTCGCCGAGCGGATCCCTTGGGGGGCGGGCGCGTGGTAAGGGGCCGCCGCCGGGTCCGGCGCTCCCCTGCGACGTCGGACCGCGGCGGCATTTCGTTCTGCGCCGCTCACGGCCCGCGCGTCACACGATCGGAGAACTTGGCATGCGCTAGGGGCGTTTATCGGCCACGCTGCTGCCCGGTCCTCCCGGTCAGTCGAAACGGAGGGCGCCGGTGCGGGTGCGCTTGAGTTCGAAGAGGTCGGGGTGGCGGGCCAGTACCCGGAAGCTGTCGAAGAGTTCGGCCGCCTCCGCGCCACGCGGAATCGCGCGCAGCACGGGTCCGAACCACACCGTGCCGTCGACGTGGATGGTCGGCGTGCCCACATAGCCGCCCGACTCCGGCTCGGCGCCGGCCTCGTGGCTGCGGCGCACCGCGTCGTTGTACGACGGGTCGTGGGCGGCGGCCGACAGCTCGGCGGGCAGTCCGAGTTCGGCCAGCGACTCCGTGACCACCTGGTCGAAGTCCTTGATCCCGCGTTCGTGGATCCGGGTGCCGAACGCGGTGTACAGGTCGCGCAAGACCTTCTCGCCGTGCCGTTCGGCGGCGGCCACGGCGACGCGCACCGGGCCGATCGAGCGGTCCACCAAGTCCCGGTACCAGTCGGGGAGTTCGTTGCCCACGTTGTGCAGGTACAGGCTCATCGCCCGGAACCGGAGGTCGAGCGGGCGCAAGCGCTCGACCTCCAGCATCCAGCGGGAGGTGATCCAGGCGAAGGGGCAGGCCGGGTCGAAGAAGAAGTCGACCCGGGTCGGGGCGGGCTGGGCGGCGGGCTCGGTGTCGCGGGTGGCGTCGGTGTCGCGGTGCGTCATGACGGCGAGGCTAGTCGGCCACTGGTTCGATATCCCGGCCCAATTCGCCGCCGATTCATTGGTCCAATTCTGTGGGACCTCCGGGCCCCGCCTGCCCCCGGTCCACGACCGCGATCTCCGTCCCACGCAGGCGTTCCGGTTCCGCCACGACGTCGATGCGGGTGATCCGGGCGTCCGTGCCGAAGGCGAAGACGAGGACCAGGCGCGGCCGCCCCTGTGGCGCCATGACCAGGCCGAACTGGCCGTCCAGCAGGGCGAGTCCGGTGAACCGGGCGCGGGCCATGGCCGCCATCGCACCCTGGGCGACGGGCTCGGCGCCCCGTACCGTGATCGGTTCGGGCGTGGGTACGACCAGCGCGTCGGCGTGCAGCACCACGTCCGGGTCGAGCAGGGCGACCAGCGCCGTGAAGTCGCCGCCCCGGGTGGCGGCCAGGAACGCCTCGACGGCGCGGCGCCGGCGTACGGCGTCGGCGCCGGGCGCGGGCGGCCGGCCCTGGACGCGGCGGCGGGCCCGGCTGGCCAGCTGCCGGGTGGCGGCCGGGGTCTTCTCGATCAGCGGGGCGATCTCCTCGAAGGGCACCGCGAACATGTCGTGCAGCACGAAGGCGACCCGCTCGGCCGGGCCCAGGGTGTCGAGGACGACCAGCAGCGCGACCCCGACCTCGTCGGCCAGCAGCGCCTCCCGGGCGGGGTCACCGGCCTCGGGTGAGGGCAACGGCGTGCCGCGGGGGCGGTCACGGACGGGGTCCTGGGTGTGGTCGTGGGCGTCGAGGAACTCCTCGCGCCGGTTGCGGCGGGAGCGCAGCATGTTGAGGCAGACCCGGGTCACCACGGTGGTCAGCCAGCCGGTCGGGTTCCGTACCGCGCCGAGGTCGGCCTCCCGGGCCCGCAGCCAGGCCTCCTGCAGGGCGTCGTCGGCTTCGGCGGCCGAGCCGAGCAGCCGGTGGGCCACGGCCGTGAGATGCGCCCGGTCCGCCTCGAACCGCGCAGCGAGCCGCCGCTCGGCGTCCTCCGTGAAGTCCCCCACCGTTCCCCGTCCCTTGCCGCTCTTCCCGCGCGCACTGGCACGCGCGGCTCGTGCACGCTGCCGGGGCCCACGAAACGCCAATCGGGCCGGAAGATCAACCGGATGGCGAGTCGCCGGAGCAGTCGGCCGCGTCGAGCACGGCTGATCCGGGGGTGCTTGACCTTGCCCCTGGGGCAAGGCGAAGCGTGCGGGGCATGGACGACTTCTATCTGCGACAGACCCCGTACAGCGACCCGGGCGACCTGGACGTCGCCGCCCTGCCCCGCGATCCGCGCCGGCTCACCGGGCTGGTGCGCGGGCTGATCCTGCACCGGCTGGAAGGCGAGCGCTTCGGGTACGCCATCCCCGAGGAACGGCTGCACCACGACGCCGAGTCCCGGTACGTCACGGAGATCCTGCGCGTCCTGCGCGAGCGCGCCGATCGGCCGCTCACCGAGGAACGACCGTACCAGGAGAGGTTCGTGGGCACCTGCCGGGACTGCGCGCTGCTGCTGTGCTCGCTGCTGCGGGCCACCGGCACCCCGGCCCGCATCCGGGGTGGCTACGCCGCCTACTTCGTCGCGGGCTTCCACGACGACCACTGGGTGACCGAGTACCAACTTCCCGATGACGCCTGGCGGTTGGCCGACCCGCAGGTCCACGACGGACGCTACGGCGTGCCGTTCGACACCCTGGACGTGCCCCGGGACCAGTTCATCGTCGCCGGGCAGGCGTGGCGGGCCTGTCGGGCCGGGGAGGCGGATCCGGACACCTTCGGCGTCTGGGGCGTACCGGAGCTGCGGGGACTGCGGATGGTGGCCCATAGCGTCGTGCTCGACCTGGCCTGTGTGTCCGGCACCGAGACGCTCCCCTGGGACTGCTGGGGGCGCTGGGATGCGCAGCACCCCCTCACCCCGGACGACCTCGCGCTGCTGGACACGGTGGCCGCCGCCGGCACCGCCGAGGGGCAGCGCCGTCTGCACACGGACCCGAGGCTCGCCGTACCCCGTGAGGTCATCGCGCACACGACCTTCCTCGGGCGGCGGTCCGTCACGCTCCCGGAACCGTCAGCTCGACCAGTTTGACCACCGTGTTCCAGTTCCGGCTCGTGGCGATCAGACCCTTGGTCAGGGGGCGGCGGGACAGCACCTCGGCGAGCTTGGAGCGGCCGAGGCCCTCGGGGGCGTACAGATACAGGCAGCGGTCGCCGAGCCGGAACTCCTCGGGGAGATGGGCGGCCTGGTCGATGCCCGCGAAGCGGTCCGGGGTGACGGGCGCGGAGAAGTACGTGACGTGCAGCTGCTTGGCTTCCAGGTCGGCGGCCGGGAACGGGCAGGCCTCGACGACCGCCTTCAGATAGGCGTGGTCGCGCACGAGTACGTCGACCGGGAAGCCGAAGCGCTCCACGATCGCCCGGCTCAACTCCGCCGCCAGCGACTCCTCGTCACCATGGCCGGCGGTGAAGACGGCCTGGCCGCTCTGCAGATACGTCCGTACGCCGGTGTGGCCGAGGCCGGTCAGCAGCGTGCGGAGGTCGGCCATGGGCAACTTCTTGCTGCCGCCGACGTTGATTCCGCGCAACAGCGCCGCATAGGTCGTCATCCGGCAAGCCTAGAACGGCCGTCGTGCCCCGTGGGGGTGGGCACGACGGCCGGGCCCGCGCAGGCGGGACTGCGCGAAACTCTCGCCGATGGGCGGGCACCGGATCAACCTCTACACGCACCTGTGACTTGTTCAACAAAGCTTTGTAATCACAAACCGCCGCGCCGGTGGCAGAACGGACAACCCATGTCCTCACCTGCGGCGAGGACCCCGAGAAGCATCCCCGAGACGGGCGGATAGATGTAAGGGGCCGTTGTCCTCCCCAGTGGTGACGGGCGGGCCGCCGAGTTCGCCGGGCAGTACGACGAGACGCGTTTATCCGGCTCATACGGTCGATGCGGAGCAAACGCAGAGGTGGCGGCAGGGGGCCGGCACCGGACACGAGGGGGAAGACCCGGGATGGGGAACAGGGACGTTCGGGTGCGGGGGCTGGCCGCCCGCGCCGGCGGCTGGAGCGCCCGGCACCGCTGGGCGGCCGTCGGCATATGGGTGCTGTTCGTCGTGCTGGCGATGGGGCTCGGCTCGGCGGCGGGCCGGGTCGACGTGGACGAGGGCAACCAGCTCAAGGGCGAGACACACACCGCCGCGCAGATCATCGACGACGCGGGGATCAAGCAACCGGCCGGCGAGACCGTCCTGATCCAGTCCAGGAACGCCGGTGTGACGGCGACCGGGACCGAGTTCCGGGCCGCCGTCGCCGACGTGGTGAAGGCCGTGCAGGGCACCGGCAAGGTCACGTCCGTGACCTCGCCGTACGACACGCACACCATCTCCCGCGACGGCCGCAGCGCGCTGGTGCAGTTCGACATGCGCGGCGACGCCAAGACGGCCGTCGAGCGGATCGAGCCGGTGCTGAACGCCGTCGCCAGGGTGCAGAAGGCGCATGGCGGCCTGCGGATCGAGGAGATCGGCGGCGCCAGCATGCAGAAGCAGTACAAGGACGCCTTCGGGGACGACTTCAAGCAGGCCGAGTACTCGGCGGTGCCGGTGGCACTCGGCATCCTGCTGATCGCCTTCGGGGCGCTGGTGGCGGCGCTGCTGCCGGTGGCCCTCGCGATCACCGCGATCATGGCGACGATGGGTCTGATGGGCATCGTCAGCCATCTGCAGCCGATGAGCGACACCGCCAACTCCGTGATGCTGCTGGTCGGTATGGCCGTCGGCGTCGACTACTGCCTGTTCTATCTGCGCCGTGAGCGCGAGGAGCGGCAGGCCGGACGGGACGCGGGCACCGCCCTCAGGATCGCCGCCGCCACCAGTGGCCGGGCGATCATCGTCTCCGGGGTCACGGTGTGCGTGGCGATGGCGGGCATGCTCTTCACCGGGCTCGCCGAGTTCGAGGCGATGGGTCTGGCCTCGCTGATGGTGGTCGCGGTCGCCATGGTCGGCTCGGTGACGGTGCTCCCGGCGCTGCTGTCGCTGCTCGGTGAGCGCGTCGAGAAGGGGCGGATCCCGTTCCTGAGCCGCAGGCGTGGGAAGCGGGCCGCGGACGAGGGCAGCCGGTTCTGGACGGCCGTGCTGCGGGTGGTGCTGGCGCGGCCGCTGATCTCCGTCGTCGTGGCGGCCGGCGCGCTGCTGGCGGTCACGGCGCCCGCGCTCGGCATGAAGACCCAGCAGCTCACCCTGGACCAGGAGTTCGGCAAGTCGCTGCCGATCGTGCAGACGTACAACCGGATCAACGACGCCTTCCCGGGCGGCAGCGAGCCGGCCCAGGTCGTCGTCAAGGCCAAGGACATCAACGCCCCCGAAGTACGGCAGGCACTGGCCGACTTCAAGCAGCGGGCGATCTCCTCGGGCGCCTCGCGCGGCCCGGTCGACATCCGGCTGCACGACGCGCAGAACGTCGCCCTGGTCTCCGTGCCGCTGGTCGGCGGCTCCGACATGGACCAGGCGGTCAAGAGCCTGGACAAGCTGCGCGACGAGGTCCGGCCCGCGACCCTCGGCAAGGTGGACGGCGTCCAGGCGGCGATCACCGGGCAGGTGGCCGGCAACCACGACTTCAACGACCAGTTGCTCGGCTCCGTCGTCCCGGTCTTCGCGTTCGTGGTCGTCTTCGCCTTCCTGCTGATGCTGCTGTCGTTCCGCTCGCTGACCGTCGCGATCACGTCGATCGTGCTCAACCTGCTGTCGGTGGGCGCCGCGTACGGCATCCTCGTCGCCGTGTTCCAGCACGGCTGGGGTGCGTCGCTGGTCGGCGCGGAGGGGGTCGGCGCGATCGTGACCTGGCTGCCGCTGTTCCTCTTCGTGATCCTGTTCGGGCTGTCGATGGACTACCACGTGTTCGTGGTGTCCCGGATCCGTGAGGCCCGCATGAACGGCCGGACGACGAAGGACGCGATCCGGCACGGCGTGGTCACCACGGCCGGCGTCGTCACCAGCGCCGCGGTCATCATGGTCGCCGTGTTCGCGATCTTCGGCACGCTGTCGATGCAGTCCATGAAGCAGATGGGTGTGGGCCTGGCCGCGGCGGTCCTCATCGACGCGACGATCATCCGCGGTGTGCTGCTGCCGGCCGTGATGGCGCTGCTCGGCGAGCGCAACTGGTACCTGCCGAAGTGGCTGCACCGCTTGCCCGACCTCACGCATGACGAGGCGCCGGAGGCGGCCTCCTCCCGGCCGGTGCGGGAGGAGGGGGAACGGTTGCCGGTCTGATTCCGGGGTCCGGACGGGCGCCCACCCGGCGGGGCGGTGGAGACCGTGCGCGGGTGCGGGGGTGTGGGGGCTGTTCGCGCGGTTCCCCGCGCCCCTTACGGGGCGCTCCTCGACGGCAGTTCCGCCTCGATGAGGTCCGCCGCCCGACGCGCGCCGCCCTCCTTCGCCATCTCCGCCTGGACGTCCTTCAGGCGACGGGCCACCTCGGGGTCGTCCACCAGGGCGAGCGCGGCCTCGCGGAGGCGCTCGGCGGTGGCCTCCTCGGTGTCCAGCCGGCGGGCGACGCCGAGGGCCTGGAGCACGTCGGCGTTGCCGAACTGGTCGACGGCCTGGGGAACGGCGATCATCGGGGTCGCGGTGGCGAGCCCCTCCTGGCTGCCGCCGGCGCCCGCGTGCGTGACGAACAGATCGGCCTGCCGGAGGACCGCCAGCTGCGGTATCCAGTTGTGCACTTCGACGTTGCCGGGTACCTCGCCCAGCTCGGCGGGGTCCACATGCCTGCCGATCTGGAGGACGAGGTGCCAGCCGGGCAGGTCGCCGAAGGCACGGACGCACTCGCGGTAGAAGGCGGGCTGCTTGGTGAAGGCCGAGCCCAGGGACACCAGTACGACCTTCTCCGGGCCGCCGGGCCGCCCCCAGTCGCCCTGGTCGGCGCGGTCGCCCTGGCAGGCGCCGACGAAGGTGTGCACGCGTTGGTCGACCCGGTCGGCGTGCGGCTGGAGGGCCTTCGGGATGAGGACGATGGAGCGCGACGGGCCGATGAAGGAGTCCGGGTGCTCGGTGATCCCGTTCTCGGCCAGCCAGGCCTCGAACCGGGCGTAGTACGCCTGCCCGCGCGGGGTCTTCCTCGGCTCGGCCCACATCGGTTCGAGCACCTCCTTCTCGTAGCCCTCCCAGGCGACCAGGTTCGGTGAGAGGGAGACCGCCGGGACGCCCCAGCGGTGGGCGAGGACGCGGGCCGGATAGGAGGCGATGTCGTGCAGCACGAGGTCGGGCACGTCATCCGCGTAGGCCTCCGCGAGCTGCGGGAGCGCCTGGATCGCGTCCGCCAGGAACGGCTCCACGTTGTCCAGCAGCGTGGTCCCCCAGGCTTCCGGGTCGGCGTCGGGACCGGGCAGCGTCGAGCTGTACGGCACGGGCCGGGCCCCGGTGACGGCCACCTTCTCGGCGAACTGCGGCGGGATGGCGTAGGTGACCCGGTGGCCCCGGGCGACGAGTTCTCGGATCACCTCCAGGCTGGGGTTCACATGGCCGTGCGCGGCGATGGAGAACATGGCGATATGGGCGGGAGCGGTGGAAGCAGTCATGACGGCGAGGATAGGCGAGACGAGACGTCTCGTTCAAAGTGTTTTCCGCCGGGCGTGCTTCAGGCGCCGCATCCGGGGCTGGAGCGAACCCGGTGCGTACCCCTGCGGCCCCGCTCAGCGCTGATAGCGCGCCAGGACCAGGTTGCCGTCCCGCTCCAGGCGTCTGCGCAGCTCGGTGAGGCCGATCGCGCCGCTGTAGTACTCCTGGAAGGCCGGGGTGGCCACCTTGTCCTTCCACTCGGGGTAGCCGCGGACGGACTGGGCGGGCGCCGGGCGCAGGCGGTCCGCCAGGGCCGTGCCGGTCGCCCAGCCGTACTTCGCGGTGTGCAGGGCGGGGTCCTTCAGGGCCTGGGTGCCGGTGGGCAGCATCCAGTCGCCCAGCGCGAGGCGCACCATGTTCTCCGGGCGCAGCAGGAAGTCGATGAACGCGGCGGCCTCCTTCTTGTGAGGGCAGTCGGCGGAGACGGACAGGGTCTGCGGGCTGACCCCCTGGGCGAGCCCGGCGGCGCCGGCCGGGGCGGGCAGCACCTGCCAGCGAAAGCCCTTCGGCGCCTGCTGCACGATCTGCTGGCGGTAGGAGAAGCCCAGCGGGACCATCGCGTAGCGGCCGCCGAAGAAGCCGGGCAGCGTGTCCGAGCCGCCGCTGCCGAGCGTGGCGGCGGGAGCGCTGTGGTCGACGGCGACCTGGTCGTGGACCGTGCTCGGTACGACCGCGTCGCCGGGGGCGAAGCGCACGGTCACCTTGCCGTCGCTACCCCGGTGGAACAGCCGGCCGCCCGCCGACAGGGAGAGGTTGAGCGTGGCGGAGACGGGCTCCTTCAACGGCCAGGCCACGCCGTACCTGCCGGGTCCGCCGAGCTTCTTCGTCACCACTCGGAACTCGTCCCAGGTCCAGGGGTGTTCGGGCGTCGGGATGCGCACCCTCGCCGCGCGCAGCCAGGTGGCGTTGGCGATCAGCACCCGGGGTTCCTGGAGGAACGGCACGCCGTAGATGCCGTGCCCGAAGGTGGCGGTGCCCCAACTGGTCGGCGGTATATCGGACTTGAGGCGCTTCGGCAACAGGTCGGTCAGGTCGGCGAGGTAACCGCCGTAGGCGAAGTCGGCCAGGTCGTCGGAGGCGTCGTGGATGACGTCCGGGGCCTCGCCGCCCTCGAAGGAGGTGAGCAGCTGGTCATGGACACTGTCCCAACTTCCCTGGATGTACTCGACCTTGACGTCGGGATGCGTCGCGTTCCACTCCTTCACCAGGGCCTTGTTGGCGGCGACGGATTCCTGCTGCCAGGCGAGGGACTGGAAGCGCAGGGTGATCGGGCCGCCGTCGCGGTGGCCCGGCGACGAGCAGCCCGCGAGCAGCAGCAGGACGGCGAGGAGTGCCATGGTCATGCGGGCTTTCATCAGCTCTTCACCGCCCCGGCGAGCAGTCCGGTCGTGATCCGCCGCTGGACCAGGGCGAAGACGGCCAGGGAAGGGAGCGTGGCGAGGAACGCGGCCGCGGCCAGCGGGCCGAGGTCGGCCACGCCCTCCGCGCCGATGAAATGGGTGAGGACCACCGGCAGGGTCTGCTTCCCGGGACTCTTGAGCAGCACGAGTGCGAAGAAGAACTCGTTCCACGCGGTGACGAACGCGAACAGCGCCGTCGCCGCGATGCCCGGCGCGAGCAGCGGCGCCGTGACCGACACGAGGGTGCGCACTCGCCCGGCGCCGTCGACGGCCGCCGCCTCCTCCAACTCCGCGGGCACCGCCCGCACATGCCCGGCGAGCATCCACAGCGCGAACGGCAGCGCCCACACGGTGTACACCGCCACCAGCCCGGCCAGGGAGTCGATCAGCCGCAGGTTCTTCAGCACCAGGAACAGCGGGATGATCACCAGCACGAAGGGGAAGGCCTGGCTGACCACCACCCATCCGGTGGCGGCCCGGGCCAGGCGGGTGCGGCGCCGGGCCATGACGTAGGCCGTCGGGGTGGCGAGCAGAACGGCGACGACGGCGGTCGCGAGCGCCACCAGCAGGGAGTTGAGGGCGGCGTGCGCGAGCGGCTGCTCCTGGAAGGCCTGCCGGACGTTGGCCAGGGTGGGACGGCGCGGGATCCATGCCGGGTGCAGACTGCCCAGCTCGCGTGGCGACTTCAGGGCGGTGGAGAGCAGCCACAGGAGCGGGAAGGCCAGGAAGAGCAGATAGCCGAGTAGGGCGGCGTACTGTCCGGCGCGTGCCGCGCGACGGGTCCTCATGCGTCCGCACCTCCGCGCAGCCGGCCGGCCAGGAACACCGCGAGCAGGACCGAGACGACGGCGACGAGCACGCATCCCATGGCCGCCGCGTAGCCGAACTGGCCGTAGCGGAAGGCCTCTTCGTAGGCGAAGAGGGAGGGCAGCCGGGTCTTTCCGCCGGGGCCGCCGCTGGTGAGGACGTAGACCAGGGCGAAGGAGTTGAGGTTCCAGATCAGGTTGAGCGCGGTGATGGCGAGGGCCACCGGTCTGAGTGCGGGCCAGGTGACGGCGCGGAAGCGGCGCCAGGCGCCGGCGCCGTCGACCGCGGCGGCCTCGTGGAGTTCGCGCGGAACGTTCTGCAGTCCGGCGAGCAGGGCGACCGTGGTCTGCGGCAGGCCGGCCCAGACGCCGACGACGATCACCGCGGGCAGGGCGGTGGCCAGTCCGCCCAGCCAGTCGCGGCCGCCGCCGAGGCCGAGGGCGCGCAGGGTCTCGTTGAGGATGCCCGCGTCCGGGTTGTAGACCAGCCGCCACATGATGCCGACGACGACCTCGGGCATCGCCCAGGGCACGATCGCGAGGGCGCGGGCCAGCCGGCGCAGCCGTAAGTCCTCCTTGAGCAGCAGAGCGAGGCCGAGGGCCAGCAGGAACTGGGGCACGGTCACGCCGGCCGCCCAGACCAGGCCGATCCGGAACGACTCCCAGAACAGCGTGTCGTGCAGCAGGTCCCGGAAGTTCAGGGTGCCGATCCACCGGGTGGCCTGGGTGCGGCCCGACTGGGCGTCGGTGAACGCCAGCAGGGTGCCGTAGAGCAGCGGGCCCACGCTGAACAGGAGGATCGGGATCAGGGCGGGCAGGACGAGGAACCAGGCGCCCTGCCCGGTGGCATGGTGGCCGGCCGGGCGGTCCTGCCTTCGGATTTCGGCCACTGATGCCACGGATTCAGCCCCTTTGCCCGCTCCGATTGACGTGTTCATGGTCGTGAAGGCCCGATACCTCGTCAAGGGCCCGCGCACACGGCCCGACCTGTACGAATGCGAGACTGGCCGGAGAGATCCGACCGGAAGACCGGAAGACCGCGCGGCACGGAGGCACGATGGACGAGGCACGGGCACGGGACGTACTGGCCGCGGCGGACGTGCTGCCGGGCCCGGTCCGGGACGCAGCTCTCCTCGCCCTCGGTGAGAACGCGGTGTTCGTCGCCGGTGACCTGGTGGTGAAGGTGGGCCGCGACGCCGAGCTGCTGGAGCGGGCCCAGCGGGAGCTGGACATCGCCGGCTGGCTGGCCGGGGCGGGCGTGCCGGCGGTACGGGCGGCGGAGCCGAAGCCGCGGCTGGTGGACGGGCACCCGGTGACGGTGTGGCACCGGCTGCCGGATCCGGTACGGCCCGCCGAGCCGGGGGACCTGGCGCGGTTGCTGCGGCTGGTGCACGCACTTGACTCTCCTCCCTTCGCATTGCCGCCCCGCGCGTTGCTGAGCGGTGTGGAGCGCTGGCTGCGGCTCGCGGGTGACGCGATCGATCCGGCGGACGCGGCCTATCTCCGGGCGCGCCGGGACGGGTTCGCGGCGGCCGCGGCCGCGCTGACGCCGCATCTGCCGCCGGGGCCGATCCATGGGGACGCGCTGCCCCGCAATGTCCACATCGGGCCCGACGGACCGGTGCTGGTCGATCTGGAGACCTTCTCCGCCGACCTGCGCGAGCACGACCTGGTGGTCATGGCCCTCTCCCGCGACCGGTACGGGATGTCCGCGGAGGCGTACGACTCCTTTGCAGAGGCGTACGGGTGGGATGTGCGGGAGTGGGAGGGGTGCGGTGTGCTGCGCGGGGCTCGGGAGACGGCCAGCTGTGCCTGGGTTGCACAGCACGCGCCGAGCAACCCGAAGGCGCTGGCCGAGTTCCGGCGGCGGGTGGGGTCGTTGCGGGACGGGGACGAGACGGTCCGTTGGTACCCGTTCTGACCCCCCTAGGGGCGCGGGGAACTGCGCGATCGGCCCCCAGCGGCCCGCAGGCGAAGTCGGCCCATGGAACCTACGCGGGCTGGTTCTCGGTCAGCTCCCGTAGGGGCCACATGCCGTCGACCACCGTGTCCGCGTCTCCCTTGCGCCGCAGGAACGCCTGGAAGTCCGCCGCCCACGCCGCATACCACTCGATCTGGCGTTCGTGCAGGTCAGCCAGGCTCAGGGACGCGATTTTCGGGTGGCGGTCGGCTATCGCGGAGGCGAGGCGCGCTGCGGCGAGGGCGTCGGCCGGGGCCGTGTGGGCCGCGTCGAGGGTTATGCCGTACTCGGCGCAGACCGCTTCCAGGTTGCGCTTGCCGCGGCGGTAGCGGTCGACCCAGCGGTCGATGGTGTAGGGGTCGATGACCGGCGCGGGCGGGGCGCCGCCCAGGCGGTCGGCGAGGGACGGCAGGTCGTGGCGGCGCAGTTCGGCGGAGAGCAGGGTGAGGTCGAACGCGGCGTTGTAGGCGACGACCGGGACGCCCGTCTTCCAGTACCCCACCAGGACGTCGGCGATGGAGTCGACCACCCGGTCGGCCGGGTGGCCTTCGGTCGTCGCCCGCTCGTTGCTGATGCCGTGCACCGCCACCGCGTCCGCCGGGATCTCCACGCCCGGATCGGCCAGCCACTCCTTGCGGCCCATGGGCTCACCGGCCCTGACCTCGATCACGGCGCCGGTGACGATGCGCGCCTCGCGCGGATCGGTCCCGGTCGTCTCCAGGTCGAAGCCGATCAGCAGCTCCCGGTGCCAGCCCATGTGCGGCCCCCCTTCTTGGTGGTGCTTTCCCCCAGTGGCCTCCACCATCGCATGCGGCACTGACAATCCGACGATCGCGTTCCGCTTGCCCTCACGAACAGTTCAGGACACCGGGCGCGAATCCGCCCACGCCAGCTCGAATTCCTCGCGGTATGTCGGGAACAGCCCGGCTTCGCCCACCTCGTCCGACCTGACCAGCTTGCTGCCGTTGCGCAGCACCAGCACCGGCGACTCCATCCCGCGCGCCCCGCGCAGATAGGACTGCACCACGGCGATGCCGTCGGCGCCGTCGCCGTCCACCAGGTAGGCGGTGAAGCGCGGGGTCTCGTCGTAGACCTGGATCTCGAAGGCGCCCGGGTCGCGCAGCCGGGAGCGGACCCGGCGCATGTGCAGGATGTTCATCTCGACGGACCGGCTCAGTTCGCCCCGTTTCATCCCGAGTTCGCGCTCGCGGCGCTTGACCGAGCTGGAGGCGGGGTTGATGAAGAGCAGCCGTACCCGGCAGCCGGACTCGGCGAGCCGGACCAGACGGCGCCCGGAGAAGTTCTGCACCAGCAGGTTGAGACCGATGCCGATGGCGTCGAGGCGGCGGGCGGCGCCGAAGATGTCCTCGGCCGGGAACTGACGCATGAGCCGCACCCGGTCCGGATGGACGGCGACGACGTCGGCGTACCGGTCGCCGACCAGGTCCTCGACCGCGTCCACGGGCAGCCGGCGCGCGGAGGGCACGTCACCGCCGGCGCCGAGCACCTCCAGCAGCCGGGCCGAGGCGCGCTCGGCCTGGCTCAGGACCGCCTCCGACAGCGCCCGGTTGCGGGAGACGACGTTGCGGGTGACCTCCAGCTCGTCCAGGGCGAGTTCGAGGTCGCGGCGCTCGTCGAAGTACGGCTCGAAGCACGGCCAGTGCTGCACCATCAGCTCGCGCAGCTGCGGGAGGGTGAGGAAGCTGAGCACATTGTCGTCGGCCGGGTCGAGCAGGTACCCCTTGCGGCGGCTGACCTCACGGACCGCGACCGCGCGCTGCACCCACTCCTGCCCGGCCGGACCGGCCGCGGCGACCACCCAGTCGTCCGCGTGGACGGGTTCGTAGATGGGGCGCAGCACGGCGGCCACGACCGCGCGCAGCCGCTGTTCGACGAGGTTGAGCCAGATGTAGGCCCGGCCGGCCCGCTGGGCGCGGGTGCGCACCTCGCGCCAGGCGTCGGCGTCCCAGTCCAGCTCCGGCCCGATGGACCCCGCGTCCATCGGCCGGGCCAGGGACACCGCGCCGGGCGGGACGTCTGTGGAGTTCCCCTCGTGACCCTCGTCACCAGGGGGCAGCTCCAGGCCTCCCGAGCCCACCCGCGCACCGCCTTCCGCTTCCCCGGGCCTTTCCCAGTCTCAACGATCAAGGAAGGGTACTCCGCGACGGGTCGGCGGTGCAGCCGGATGGACAGGTCGGTTTCTCAACTGTTTTCCTCAACTACGCGGCTCCCAATGGCCGTTCTGCCATGCCAGGTCACGCGGAGTGAGCGGATTCATAGCCGTGACGTCCCGCGGCACGATGGCGAAGCCCTGCCAGTGCACCGGCATGGGCTGCTGGTCCTCGTCCCGCGCGATGTGGTGGAAGCCGACGTTCATCCAGATCACCGGGTGGGTGAGGGTCTGTCCGCCGACCCATGTGTCGACGGATGCGGGGTGCCCGCCGCCGCACGTCAGGTTGTTGCTGGCGAACAGTTCGCACGGGTTGTACTCGGTGACGTAGAGGTCGTGCTTGGTGAATCCGCGGCCGGGGTACTTGGTGGTGGGTCCGGGGACGATCTCGTACGAACGTGCGTGTCCGTCCTTGTTCTTGCCCGTCGCGCTGACCACCCGCCACCAGCGGTAGGTCTTCAGGTCGCCGGCGAGTTCCTTGGTGACCTCGGTGCGGGTGGTCCTGGTGGTGGGGCCCTCCTGCCCGCCGGTGCGGGGGCTGACGGCCGAGTCGTACTGCTCGACCTTCGTCTTGGACGAGCCGTCGAGACCGAAGTCCAGCCGCCAGAAGACGTTGTGGCTGTGGCTGGTGGCATAGGCCTTGGCACCCTTGCCGATGGGCCAGCCGCGGCCGTCACCGGCGTCGTAGTCGTCCCAGGACAGACTTCCGGTCGCGCCGACGTTCATGGCGATCATGCCGTCGTCCTGGAAGCGCCACTCGGTGATGTACTCGTACCAGCCGACCTGGTTGACGGTGTAGACGAGGAAGTCCTTGCCCTGCGCCTGGTAGACCTTGCCCGTGCCGAGGTCGTCGTGCATGCGGTAGGCGTGACCGCGGGAACGGGTGGTCGTGCACAGGCCCTTGACGTTCGGGTGTTCCGGGTCCACGGCGTCGGGGACCTTGACGGTCCTGATGGTGCCGCCGGGGCACTCGGCGGGCGAGAGGTTCATCAGCGACTGGGCGAAGCCCTCGTCCGTCAGGTCCTTGTACTCGTGCTGTCCGTCGTCGTAGGGGACGTGGATCTGGGACAGTCTGGCGCTGTTCAGGACCTTGATCGGCTCGGGTTCGTCCTTGGGCTGGTAGCTGATCTTCTCCAGGACGAGACCGGCCTTGCTGTCGTAGTGCCAGCACATGCGCCAGGTCGTGCCGGTGGAGAGCTTCTGTTCGATGCGGTAGGCGGCGCTGCAGTCGGCCGCGGGCGCGGCGGTGACCGTTCCCGGGCGGGCGGCGGCCGGTCCGGCGGTGGTCGTCGCGCCGGCGGCGAGCACGGCCACGGTCAGTCCGGCGGCGGCCGCTGCTCTGCGGGCGCGCCGGATTCCGTACATGGGCATGACGAAATGGCTCCCTTGCAGGAGATACGGGTTCATGCGGGTTCGAGGAAACGTGTGAGTCAGCCGCGGTGAAGAGCGGCGACCTTGCGTGCGCTCAGGTCGATCACCAGGGACCTGGTGTCGATCCAGGGGCCGTTCCTGACCTTGGTGAACAGCCGGACGCACCGGTGCACGCCGCACTGGTCGAGGACGGCGGGCTGGGCGCCCGGAGCGGCCCGGTAGATGCCGCCGCTGAGCAGCAGCTGGTCCGGGGAGGTGAGTTGCCTGCCGGTGGCGTCCTTGTAGTCCGCCTTCAGGCCCGCGCCGAGCGGTGCGGCGATCAGCAGCCGGGCCGCCTCGGCGTTCTCGGCCCGGCTCGGCGGCGGCTGGACGCCCCGCTGGGTGCCGGTGCGCTCCACCTTGCCGGTGTCCAGGTCGACGGTCTTGGTGACGAGCGTGTCGTCGCGGTAGTCGTAGAAGGTGATGTCGGCCCGTCGCGGCGCGGCCGGGTCGTCCGCCTCGCCGGCCTCGGGTTCGGCGAGGTCGACGCTCAGGCGCTGCGGCCCGCGGCCGCCGTCGACGTTCTCACCCGTGTGCAGCGGCTGCCCGTTCAGGGCGATCCGCTCGGCCCGCCGGATCTCGTCGTCGGTCAGCGGGTCCCGCCCGCTGCCCTTGCGGCCCTCGGCGGGCGCCTGCTCGACGACACCGGGCCGGACCGCGTCCGTACCCGGTCCGCCGCCTCTCGCTCCCGCCGAGGTGTCCGCCCCCGCCGTGCCCGGCAGGGTGATCGCGACCATCGCGGCGGTCCCCACCGCCGCGAGGGCCACTCCTGCCACTAACTTGCCCAGATGGCGGTGCACTGTCTCACGCACATTGTCCCCCTGGTCCCGTGGTCGTCCGGGAGTACGTGTTGCCCCACTGGTTCGGCACACAGCGGGTAAGAGCGACGCCGTGTGCGCTGGTCGGTGGGTAAGAGGGACGCAAGTCACAGGAGGTTCCGTCAATTCGGGCAGACTCGGGGGCCAACGCCGCCCCGGGGCGGCGGCACACCTGGGAGAGTCGTAGCCATGCAGGTCTGGCCTGGAGAGGCGTATCCGCTCGGCGCCACCTATGACGGCGCCGGAACCAATTTCGCGGTCTTCACGGAGGCCGCGGACCGAGTAGAGCTGTGTCTGCTGCACGACGACGGCTCGGAGACGGCGGTGGAGCTGCGCGAGAGCGATGCATTCGTGCGGCACGCGTACGTGCCGGGCGTGATGCCGGGGCAGCGGTACGGGTTCCGGGTGCACGGCCCGTATGACCCCGGGCGCGGGCTGCGCTGCAATTCCGCGAAGCTGCTGCTCGACCCCTACGCGAAGGCGATCAGCGGCACGGTCCGGTGGGGCGAGGAGGTGTACGGCTACCACTTCGGCGCGCCGGACAGCCGTAACGACCTGGACTCGGCGCCGCACACCATGGCCTCCGTCGTGATCAACCCGTACTTCGACTGGGGCGACGACCGGCCGCCGCGCACCGGGTACCACCACACGGTGATCTACGAGGCGCATGTCAAGGGCCTGACCATGCGCCATCCGGGCCTGCCGGAGGAGCTTCGCGGCACCTACGCGGCGCTCGCCCATCCGGCACTCATCGAACACCTGACCAAGCTCGGCGTGACCGCGCTGGAGCTGATGCCCGTTCACCAGTTCGTGAACGACCACCGGCTGGCCGACATGGGCCTGAGCAACTACTGGGGCTACAACACCATCGGCTTCTTCGCCCCGCACAACGCGTACGCCTCCTGGGGCGACCGCGGCCAGCAGGTGCTGGAGTTCAAGTCGGCGGTCCGGGCGCTGCACGAGGCCGGCATCGAGGTCATCCTGGACGTCGTCTACAACCACACCGCCGAGGGCAACCACCTGGGCCCGACGCTGTCCTTCAAGGGCATCGACAACCGGCAGTACTACCGCCTCACCGACGACCCCCGCTACTACATGGACACCACGGGCACCGGGAACTCGCTGCTCATGCGGTCCCCGCACGTGCTCCAGCTGATCATGGACTCGCTGCGGTACTGGGTCACCGAGATGCACGTCGACGGCTTCCGCTTCGACCTCGCGGCGACCCTCGCCCGGCAGTTCCACGAGGTGGACCGGCTGTCGTCGTTCTTCGACCTGGTGCAGCAGGACCCGGTGGTCTCCCAGGTGAAGCTGATCGCCGAGCCCTGGGACGTGGGCGAGGGCGGCTACCAGGTGGGCAACTTCCCGCCGCTGTGGACCGAGTGGAACGGCAAGTACCGGGACACGGTGCGGGACCTGTGGCGGGGCGAGCCGCGGGCGCTGGCGGAATTCGCGTCCAGGCTGACCGGGTCGTCGGACCTGTACCAGTACGACGGCCGCCGGCCGCTGGCCTCGATCAACTTCGTGACCTGCCACGACGGCTTCACCCTGCACGACCTGGTCTCGTACAACGAGAAGCACAACGCCGCCAACGGCGAGGACAACCGGGACGGCGAGAGCCACAACCGTTCGTGGAACTGCGGGGTGGAGGGCGAGACCGACGACCCGCAGGTGCTCGCGCTGCGCGCCCGGCAGATGCGGAACTTCGTCGCCACGCTGATGCTGTCCCAGGGCGTGCCGATGATCAGCCACGGCGACGAGTTCGCCCGTACCCAGCGCGGCAACAACAACGCCTACTGCCAGGACAGCGAGCTGTCGTGGCTGCACTGGCCGGAGGCCACGGAGGGCGACCTGCTGGAGTTCACGCGCGCGATGGTGTGGCTGCGCCGGGACCACCCGGTGTTCCGCCGGCGCCGGTTCTTCCACGGACGTCCGGTGGAGGGTACCCACGACGCGCTGTCCGACATCTCCTGGTTCACTCCGGAGGGCGCCGAGATGACCCAGCGGGACTGGGACTCGGCGCGGGCGTCCGCGCTGACGGTGTTCCTCAACGGCAGCGCGATCTCCGAGCCCGGAGTGCGCGGGGAGCGCATCACCGACGACTCCTTCCTGCTGATGTTCAACGCCTCCCCGGAACCGCTGGACTTCCTGGTGCCGGTCAACCACGGCCGGCAGTGGCAGGTGGTCGTCGACACGGGCCACCCGGACGGCGTGCCGCCGGGGTCCGGGACGAAGGTCGACGCGGGCGACCGGCTCACCCTGCCCGACCGCAGCCTGACGGTGCTGCAGCGGCCGACGTAGGGGGCGGGCGGGCCCGGCCGGGCCGTGGGTGTGTGCGGGAAGCGATGACACGAAAGGCGGCGGGCTGGGTACGTAGGTTTCCATGACTTCCGCGCAACCCGGACCGCAGGTGCCCACGTCCACCTACCGGCTGCAACTCCAGCCCGCATTCCCGTTCGCCACCGCCGCGGCGGCCGTACCGTACCTGGCGTCGCTCGGCGTCTCGCATCTGCACCTGTCCCCCGTCCTGGAGGCCGTGCCCGGCTCCACGCACGGCTACGACGTGGTGGACCCCGCGCGCGTGCGCGAGGAACTGGGCGGCGAGGAGGGCCTGCGGTCGCTGTCGCGGACCGCGCGGGAGCACGGTCTGGGCCTGGTCGCCGACATCGTGCCGAACCACATGGCCATGGCGCCGCGGCACAACCACGCCCTGTGGGAGGTGCTGCGCGAGGGGCCCGGCTCGCCGTACGCCCGCTGGTTCGACATCGACTGGGAGGCGCAGGGCGGGCGGGTGCTGCTGCCGGTCCTCGGCGGTCCGGTCGGCTCGCAGCTGGAGCACCTCGTGGTCGACGGCGACGTGCTGCGCTACCACGAGCACGCCTTCCCGCTGCGGGCCGGCACCGGGGACCTGCCGCTGCCCGAGCTGCTGGACGCCCAGTGGTACCGCCCGGCGTGGTGGCGGCTGGCCCGCACCGAGCTGAACTACCGGCGGTTCTTCAGCATCTCGGAGCTGATCGGGGTGCGGGTGGAGGATCCGGAGGTGTTCGACGCCACCCACGCCAAGATCCTCCAGCTGCTCCGGGAGGGCGTGATCGACGGGCTGCGCATCGACCATCCCGACGGGCTCGCCGACCCCGACGGCTATCTCGCGCGGCTGCACGAGGCGACCGGCGGGCGCTGGACGGTGGTGGAGAAGATCCTCGCCGACGGCGAGCGCCTGCCGGACTCCTGGCCGGTTGCGGGCACCACCGGTTACGACGCCCTGCGCCAGGTCGACGGCCTGTTCACGGACCGGACGGGGGCGTACGAACTGCTGGGCCGGTACCGGGCGTTCGCGGCCCCGCAGACGGACCGGGGCGGCAACTGGGAGGCGACGGTACGGCGGGCCGCCTACAAGGTACTCACGCACGAGCTGGCCACCGAGGCCGACCGGCTCACCCGGGTGGCCGCCCGGGTGTGCGCGTCCTCGCCGGATCCCGGCCTGCGCGACCGGGCGCCCTGGACGCTGCGCACGGCGGTGGAGGAGCTGCTGGTGCGGATGCGGGTGTACCGGCCGTACGCCTCCGGTGACGCGGCCGCCGTCGTCACCGAGGAGGCCGCCGAGGAGGCCCGGCTCGCCTTCGTGGTGCCCGAGGAGGCGGAGGCCGTCGGCATCGTGCGCCGGCTGCTGGTCGAGCCGCTCGGTGACGCCTCGGCCCCGGACCACGCCGACCGGGTGGAGTTCCGCGCCCGGTTCGCGCAGACCGCGTCGGCGCTGCGCGCCAAGTCGGTGGAGGACACGGCCTTCTACCGCTATGTGCCGCTGTTGTCGACGACCGAGGTGGGCGGCGATCCGGGCCGGCCGGGGGTGGCCCCGGAGGACTTCCACGCGTACTGCGCGCGCGTGCAGCGCGAGTGGCCGGCCACCGGCACGGTGGTCTCCACGCACGACACCAAGCGCAGCGCCGACGTCCGCGCCGCACTGGCCGTGCTGACCGAATGCCCCGACCGGTGGGCGGAGTTGCTGGCCGAGGTGACCCTGCCCGAGGAGGGCGCGCCGGACGGGCAGCTGGCCTGGGCGGCCTGGCAGACGGTGTTCGGGCTGGGGCCCGCCGAGGCGGCGCGGGTCCGGCAGGCGCTGCTGAAGCATGTGCGCGAGGCGGGGATGTACACCAGCTGGACGGAGCAGGAGCCGCCGTACGAGGAGGCGGTGGCCGCGTTCGTCGCCGCCGGACCGTGCGGGCCGCCCGGCGAGCGCGTGGCCGCCTTCCGCAAGGCGCTGGAGCCGCACATCCGGGTCAACGTGCTCGGCACTGCGCTGGTCCATCTGACGATGCCGGGGGTGCCGGACGTCTACCAGGGCACGGAGGGCGAGTACCGGGCGCTGGTGGACCCGGACAACCGGCGTCCGGTGCCGTTCCCGCCCGAGGAGCCCGGCGAGAAGGACGCGCTGACGGCGGCGGCGCTCCGGCTGCGTGCCCGGCGTCCCGACGCCTTCGGCACCGCCGCGTCGTACGACCCGCTGGCCGTCGACGGCCCGGCGGCCGGGCACTGTGTGGCCTTCGCACGCTCCGGTGAGGTGGTCACGGCCGTGACCCGGCTGTCGCTCCGGCTCACGGAGGCGGGCGGCTGGCAGGGGACCCGGCTGGCGCTGCCCCCCGGGCGCTGGGTGGATGTCCTCACTCCAGGGCGGGAATTCACCGGCCACGCACGCGTGGCGGATCTTTTCGACCGGATGCCGGTGGGGTTGCTGGAGCGGGTTGCGGAGGAGTGAGGGCCCCCTGCCGGGGCGCGGGCGGCCGAGGGGGCTCAGTGGGTATGCGTGGGGAGCGGCTCGCGTTTCGCGGAAGCCTTCCTCTCCTCGCGCCCCTCGGACGGCTTGTTCTCCTCGCCCCCTTCGTGCGGCCGTTCGGTCCTGTCGTGCCGGGCGGGTGGCGGTGCGGGCGCGGGGGGCCAGGTGGTACGCAGGAGGTCCACGAAGGCCTCGGCGGCGCCGGTGGGCGGCACGCGCGCGTAGACGGCCAGGGGGCGCTTCCAGGCCGGGTCGGGGGTGAGGATCACGCAGTCCTCCCCCACGGCCCCGCGCACGACGTCGGCCGACACGGCGCACACCCCGACCCCGGCGGCGGCCATGCGCACGGCCGTCGAGGTGTGCTCGGTCCACACCGCGGTCCGCGGCGTGAACCCGGCCCTTCCGCAGGCCCAGTCGAGGAAACGTTCGCCGTGGACGACGGGTTCCAGTGCGCAGCGGACCCAGGCGCGGTCGGCGAGTTCGGGCAGTGTCACCGTCGTACGGCCCGCGAGCCGGTCGTCGAACGGGACCACCAGGACCACTTCCTCCGCGCCGACCGGTACGACGGTGCCGGGCGGATCGGCGGGCTCCGGGCCGAAGGCGAGGTCGGCGGTGCCGCGCCGCACGGCCTCCTCCAGCGCCTCGGTGGTGGCGTACTCGTGCAGCCGCAGCAGCACCCGGGGGTGGGCCGTACGCCAGCGGGCGAAGACGTCGGGCAGGACGCCCACGGCGAGGGAGTGCAGGGTGGCGACGTGCAGTTCGCCGCCCTCGGCGCCGGCGGTGGCCCGGGCGGCGCGGCGGGCCTGCGCGGCGCTGCGGACGGCGAGTTCGGCGTGCGGCAGGAAGGCGCGTCCCATGGGGGTCAGGCGCACACCGCGGGCCATGCGCTCCAGCAGGGCGCCGCCGACCGACTTCTCCAGGGCCTTGATCTGGTGCGAGAGCGCGGGCTGCGTGACGTGCAGGGCCTCCGCCGCGCGGGTGAACGACGCCTCGTGGACGACCGTCACGAAGTACTCCATCTGCCGCAGGCTCAACTCCGCCCCCTCCCCCGAGACTCATAAGCATCCTGCATGGCTCCTACAAGAACATTGCCTTGGACTCATGGCAAGGGGCGGGCGGAGGGTGGGGGCATGAGCACACGGGCCACGAACACAGCGGACGTCCTCGTCATCGGCGGCGGCACGGGCGGGTACGGCACCGCCCTGCGCGCCGCCGCCCTCGGGCTGGACGTCGTCCTCGTCGAACGCGACAAGGTCGGCGGAACCTGTCTGCACCGGGGCTGCATTCCGAGCAAGGCGATGCTGCACGCCGCCGAACTGGTCGACGGAATCGCCGAGGCGCGCGAGCGGTGGGGCGTGAAGGCCACGCTGGACTCGGTCGACTGGGCGGCGCTGGTGGCCACGCGGGACGACATCGTGGCGCGCAACCACAAGGGGGTCGAGGCGCATCTGGCACACGCCGGCGTGCGGGTGGTGCGGGGCAGCGCACGGCTGACGGGGACGCGCACGGTGCGTGTGGAGGGCGTGCGCGTGGAGGGTGTGCTCATGGATGCGGAGGCGGTCACGGTGGACGGGAACGCGCCGGGCGTGCGCGACTTCACCGCGCGCCGTGGGATCGTCCTCGCGACCGGCTCGCGCCCGCGCACGCTCCCGGGGCTCGTGCCGGACGGGCGGCGTGTGGTGACCAGTGACGACGCGTTGTTCGCGCCGGGGCTGCCCGCGTCCGTCCTGGTGCTGGGCGGGGGCGCGATCGGCGTGGAGTACGCCTCCTTCCACCGGTCCATGGGCGCGGAGGTCACCCTGGTCGAGGCCGCGGACCGGATCGTGCCGCTGGAGGACGCCGATGTGAGCCGGCATCTGACGCGTGGCCTGAAGAAGCGCGGGATCGATGTGCGGGCGGGCGCGCGGCTGCTGGACGCGGAGGTGCTCGAGAAGGGCGTACGCGCGCGTGTGCGCACCGCCCGGGGCGAGATCCGCGCGGTGGAGGCGGAGCGGCTGCTGGTGGCCGTCGGCCGGTCGCCGGTCACCGAGGGCCTCGGCCTGGCGGCGGCCGGGCTGACGACGGACGAGCGGGGGTTCGTCGTACCGGCCGACTGGAAGCGGCTGGAGACGGCCGTGCCGGGCATCCATGTCGTCGGCGACCTGCTGCCGCCGCCCTCGCTCGGTCTCGCCCACGCCTCGTTCGCGGAGGGCCTGCTGGTCGCCGAGACGCTGGCGGGGCTGCCGTCGGCCCCGGTGGACTACGCGGCCGTGCCCCGGGTGACGTACTCCTCACCGCAGACCGCCTCGGTGGGGCTGAGCGAGGCCGAGGCACGCGCGCGTGGACGCGTGGTCGAGATCAACACGATGCCGCTGACCGCCGTGGCCAAGGGGATGGTGCACGGGCAGGGCGGCATGGTGAAGGTCGTCGCCGAGGCCGGCGGCCAGGTGCTCGGGGTGCACCTGGTCGGCCCGAACGTGTCGGAGATGATCGCCGAGAGCCAGCTGATCGTCGGCTGGGACGCCGAGCCCTCGGACGTGGCCCGGCATGTGCACGCGCACCCGACGCTGTCGGAGGCGGTGGGTGAGGTGTTCCTGACGCTCGCGGGACGCGGCCTGCACCAGCAGTGAACGCACGGCACGCACCGCCCGCGCCGCACCCCCGTGCCTGTGTCCGGGCGCCCCCGGTAGCCTCCCCCGCCGCATGCTTGACAGTTCATCCTTCCCGTGCGGGACTTGGAGGGCGAAGCCGGGCGGAACAAGTCGGGGGTGAGTCTTCTGCCGGAGCTGCGCTACCCCAGCGTTCCCGAACTGATCGCCTCCGCACAGGCGTTGGCCGCTCAGGAACCCGGGCTGTGCTCGCTCAGGCAGGTGGGCGTCTCGCGCGCGGGAAGACCCCTGCACCTGCTGTCGGTGGGGCACGCCCGGCGGGCGGTGCTGGTGGTGGCCGGCGCCCACGCCAACGAGCCGACCGGGGGCTCCACCCTGCGGGTGCTGGCCGAAAGAATCCTGGCCGAGAGGGAGTTGCGCGCGGACACGTCCTGGCACTTCCTGCTGTGCGCGGATCCGGACGGCGCGAGCCTGCATGTGACGCCGGCGCCGCGCAGCCTGCTCGACTACCACCTCGGCTTCTACCGGCCGACGGGTGCGGAGCAGCCCGAGTGGTCGCCGTCGGTGCTGCCGCCGGACCGGCTGCCGCCCGAGACCCGGACGCTCACCGGGGTGATCGACGAGCTGCGGCCCTACCTGCAGGTGACCTTGCACGGCACCGATCTGGGCGGCAGCTGGGTGCAGTTGACCAGGGACGTGCCGGGGCTCGCCGAGCCGTTCGCCAAGTCCGCGGCGCAACTGCACATCCCGGTGGAGACCGGCGCCTCGGACGCCGCCGGCTGGCCGGCCTCCGGCCCCGGGGTGCATGTCATGCCCGGCCCGGAGACGGGCGCCGCCTACCCGAGCATGCCGGACGACGCACGGCACAGCACCTGGTACCACGCGCACCGGTACGGCGGTCTGACGGCCGTGGTGGAGGTGCCGATGTGGGCCAGCGACCTGGTGGACGATCCGGCACCGCACCCGGCACCGGCGGCGGCGATGCGACGCCTGGCGCAGCGGCTGCTGCGGGATGCGCTGGAGGTGGAGCACGTGCTCAGCGACGCGCTGCCGCGCCTGGACGGCGCGGACGGTCCGCTGCTGCGGGCGTCGCGCTGGGCGCTGGAGCTGATCCCGGGCCTGGCCGAGGACTGGACCCACACCCCGCCGGCCGGCGACACGATGGCGTACGTCGGCAGCGTGGACGCGTTCGGGCGGCGGCTGCCGCTGCGCGCGGCGGCGATGCTGCTGCGGGTGCTGCGGGAGACGGACGACCGGGCGGCGCCGCGGCTGGAACAGCTGGTCGCCGCCTGGTGCGATGCCTTCGCGGCGCGGTTCCGGGCCCGCTGGGTGCCGTTGGAGCATCAGGTGGAGCACCAGTCCCGAACGGTGCTGGTGGCGGCGCAGCAGGCCCGGGAGCGGACGGTGTGAGGCTCCGCGCGGTCCGTGTCGCGCCGCCGTGTCGGGCCGCCGTGTCGCGCCGCCCGGCGGTCGGGCTCAGTGGTCGGTGGCGAAGACCGCTCCCGTCCGCGCTTCCATGACGCACTTGCTGGAGTAGGTCTGCTGGTAGTCGACCGGCCGTCCGTTCCACTGCCCGTTCGCGCGGACGGTCACGGGGGCGAAGATCATCGGACAGAAGACCTTCTTCTGCGGCATGCGTGCGATGTCGCCGTCGACGGCCGCCAGTTCACCACAGGCCTCGGCCGCGCGCGCGTACCCCAGGGGCACCGGGTCGCACAGCAGCAGCGTGCCGTGCTTGTCGCCGGACTGGGCGGTCTCACCACGGACGACGGTGAGGTAGAGCCAGTTGTCGGAGAGCGGAAACCTGGTGAGGGGGGTGCGGGGGGCCGCCTGGGCCGGGCCCGCGGCGAGGAGACCGGCACAGGCCAGCAGGGCGCCGGCGGCCGCGGTCAGTCGGGAGATGTACGTCATGACCGATGCATCGGCACACGGGGCCGCCTTCCACAGCCCGGCTCACCCGATCGGTCGGGCACGTGCCCGTGCGGGTGAGCCGGTTCGAACACGCCCGGCCTGCGCCGCTCAACTCGTGGCGAGCCGGAACGCCATCCTGCCGAAGGCGACCTGGTCACCCTCGCGCACGACGACCGAGCCGATCACGCGGCGGCCGTTGACGGTGGTGCCGTTGGTGGAGCCGAGGTCACGCAGGACCCACAGGCCGCCCTGGCGGCGGAGTTCGGCGTGCACGCGGGAGACCGTCTCGTGGTTCAGGCGCAGCCCGTTGGCCGGGTCGCGGCCGATGCGCAGCGGGTGGGTGTGCGCGGGGTGCGGCAGCAGCAGTTTGGGCAGCCGCTCGGCCTGCCAGGCCCGGCGCAGCCGTACGGTGAACCCGGAGACGGCCTCGACGGTGCCGAGGACCGCGCGGGAGAAACGATTCTCGCGGGGCAGGTCGGCGACGAGGGCGGCCAGTTCGTCGGAGCGGCGGGCGGCCAGCGCCAGCTCCATGCGGCGCACGAACGTGTCGTGTGAGAGCCGGCCCATGGCGACGCCGTCACGCAGCACCTGGAGCGCCTTGTCGCGTTCCGCGTCGGACAGCCGCGCGGGGTACGTGGAGAACTCGAAAGACGACGTCACGCTGGTGATTGTCGGGCAGTGAACCCCGGGTGTCCAGAAAACGGGGAATCGGCGCCGGTCTGCGGTTACTTCCACGACACCCGCCGGGAAAGGGCGGATTCGAAAGCGGATTGATCGTCCGGGCGGGCACGATGGGACCGCGGGACATCACGGTGAGCAGGCGATCCATCACAGACGAAGGGGAACCGTCCGTGCAGTTCGAGGTGTGGGCACCGCAGGCAGACCGAGTGACGCTCCATTGCGAGGGCGGCACACACGCGTTGGCGCGCGATCCCGAGCGCGCGGGCTGGTGGACGGGGGAGGCGGAGGCCGGGGACGGCGCGCGGTACGGGTTCGCGCTCGACGACGGTCCGGTGCTGCCCGATCCGCGCTCGCGCCGCCAGCCGGACGGCCCGGACGGGCTGAGCGCGGTCGTGGAGCACGGGCACTACACGTGGCGTGCGCAGTGGGCGGGGCGGGAGCTGCCGGGCGCCGTGCTGTACGAGCTGCACGTGGGCACGTATACCCCCGAGGGCACCCTGGACGCGGCGGCCGCCCGGCTGGAGCACCTGGCGGAACTGGGTGTCACGCACGTGGAGTTGATGCCGGTGTGTCCGTTCCCGGGGCGGCACGGCTGGGGGTACGAGGGGGTGTCGCTGTGGGCGGTGCACGAGCCGTACGGCGGACCCGAGGCGCTGAAACGGTTCGTTGACCAGGCGCACGCACTCGGACTCGGTGTCGTCCTGGACGTCGTGCACAACCACTTGGGCCCGTCGGGCAACTATCTGCCCGCTTTCGGACCGTACTTCACCGACACGCACCACACGCCGTGGGGTTCGGCGGTGAACCTGGACGCGCCGGGCTCGGACGAGGTGCGCGCGTTCCTCGTCGGCAGTGCGCTGGCGTGGCTGCGGGACTACCGGATCGACGGGCTGCGGCTGGACGCGGTGCACGCGCTGCACGACACGCGCGCGTACCACTTCCTGGAGGAGCTGTCGGCGGCCGTGGACGGCCTCGCCGAAGAGCTGGGCCGGCCGCTGTTCCTGATCGCCGAGTCGGACCTGAACGACCCCCGGCTCATCACCCCGCGCGCGGAGCACGGCCTGGGGCTGCACGCGCAGTGGAACGACGACTTCCACCACTGCCTGCACACCGCGCTGACGGGCGAGTCGCAGGGCTACTACGCAGACTTCGCGCGGGCTCCCTTCGCCGCGCTCGCCAAGACCCTGACCGGCGGCTACTTCCACGACGGCACGTACTCGAGCTTCCGGGGCCGGCATCACGGGCGCCCGCTGGACCGCTCGCGGGTGGCCGGGCACCGGCTGCTCGGCTACGGCCAGACCCACGACCAGGTCGGCAACCGCGCCCAGGGCGACCGGCTGTCCGCCCACCTCTCCCCCGGTCTGCTGGCCTGCGCGGCGACGCTGACACTGGCCTCGCCGTTCACGCCGATGCTCTTCATGGGCGAGGAGTGGGCGGCGGGCACGCCCTGGCAGTTCTTCACCGACCACACCGACCGGGAGCTGGCCGAGGCGGTACGACGGGGCCGGCGGCGGGAGTTCGCGGCGCACGGCTGGGCGGAGGAGGACGTACCGGACCCGCAGGACCCGGCGACGCGGGACCGCTCCGTCCTGGACTGGTCGGAACGGGAACGCGAGCCCCACGCGCGCGTGCTCGCCTGGTACCGGCGCCTGATCGCGCTCCGGCACGAACAGCCGGACCTCACCGATCCCGACCTGGCCGACACGAAGGTGGCGTACGACGAGCGCGCCCGCTGGCTGGCCTTCCGGCGCGGTGACGTAAGCGTGGCGGTGAACCTCGGCAAGGAACCGGCGGCGATCCCCCTGGGCACCCGCCCCGCAGCGGTCCTGGCGGCCTGGGAGCCGGTCGGCACCCCGGGCCCGGACGGCCTGCTCCAGGTACCCGCCGAGTCCTGCGTGGTACTGACACAGCCCTGAGCGGGGCGAGGCGCCCGGAGCCCGCACGGCTCCGGGCGACCAGCGCCGCCCCTCCACAACCTCCCGAGCCTCCGGCACCGTCCGGTCCCGTGGCCACCAGCCCCGAGGCCCCCACCCTCCGCGGCACCGGGCCCCGGGGGGCCTGCGAAGCCACCCGCCGCACAGCCTCCGGAACGGCATCCCGCCGACGTCCGGCCTCCAGGCCACCGGGCCCGAGGTCACAGACCCCCGCAGCATCGGGCCCCGGGCGAGCCTCCGGAGCCACCCGCCGCACAGCCTCCGAATCGGCACCCGCCGACGTCCCTGCGCCGGCTCCCAGGCCTCCCGGCAGGCACCCGCAGCTGACAGCCGGAACACCCGCCAGCGCCGGGCCTACCGCTCCGTCCCGTTCTCCTTGAAGTCCGTCAGGCGTTCCAGGAGGATCGGCTCCCAGGCTCGGTCCAGCTGGGTGCGCAGGAGGGGGAGGGGGCCGGCATCGCGGCCTTCCAGGCGGTCGGTGAGGTGGATGACGGTGTCGCAGCGGGCCAGCCACAGGCCGCGCAGGCAGGGGCGGGCGCCGTAGCCGGCGAGGGTGGCCGCGCGTACCGCCGCGCCGGAGCCGACGGCGCGGACGAGCCCCGCGATGTCCTCGGCGGGGTCTCCCACGGCCGCGTCGGTCCAGTCGAGGACGCCGCGCACCCTGCCGTCGGTGCCGACGACCAGGTGCTCGCCCTTGAGGTCGTGGTGGACGAGCACGGCGGTGCCGGGCTGGGCGGCGAGCTGGGCCGCGGCGGGCGGGGTCAGCTGGTGCAGCCGGGCGGCGTCGAACTCGTCGGCGGCGGCCAGCCGTTCGGCCGCGTGTACGGCCATGCGGCGCAGCGCCTCCAGGGAGCGCGGGGCGGTGCGCGGCACGCCGAGCGCCTCCGCCTGCCGTGCGGGCACCGCGCGCAGCCCGGTGAGCAGCCCGGCGAGGTCGGCCTCGCCGACGGCCGAGACGTCGTGTTCCTCGGCCGTCCCGCCGGGAATCACGGTGTCGAGCGTGTAGGCGAGGCCCGGTGCCCACTCACCGTGCGCCACACTGACCGGGACGGCGACGGGGATGTGCGGCCGCACCACATCACGCAGGCGCAGTTCGCGGCGCCGGCGCAGGGAGGCCTCGCGGTCGGGGGCGAGCCGCAGCACATGGCGGGTGCCCACCCACCACGTGCAGTGCTCGCCGCCCTCCGCCACGGGCCGCACATCGGGTCCCCCGGTGCCGTCGCCGCCCTCCTTGAGCAGCGAACGGACCAGTCTGCGGACGGTGTCCGCGGTGGGTGTCGGTGCCTGGGTCATGGGTCGCGCGTCGCCGTTCCGGGATGTCGTGGAGAGTGTGTCACCTGGGTGTCGCAGTGGTCCCTCAGTGGTCTCTCGGTGGTCTCTCAGTCCACTATGACCATCTCGCGTGTCGTGTTGTTGAGCCGGCGGCCGCCGTCCTCGGTCACCGTGACGATGTCCTCGATGCGCACCCCGAACCGGCCGGGCAGGTAGATGCCGGGCTCGACGGAGAAGCACATGCCGGGCACGAGGGGCTGTTCCTCGCCCTCGATCATGTAGGGCGGCTCGTGCGTGGTGACGCCGATGCCGTGCCCGGTGCGGTGGATGAAGTACTCGCCGTACCCGGCGCCGGTGATCACCGCGCGGGCGGCCCGGTCCACCTCCTGGCAGGCCACGCCGGGCCGTACGGCCTGGCAGCCCGCCTCCTGGGCCTCGCGCACGATGTCGTGCACCCGGCGCTCCTCCTCGCTGGGCTCGCCCACGTGGACCGTGCGGGTGGTGTCGGAGCCGTAGCCGTCCTTCAGGCCGCCGAAGTCGAGGACGACCATGTCGCCGTGCCGGATGACGCGATCGCCGACCTCGTGGTGCGGGTTGGCGCCGTTGGGGCCCGAGCCGACGATGGTGAAGTCGACCTGGGAGTGGCCGAAGCGGCGCAGCAGGCCGGCGAGGTCCTTGCCGACGTCGGACTCGCGGCGGCCTGCGAAGGGAACTTTGCGGATCTCCTCGAACGTTGCATCGGCAGCCGCTCCGGCGGCTGCGAGGAGTTCCAGTTCCGGGGCGTCCTTGACGGCGCGCAGCATGGGGAGGGCGTCGGTGAGAGCGGCGTAGGAGCTGTCGGGCAGGGTCCGCTGGAGGCCCAGCAGGTGCATGGCCCAGGTGTTGTCGCTGATGCCGTAGCGGCCGTGGCCGTCGAGGAGGGCGGCGGTGACGGCGTAGGGATCCTTGCCGTCGGTCCAGTCGCGCAGGGTGAGTGTGGTCGCGCCGGCCGCGTGCTCGGCGTCCGGGGCCTCCAGGGTGGGCACGACGAGCACGGGGTCCTGTCCGGGGGTGAGGACCAGCACGGTGAGCCGTTCGGTGACGGCCGTGGGCGTGTAGCCGGTGAGCCAGACCATGTCCGGCCCCGGTGCCACGAGCAGCCCCGCGAGGCCGGCGTCGGCCGTGGAGCGCGCGGCACGCTCCATGCGGGCGTTGTAGTCGGCGGCGGTGAAGAGCGCGGGCGTACTACCGGTCATCCGGGCCTCCGGGCGCGGGTGGGGACAGGGGCGGCGGCGTCTCGGGCAGCATCCTGCCCGGCGGAACAGGGTCCCGCGAGCCGATCGCCGGGGCTCCCCGCGGGGTGCGGTCGGCGGAGAAGGGACTCGGCATGGGGCCATCATGGCGCGTGGTGCGGAAGGTGACCAGCGGGTTTCCCGGGGTGACCGAAAGATCGAGGAAGCGAGCGGCCGAAGGGCCGGGAGGTGGGTGGCCGAAGGGCCGGGAGATGGGTGGCCGAAGGGTCGAGAGGCAGGGGCCCGCGTCGGGTCCCCTCAGGTCACTACGCCCGGCAGGACCGTCAACTGCTGGTACCCGCCGCTGGGGTGACGCACGGTGAGCAGCACCTCCTTGCCGGGCCGGGCACGGGCGACGGCCCGCGCGAGGCCGGCCGCGGTGTCGACCCGGGCGGAGCCGAAATACAGCAGGACGTCCCCGCGCACCAGGCCGGCCGCGTAGCCGGGACCGGGCACGTGCACGCCCACGACCAGCGCGCCCGCCTTCCCGGCGTCGACGGCCTCGACGCCGAGGGTCGCCCCGGTCGTGGCGGCCGGAGCGGGGCTCGGGCCGGCGGCGGGGGTGGTGGGCGCCGCCCTGGCCGGCGGCGTGGCCGGTGGGGCGTGACGCTGCAGTTCGGCGAGCCTGCTCATGCCGATCACCGTGGCGCCGACCGTGCCGATGCCGACGCCGGACAGCACCAGCACGGTGCCGGTGCACACGCCGAACAGGACGGTCCGCAGCCGCCGTCCGCGCCGGGGCGCGGCGTGCGGGCGGTGGGCGGGGGCGGGGGTGCCGCCCTCCCGCGGGTCCTGACCGGGCATCGGCTTGGGACGCAACGCAGTGTGTTCCATGGTTCGCTCGCCTCCGGCTGGTGCTCTACCCGGGGCGCCGGGCCGCGACGAGACTCGAACGAGTGAGATTGGCCGGAGGGTGGCGGAGGGTAGTCATGGCACCCAGGGAGGAGCACCTCGACAGCCCGCACGTCCCGGTCCTCACACCCGACCCACCAGCCTCCGTACGACCTCCGCCGCCGCTCCCTGGGCACTTCCGCCGTGGAGCAGTTCCGTGCGGTGGACGAGGCGGGGTGCGGTGAGCGGGACGGCGACCGTGCCGGGGACGGCGGTGGCGATCGAGCGCGGCAGCAGGGTGAGGCCGTGTCCGGCGGCCGCGAGCGCGGTGAGGGTGTGCAGGTCGGTGCCCTCGTAGCGGAGGGCAGGGCGGAAGGCGCCGCCGCCGGTCGCGGCGCGCAGATGGTTCAGCGGGAGCGCTGCGTCGGGCGCGTCGAGCCAGCGGGCGTCGGCGAGGTCGTCGAGGCGCAGGCCGGTGCGGGCGGCCAGGGGGTGCCCGGCGGGCAGCAGGACGCTCACCGGTTCCTCGCCGATGCCGTGCGTGGTCAGCGGCGCCACGTCGGGCAGTCGCAGCGGATCGCTCGGCGCGGCGAGCCCGTCGACGAGGCCGAGGTCGGCGGCTCCGGTGGCGACGGCGGCCGGGATCTCCTCGCGGGTGAGGACGCGCAGGGTGACACCGGCCGGCGGGAGGGCGGCGAGGATGCCGGCGCCGAGCGCGGTCGGGGTGGTGGCGAGGGTCAGGCCCTGCTGGGGCGCGGCGGCCATACGGACGACGTCGGCGCGGGCCGCGTCCAGGCGCAGCAGCAGCGGACCCGCGTGCTCCAGGAGCCGCTCTCCGGCCGCGGTGGGCGCGACGGGGCGGCGGGTCAGCAGGGATGCGCCCAGATCCTGTTCGAGCGCGGCGATGTGCTGGGAGACGGCGGACTGGGTGTAGCCCAGCTCGCGGGCGGCCTCCGAGAAGGAGGCGAGGCGGGCCACGGTGACGTACGTGCGCAGCAGATGCGGGTCCATGCGGCCCAGCATGCCATCGACATCAGCCCTGCTTATCGAAAATGCAGCAATCATCGTTGGACGTGAACTCGTGCTCGCGCAGAGGATGAGGGTCATGACGAACACCGCCACCATCGCCCTCGTCGGCGACCGCTCCCCCAACGTCGTGTCCCACACCCGTGTCCCGCTGCTCCTGGAGGCTCTGGCCGAGCACGACCGGCTGGTCCTGGACGCGTACTGGATCCCCTCCCAGGACGCCGAGGCCGAGGGCGCGGTCCGGGGGTTCGACGCCGTGTGGGTGCTGCCGGGCAGCCCGTACCGCAGCGAGGCGGGTGTCCTGGCAGCCGTGCGCACCGCGCGCGAGGAGGGCATTCCGTTCCTGGGCACGTGCGGCGGCTTCCAGCACGCGCTGCTGGAGTTCGCCCGCGATGTCTGCGGTCTGACCGGGGTCGCCCATGCCGAGAACGACCCGGACGCCACGGACCTGCTCATCGAGCCGCTGGCCTGCTCGCTGGTGGGCCACGAGGCCGCGGTGACGATCGAGCCGGGCACGCTGGCGGAGTCCGTGATCGGCTCGGCGCGCACGGTGGAGCGGTACTTCTGTGCCTACGGCCCCTCCCGCCACCTCGACACGCTCCGCGCCCACGGTCTGCGGTTCTCCGGGCACGACGAGGACGGGCAGGTACGGCTCGCCGAACTGCCCGGCCACCCCTTCTTCCTGGCCTCCCTGTTCCAGCCGGAGCTGGCGGGCGACGGCTCGCGCCCGCACCCGATGGTCCGGGCGCTGGCGCGAGCCGCGGTCGAGCACGCGACGTCCGGGCTCGCCCGGCCGGCGTGACCCCGGCAGGCACCCGCGGGAGGGCGCCGCGCCTGCGCGCCCGTCAGCCGAGCGCCAGGGCCGGTACGGCGGGCGCGCGGCCGGGCAGGAAGCCGTGCGCCCGGCGGCCCAGCCACTCGGCCTTGTAACGGTCGACCTCGCGGTGCCAGTTCAGGATCCCGGCGAGCCAGTTCCGCAGGTCGAGGACATAGCCGTCCATGGCGGCCCGCTCCGCCTCCGACAGCTCGAAGTCGTCGTACAGCACGGGCAGTTCGTGTGCGATGACGTGCTCGAACTGCTGCATGCGCTGGGTCGTCAGGTCGTGTACGACCCGGAGCGCGGTCGGGTGGTCGACGCCGAAGAAGTTCTGCACCACCAGGACGGCGTTGTGGATCTCGCCCTCGTACTCGATCTCCTTCTGGTACGAGAAGATGTCGTTGACGAGACAGGCGTAGTCGATGGCGGCGTTCTCCAGTGAGCGCACCGGGCCGCTGCGGTACACCTCCGGCGGGACGGCGGGGCCGTGCCCCATCCGGCACAGGCTCAGGGTGAGGTCGGAGCCGAAGGTGGCGCGCCGCATCTCCAGGTAGTCGACCGGGTCGGGGACGCGGTTCTGCAGCTGGTTGGACAGCTCCCACACCCAGCTCTCGGTCATCGCGTCGACGGCGGCCTTCAGGGTGCGCCGCTGGTCGGCGGTCATGCCGGCCGTCGTACGCGCCCACAGGTCGATGAGCCCCCGCTCCATCGCGCTCGCCGGGACGAGGTCCGGCCCGCCCTCGACGGGCATGCACCGGGACAGCCGGGCCGTGGTCAGCCGGGCGGCGGCGAGGTCCCGGCGGTGGCCGTGGACCAGGGGGTAGTAGTCGTCCGCGTAGGTGCCCCAGGCGAGCCACTGGGCGCTGAGGTCGAGGGCCTCGGGGGTGGCGTCCGGGTCCATGCCCGCGGCGCACAGCGCGGGGTCGGAGGCGGCGAGTCTGTCCTCGTCCCAGACGCCTTCCTCGAGGATGCCCATGCGGTGCGACCAGCCGACGAGGTTGCGGCGGGCGTCGTCCAGGTGGGGGCTCAGTTCGAGCCGGTACGGCATGTGGAACTCGGGCAGGATGGCCGGGCCGACCTTCTGGTAGGGCAGGTGGCTGTAGGCGCGCAGGCGTTCCTGGGCGGCGGCGGCGAGGAGCGCGGCGACGTCGGCGGCCGAGGTGCCGGGGCCGCTCGGGAGCTGCCAGGGCGAGTCGGTGCGCGCGCCCTTGTTCATGTAGCGGCTGGAGCGCATGTGCCATTCGTGACCGCCGGACTGCCAGTCCTGGAGTCCCTTGGTGTAGGCGGCGACCGCGGCGGCCTGGTCCGGGGTGAGGCCCTGCTCCAGGGCTACGGCGGGGACTTCGGTGAGCGCGGTGTGCTCGAACTGGTGCAGGCGCGAGGTGAGGATGTCGTTGACGGTCTCGGCGGCCTCCTGGGTGGTGCAGTCGAAGAATTTCTCCAGGACGAGCACGCCGTTGCTGTTCTCGCCCTCGTCCTCGACCTCGCGCTGGTAGGAGAACAGGTCGTTGCGCAGGTGGACGGCGTCGGCGAAGGTCTCCATGAGGACCCGCAGCGGCCGGGTGCCGGCGACGGCGGCGGGCACCTCGGCGGTCGCGTACTCCACCAGCCCGGCCGACCAGGGGGCGCCGCCCACCTTGCGGCGCATCTCGATGTACTCGACGGGGTTGGCGATCCGCCCCTCGTTGATGTTCGACAGCTCCCACATCGACTCGTTGAGCAGGTGCTCGGTGGCCACGGAGAAGCGGCGGCGCCAGTCCACGGACATCGACGGTACGGTGCGCGCCCACAGGTCCTTCAGCCCGGCCTCGACGGGATTCTCCGGTTCCGGCACGGGAGTTGACGGGTCCAGGGGCATGAACAGCGGCAGGCGGTCCAGGTGGGCCTTTCCGGCGGCGCGGTCCTGGGTGCGCTTGTACATGTCGAGGAAGTGGTCGTCGAAGAAGAACACCCACACGTACCAGTCGGTGATCAGCGAGAGAGCGGGGCCGTCGCAGTCGGGGTGGGTGTAGGCGCACAGGAGTCCGTAGTCGTGGGCCTCCAGGTCGGCCTGCTCCCAGATCCCGGAGCCTTCCAGCATGCCCATCTCGCGTGCCCACCCGGTCGAGTGGACACGGGCCTCGTCGAGGTGCGGGTTGAGCCGCGCGCGATACGGCATGTAGAAGTGCGGGAGTTCGAACGGCTGCGTCATGGCCGGGGCCCTACCCGCGGTCCCCGAGACCCATCCGCCGCGCGGGACATGATCACACCATCGCGTGAACTGCCCCCGGCACGGGCAACCTCCCCGTCACCCACGGGTGTTCAGGACCGCGGCGGCAGAAGTTCCCGTGCGACCCAGGCCATCGGGGCGTTTCCGATGCCCCCGGGATTCCCGGCCGCCGATGCGCAGGGCGCCGCCCTTCGTCGTACGGACGCGCGGGCCTGACGGGGCAACACCGCCGGTGCCGCCCGTATGCCCCGTCCGTGCCCTTGCCGTGCCCTCGCGCGCGGGCCACGGTAGGCGCATGACCTCCTTTGTGCTGCCCCATGAGGTGCACGGCGACGGCGCCCACAAGGTGTTCGCCGTGCACGGCTGGTTCGCCGACCGGTCCGCCTACGCCCCCGTCCTGACGGATCTCGACCGCGCCGCCTTCACTTACGCCCTCGTCGACCTGCGCGGCTACGGCGAGGCCCGGGACGCGGCGGGCGCGTACACGACGGCCGAGGCGGCCGGGGACCTGGTGGAGCTGGCCGACCGGCTGGGCTGGGAGCGGTTCTCGGTGATCGGGCACTCGATGGGCGGCGCGGTGGCGCAGCGGGTGGCGGCCCTCGCGCCGCGGCGGCTGCGCCGGATCGTCGGAGTCTCCCCGGTGCCCGCCTCGGGAGTGCCGCTGGCCGGTGAGCAGGCCGCGCTGTTCACGGACGCCGCGCACCGGCCGGAGAACCGGCGCGCGATCATCGACTTCACCACCGGGGGCCGGCGTCCGGCCGCCTGGCTGGACCGGATGGTCGCCCGCTCCCTGGAGCGCAGCGACGCCAAGGCGTTCCGGGTCTGGCTGGACTCCTGGGCGGGCGAAGACTTCCACGCCGACGTCGAGGGCAGCGAGATCCCCGCCCTGGCCGTGGCCGGCGAACTGGACCCGGCCCTGCCGCCCGAGGTCATGCGGCAGACCTGGCTGTCCTGGTATCCGCGGGCCGAACTCGTGGCCCTGCCGTTCGCCGGGCACTACGCCATGGACGAGTGCCCGCTGGAACTGATCCGCGTGGTCGAGGACTTCCTCCGGGCCGACACGGAAGAGCCGGTGGTCGCCGCCGTCCCGGCCGGCGAAGGCGAGCCCGCGTGAGCGTGCCCGAGGCGCCGCCGGTGCCCGATGTGTTCGACCCGCGCCGGTACGCCGTCGGTGTGCCCCACGACGACTACCGCGTGCTGCGCGACCACCATCCGGTGGCCTGGCAGGAGGAGCCGGAGGTGCTGGGCTGGCCGGCCGGGCCGGGGTTCTGGGCGGTGACCCGGCACGCGGACGTCGTCCGGGTGCTGAAGGACGCGACGACGTACTCCTCCCATCTCGGCGCGACCCAGATCCGTGACCCGGATCCGGCGGACCTGCCCTTCATCCGCCGGATGATGCTCAACCAGGATCCGCCGCGGCACGGGCGGTTGCGGCGGCTGGTGAGCCGGGCGTTCACGCCGGCCCGGATCGACCGGTTCGCGGGCCTCGCCCGGGAGCGGGCACGGACCCTGCTCGCCGGGGCGGTCCGGGCGGCGCGGAACGGGGACGGCACCGTCGATCTGGTGGCCTCCGTGACCGACGAGTACGCGCTGCTCAACCTGGCTGATCTACTGGGCGTCCCGGAGGGCGACCGGCGGCTGCTGCTGCACTGGACGCAGCGGGTCATCGGCTACCAGGACCCGGACGAGGCCGGTTCCCCGGTGCTGGACGAGACGGGGAAACCGGTCAATCCGCGCTCCCCGGCGATGCTGGCGGACATGTTCGCATACGCCAGACAGTTGGCTGTATACAAACGACGGCATCCTGCCGACGACATCATGACGACGCTCGCCCACGAGTCCGAACTCGCCGACGCCGAGCTGGAGATGTTCTTCTTCCTGCTCACCGTCGCGGGCAACGACACCGTGCGCAGCGCGGCCCCCGGCGGGCTGCTGGCACTGGCGGAACACCGGGAGTCGTACGAGTCGTTGCGCGCCGCGAAGACGGAACTTCCCACCGCCGTCGAGGAGTTGCTGCGCTGGCATCCGCCGGTGCTGACCTTCCGCAGGACCGCCGTACGCGACACCGAGCTGGCGGGGCGGCGGATCCGGGCCGGTGACAAGGTCGTGGTCTTCCACGCCTCGGCCAACCGGGACGAGCGGGTCTTCCCCGACCCCGCCCGCCTCGACCTCGCCCGCTCGCCCAACCCGCATGTGTCCTTCGGCGACGGCCCGCACGTATGCCTGGGTGCCCACTTCGCCCGGCTGCAACTGCGGCTGCTCCACGAGGAGGTGCTGCGCACGGTCCCCGAGCTGCGGCCCGCCGGTCCGGCCGACCGGCTCGTGTCGAACTTCATCAACGGCGTCAAGTCGCTGCCGCTGCGGGTCATGTGACGTCGGCCTGGATCAGTGCGTGGGTGCCGCCGGTGCGCCAGCGCCCGCCCTCGGCCGCCTCCAGGGCGACCACGGTCGCTGTGGACAGGCCGGTGATCACGTCGGACTTCAGGGTGCGCAGCGCGGCGACCGGCCCGGGGAAGTAGCCGGTCGTCTCCTGGAAGGGCGTGGTCGGCGGCCACAGCCGGTCGCCCACCAGACGCCGGTAGTTGAGGTCGCCCTTGAAGACGGTCAGCGTGGCCGCGGCGAACTCGGCGCGCAGGTCGTCCGGCATCTCGGCGTACGGCAGCGGGGCGCAGGAGAAAGGGTGCGCGCGCACGGCGAGGCGGCCGTCGGCCATGGCCGACCAGAGCACGCGCGCGTACTCGGCGGCCGCGCCGGAGGCGGCACGCAGCCGGTGCAGCGCGTCGACGACGTCGGCGGTCGTGGCGTCGGAGACGTAGTACGGGTACGGCTTGACGTGCAGCACCACCCGCGCGGCCCGGCCTTCGGCGAGGAGATGGGCGATCAGCAGCAGATCCGGGACGAGTTCGCGGCCCGCGTTGTCCGCGACCAGGACCAGGGTGGCGGTGCCGCCGGGCGGCAGCAGCGGCCACAGGGCCGCACTGTCGTCGGCGACCAGCGCGGGGGCCGGCTCCCGGGTCTCGGCGCCCTCCGCGGAGAGCCGGAAGCCGAGGTCGGCGCGGTTGCCCCACAGCGAGCCGTGCAGCAGGGCGCGCGCCCGCTCCTCCTCCGGCAGGCCGGGCAGGTCGTCCAGCGCGGCCAGTTCCTCGTCCGTGCCGGGCGCGTCGAGTTCGGCGCGTTTGAACGGGCGGAAGGGGTCGACGCCCTGCCAGGCGCCGGGGCCGAACCAGCCGACGGCATCGAGCAGCCGGCGGTAGAAGTAGCTCTCCGACCACAGCCACGGCACGTCGTACCAGGAGTGCCCGGCGTGACCGGCCAGGCCCCACCGCTGCCACCGGTCCCGGTCCGGGGCATCGGCGGGCAGCGGCTCGACCGCGCCCTCGGTGCAGCTCTTCAGCAGCTCGTCCAGCGCCCGGCGCTGTCCGGGGCCGTACGGGAAGGCGTCCCGCACCTGCCTGATGATCGCGGGGTGCCGCTCGGCCAGCACGCTGTGCGGGAACGAGCCGGGTTCGTTGCCGAGAATCACGGGTGCGAACGGTGTGTCGGGCATGCCCGTCACCGTATCGCGGGCGTCAGGACGTTCTGATCTCCCGCTCCAGTTGCGTGGCGAGCGAGACATAGCGGGGGCGGCGGTGCACCGGGACCAGGCCCCGGATCAGCAGGTGCCACATCTCGGCCACCCGGCGCGGCAGCCGTCCGACCGGTTCGAGCGAGCGCCCGGCGACCCGGGTGCCGACGAAGAAGGAGACCAGGGAGTGCGCGACGATGCAGACGTCGAGATCGCCGTGCACATCGGCCTCCCTGACTGCCTGCTGGAACTTCCGGGTGGCGAACTCCAGCCATACGGTGAACGGGTGCCTGAGCGGCGGCCGTATGGCGATGTCGGCGGTGGCGAGCCGGAGCGCGGCGCGTGGCACCGGGTCCGCCACGGCGAGCCTGGCGACCCCGAACGTGGTGCGCATCAGGGCCTCCAGCGAGGAGTAGCCGCGGCTCTCGACCTCGGCGATGAGCTGCCGCCCGGCCTTCGCGTTGAGTTCGAGGATGGCGTGGGCGAGGTCCTCCTTGGCGGCGAAATGGAAATACAGCGCACCCTTGGTGACCTTCGCGTGTGCGACGATGTCGCTCAGGCTGGTGGACTCGTAGCCATGCCGGTCGAACAGATCGGCGGCGGCCGTGATGATCGTTGCCCGGGTCTGCTCGGCGCGTAACTGCCTTGCCATCCTGGCACCCCTCCTCGCGCTCGAAAAGAACAGCACGTGCGGTTTGTTTTTAACCCCCCGCATACGATAACTCACAAATGGCAGCGGGAGTCCGGGGCGCGGGCCGGCGCTGCGAAGCGTGTCACCGGCAGATCCGACAGCGGACGACCCCTCGGCGGTACGTGAACGGACGAGACCAGAACGGTTTTCCCCTCCCTTGCCCGACTGCTCGCGGCAGCCGCGCGCGGCGGGTGCCGGACCCATGATCGCCACGATACGAGGCCGACGGCCGGCTCCTCAACGGGGCCGCGAAGGAGGCGAGAAACATCCCAACCGGTCGGTGGTCTTCAGGACCCGGATCACCGGTGCGCCGGGCCGGCTGAACACACGGAACGCCGCCGCCGTACTGGAGCCCGCAGACCCCGTTCCCGCGCCCGCCGAGGAGAAGTCCCGGATGACTCGGACGACCGCCCGCCTGAGCGTCACGGCGGCCGCCACCGCGGCCCCGCTCCTGCTCCTGCCGTGGGCGGCGGGGTCTGCCCAGGCACACGGAGCGCCCACGGACCCGGTCAGCCGGGTCTACGCCTGCTCCCCCGAGGGCGGCGACACGGCGCGCTCGGCGGCCTGCCGGGCGGCGATCGCGGCGAACGGCGCTCCGTTCACCGCGTGGGACAACCTGCGCGCGGCAGGGGTGAATGGCCGGGACCGGCAGACGATTCCGGACGGCAGACTGTGCAGCGGGAACCTGCCGGCGTACCGGGGCCTGGACCTGGCGCGGCGGGACTGGCCGGCGACACGGCTGACGCCCGGCGGCAGGCTGACGATGACGTACGCCTCGACGATCGCGCACACGGGCACGTTCAGGCTGTACCTGACCAAGCCCGGCTACGACCCGGCGAAACCGCTTACTTGGTCCGACCTGCCGGAGCGGCCCTTCGCCCAGGTCAACGATCCGCCGCTGCGGAACGGGGCGTATCACATCGGCGCGACCCTGCCGGCGGACCGGACGGGGCGTCAGGTCCTCTACACCATCTGGCAGAACAGCAGCACGCCGGACACCTATTACTCGTGTTCCGACGTGGTGTTTCCGGACAAAGTCGCGGCGGGCGCGAAGAGTGCGGGGGGCGAGAAGGGTGCGCAGGGTGCGCGGGCAGGGGAAACGAAGGTGACACCGGTTACGACGACAAGTCCGGCCCCCGCCATTGATCCGGCCCCCGCCGCGGAGGGGCGCGCCGCCCAGGACACGGGCCCTTCGGCGCCCGTGCTGGCGGGCGGCGCCGCCGCGGTGCTGGTGCTCACCGGGGGCGCCGCCCTTGCGATGCGTCTACGACGACGCTGAACTCGGCTTTCTGGATGATCAGTTGACGTAGACCGGTGCGCCGCCGTCCGTCACGGGCGCGTACTTGGCGGTGAAGTAACCGCTGGCAAAGCACAGCGACGAACCGGAGCTCTTGGTGAACTGCTGGTTGGTGAAGGTGATGCTGCTGTCGGTGTTGTCGGCCTTCCCGGTCAGGGACGCCGCCCGGTAGACGCAGGTGATGGAGCCCAGCAGGGTCTTCAGCTTGACCGTGGTCTGGATGGTGGAGCCGCTGGCGGGCGAGACGGTGAGGGTGCCGTCGGAGGCGACCGTCGCCGTGTAGGGCAGGTTGTCGACGGTGATGCCGCTGACGCCGGTGACGCCGACGACGTTGCTGGTGCAGGAGGCGGCGTCGAAGGTGTGCCCGGTGACGGACTCGGTGGCCGTGCCGGGGGCGGTCGGGTTGCCGGTGACCGTGGCGGTGAACTGGGAGGACGTGCACTTGACGCCGCTGGTGCCGGTCGCGCTGGAGTAGAGCGTGGCGAAGGTGCCGGAGGCCAGCGGGGCGATGAGGGTGTCGCCGGTCGCGACGGCGGTGCCGCCCGCGCCGCCGGTGGTCAGGACGGCGGCGCCGTCGGCGGAGGCGGGGGCGGCCACCGCGAGGGCGAGTGCGGTGGCGGAGCCGGCGAGGGCGAGGAGGGATCGCGTGCGCATGCGGGTGTCTCTTTCCTGGGTGGGGGGTCCGGATGAGGTGAGGCGGGGGTTGCGGACAGCGCCGTGAGGCGTGGTGCGCACAGCGCCGTGAGGCGGGTGTGCACAGCGCCGTGAGACGTGGCGCGGTGTTGTACGGGTGGTGTACGCGGGTGGCCGCCGGCGCAGGGCCGTGGCGCCTTCTCCGTACGCGACGGAACCGGCGACGGCGGCGGTCCGGGCACCGGCCGAAGACCCGGGGGAAGGCCTTCGGCCGGGCCGGCGGGGCGGGGCAGGGCACGGCCGGGGGAAGGGACCGTGCGCGGCCACACCTAGGTGAACGGTTTCCATGAGCCGAGTCGAGCGGTCGGCGTGTGCGGCCGGGAGACGCGGCCGGTGCCGCTCGGCGGATCCGGCGCCACGGATCCGTGAAACAGGGGAATTTGTAGACCTGATCAACCGTCAACGTCAAGGCCGCCAAAGGGAGTTGTGGGTAGCGGTCGCGGTCCGCGCACATCCGACACCCTTTTTTCACATCTCCCTTGACCCCTCAAAGTAACCGGCGGTAACTTCCTCGGAGGCTACTGCCGCGTAACGAGAAAGCCCTTGCTCCACCGGGAGTGCGAGGAAGGCGTGCGCGGCGGTCGCCGTCCGCGCCAGGACACCGCGCCACTGAAGCCCGACCCGCGTTGATCCATGCCCATGGGAGCAGACATGGCCTCGTCCCCGGACGTCCCGTCCGTCGGCAACACCCCCGAGAACCCGGGAAACGGTTCACCGTCCGAAGCACCGCGGACAGCCGCGGCCGGGACCGCCGGCGGCGAGCGACGGGGCCGGGTCCGGGCCCGCCGCGCCGCGGTGATGGCCGTACCCGCCACCCTCGTCGCCGCAGGTCTCGCGGTCCTCACCGCGCAGGGGGCGCTGGGCGTGCAGTTCGCGATATCCGGCATGCCGTTCACGGTCACCGCGACCGAACTCAACGGCACCGGCTTCGAGCAGTTCGGCGGCCTCGACACCATGGCGGACGGCAGCCCGAACGCCGGGGACTCCGGCGGTCAGGTGCTCGTCGTCACCTCCGCGATCAAGAACGCCACGCTCACCAAGCTGTGCCAGAGCGTCGACCTCGGCGGCACCAACCTGCTGATCACCGCGGGAAGCGGTGCCGACAAGGTGACCGCGAGCGACCTGACGACCGACTCCACGGAGCTGTCCGGCGACGCGGCGTTCAAGAACATCGAGATCGGCAACGACGCAAGCACGCTGAACAAGGCGAACGCGAAGGGCCCGATCGGCGTCTTCAGCCAGCAGGCCGACACCGTGCGCATCGCCAACCTGCGGCAGACCAACTACGCGACCACGGCAGGGGTGTTCAAGCTTCCCGGCCTCAAGCTCCGCTTCAGCGGCTCGGGTTGCTGAGCACGGTGGCGGACCGTCCACGCCCGGGAGCGCGGGCCGCCTTCCGCGGGTGGCGGGCCCGCCGGCCGTTCTGGGGCGGGCTGCTGCTCGCCCTGGCCGGCGGCGAGATCCTGCTCACCGAGAAGGCCTCGCTGAAGGTCGTGATGCACATCGGCATGCAGGGGCTGGCCGGTTACCTGCTGCCGTCGCTCATGGCGCTGCTGGGCCTGCTGATCCTCTTCAACCCCGCGCAGCGGCTCTTCTACTCCCTCACCGGCGTCCTGCTCTCGCTGGGCAGCTGGGTCACCTCGAACCTGGGCGGCTTCTTCATCGGCCTCCTGCTGGGCGTGACCGGCAGCTGCCTCACCTTCGGCTGGCTCCCCGACCAGGAGCCGCGCGTCAGCCGCCGCAAGCGCCGGAAGCAGGCGCGGGCGATGGCGGAGGGGGCGGAGGGCACCGCTGCCTGAGGGTTGGGCGGCCTGCGCCCGGCTCACTCTGGTCTCGGATCAGAGCGTCCAGGAGAGCCCCGCCGACGTCACGCTGCGGGACGCCCGCGAGGGCGGGTCTTCGCCACGGTGAGGGCGAGGGCGTACAGGCCGAGGACTGCGGCGAGCAGCAGGTGGTACGCGGCGGGCAGGGCGGTCAAGCCGAGCGCGGCGCCGAGCGGGCTGGGCGGTACGGCGAGGCCGACGACGGCGAGGAGGGCGGCGGCCCAGCCGACCGGTCCCGGCCGGCCGCCGCACAGGAGGCGCCGGCCGTCCCGCAGGAGCAGCATGACCAGCGCCTGGGTGAGCAGGTTCTCGGTGAACCAGGCCGAGTGGAACACGGCCTCGTCGTCCAGGGCGTCGGGGCCGTCCAGCGCGAGCGCGAGGACGCCGAAGGTGGCCAGGTCGGCTACGGCGTTGAGCACGCCGAAGCCGGTGATGAACCGCAGAAAGGCGGGCGGCCGCAGTACGGTCGGCCGGCGCAGCTCGCGCGGGGCGGGGTGGTCGTGGGCGAAGGCGAGCTGGGCGGCGTCGAAGCACAGGTTCTGTGCGAGCACCTGGACCGGGAGCATCGGCAGGAAGGGCAGCAACAGCCCGGCGGCGAGCATGGCGAGGACGTTGCCCAGGTTGGAGGAGAGGGTCACGCGCAGATAGGCGGCGATGTTGGCGCTGCTGCGCCGGCCGGCGGTGACGGCGTACCCGATGGCGGTGAGGTCCTTCTCGGCGAGCACGACATCGGCACTCTCCCGGGCCACCGCCACGGCCCCGCGCGGCGCGATCCCGACATCGGCGGCGAGCAACGCGGGCACGTCGTTGACGCCGTCCCCGAGAAACCCGACGGTGTGCCCGGCGGCCCGCAGTCCGGCGACGAGGCGGGCCTTGTCCTCGGGGGTGCAGCGGGCGACCACCGTGGTGGATCCGCCGCGGATCGCCCCGGTAGCGGCCCGAACGTCGGCTGAGCCTGCCGGGAACGCGTCGGTGCCGGCCGGGGCAGCGTGAGTGCCGACCCGCACGTCATCGGCGCCGGCCCGAACCCCGTCCGCGTCAGCCCGGCCCCCGTCGGCGCCGCGCCGGACACCAGTGCCCGCCGGGCCTACGCCGGCGCCGTCGATGCCGAACGAGACCTCGTCGACCCGACCCCGACCCGCACAGCCATGAGCACCAGCCGCCCCTCCCCCACGCGGGACCTCGACGGCGTCGCCCCCGGCCGTCCGTACCTCGGCCGGTTCCAGCCCCAGCTCGCGGCAGACGCGGGCCGCGGTCGCGGGGTGGTCGCCGGTGAGGATGTGGACGGTGATGCCGAGGGCGGCGAGGGTGCGCAGGGAGCCGGCGGCGCCGGGGGTGAGTTCGTCGTGGAAGGTGACCAGGCCGCGGAAGGTGAGGCCGCGTTCGTCGGCGGGGGTGTACGGGCGGGTGCGGGCGGGTCGTTCGGCGGTGGCGACGGCCAGCACGCGCTGCCCGGCCGCCGCCTCGCGTGCGGCGAGCCCGAGCAGCCGCCGCCGCTCGGCGGCCGGCAGGTCGCAGCGGTCCAGGACGTCCTCGGCGGCGCCCTTGGTGATCAGCAGATGGTGCCCGAGCCGGCCGGCGACGACGGCGGTGGCGAGGCGCCGGCCGGGCGCGACGGGCAGGGCGGCGAGCCCGTCGTACTCCTCCCCCGCCTCCCCGGCGACGTCGAGCAGCGCCTCGTCGAGGGCGTCCGGGGCGGGCAGTTCGGCGAGTTGCAGGGTCCACCAGGCGCCGGCGGCCGCCCAGCGCAGCACCTCCGGGTCGTCCCGGCCGTCGGGTCCGAGCGCGCGGGTGGCGACGGGCCGGTCCTGGGTGAGGGTGCCGGTCTTGTCCACGCACAGCACGTCGATGGCGCCCAGGTCGTGCAGCGCGGGCAGCCGCCGTACGACGACCCGGCGGGCGCGGGCCAGCAGCGCCGCGCTGCGCGCGAGGCACGTGGTGACGATCACCGGGAGCATCTCGGGGGTGAGCCCGACGGCCACCGACACGGCGAACGGCAGGGTCTGCAGGCCCCGGCCGCGCAGCGCCGCGCCCGCCATGAGCACCAGCGGCGGGGTCAGCAGCATGAACCGGACCAGCACCCAGGCGATGCCGTGCACGGAGCGGTCGAAGGCGCTGGGCCCGCGCGGCTCCGGCGAGGGCTGTGCGGCGGCGAACCGGGTGCGCGGCCCGGTCGCCACGACGACCGCGGTGGCGCTGCCCGCCACGACCGCGCTGCCCTGGAAGCACAGATGGGACTCGGCGAGCGGCTCCGGCAGCTCGGCGGCGGCCTTGGACACGGGCGCGGACTCGCCGGTGAGCGCGGCCTCCCGCACGGTCAGCCCGCGGGCGCGCAGCAGTCGTACGTCGGCGGGGACGAGGTCGCCGGGGCCGAGCCGTACGACGTCGCCGGGTACCAGGTCGGCCACCGGGACCTCGTGGGCGCGCGGGTCGGCGGTGTCGTCGGTGCGGCGCAGCACGGTGGCCGTGCCGGCGACCAGGTCGCGCAGGGCGGCGAGCGCGCGGTCGGCGCGGCGCTCCCCGGCCGCGCGCAGCACGCAGCTGACGGCGACCAGGGCGAGGATCACCGTGGCGGTGCCCCAGGACGCGACGAACGCCGAGACCAGGCCGAGGACGAGGAGCACGGTGGTGAACGGGTCGCGCAGGCCGCGCAGACAGCGCCGGAGCGCCGAGGGGGTGCGCGGGCGAGGCGGCGTGTTCCCGCCGTATGCGCTGAGCCGTAGGGCCGCCTCGGCGTCGGTGAGTCCACGCGGGCCGGTGTCCAGGCGCCGCAGCACCTGGAGGGACGTTGCGCCCACGGGTCCGCTCGTAGGTCCGGATCCGGTCACCGGGCCCGCCGGGGGCTCAGAGGCCATGGAGGCGGCGGGCCGGGGCCGGGACGGCGAGGTCCCGTTCGGCGAGCCGGCCGACGAGCAGGCGTACGACGTCGACGACGGTGGCCTGTCCGGCGGCGTCCACGAAGTACACCTGGCGGCGGCCCTCGCGACGGGAGCGGACGAGCCCGGCGAGCTTCAGCTTGGTCAGGTGCTGGCTGACGGCGGGCAGCGCGCCGCCGACCCGCTCGGCGAGCCCGGTCACGTCGCTCTCCCCGTGGATCAGCGCCCACACGATGTGCAGCCGGGCGGGCGAGGCGAGCAGCCCGAAGGCGGCGGCCGCCTCGGTGAGCACCTCGGCGGAGGGGTCCTGATGGCCGGTGCCGGGCGCTGTCGCCACTGTCGCCTTCCTCTGTTCGGTCTGTGTGCGGGGATTCAGTCTAGGTCGGCGGGAACTTCCCGGACGTCCCATGGGCTTCTCCGTCCCCCGTCCCGACCCTGCCGCTCGCCGCCCAGGCCACGCCCAGCAGCCCGACGGCCACCCAGCACGCGCCCTGGGCTGCGCCCTGGCCCGTCCCGGCCAGGTACGTGCTGCCGAGCACCGCCACCCCCAAGGTGGCCCCCAACTGCTGTACCGCGTTGAGCAGTCCGGCCGCCGAGCCGACCTCACGGGGACGCAGAGGTCGCAGGGCGAGGGTGAAGAAGGCGGGGGTGAACAGGCCGGCGCCGAGGCCGACCAGGGCAAGGGCGGGCAGCAGGGCGAGCGGGTAGTGCCCCGACGTGGTCGTCCGGTAGGCGGCCACGCCGGCGAGCAGTCCGGTCAACAGCACCCCGAGCCCGTAGGGCATCACCCGGCGCCCGTACCGCCGTACCAGCCGCGAGCCCGCCCACCAGGAGGCGAGGGCGAGCCCGGCGGACCACGGCAGCAGACTCAGGCCCGACGCCAACACACCGGTACCGGCGCCGAGTTGGAGCTGGAGGACGACCACGACCGTCAGCCCGTTGGTCACCGCGAAGAACGCCGTGGAGGTGACGAGAGCCGCCGGGAAGCCGCGGTGGGTGAACAGGGAGGGCTCGAGAAGGGGGCGGGGCGTGCGCCGCTGGTGCAGGGCGAAGGCACACAGGGCGAGGACACCGGCGCCGAGCAACAGCCAGTCGTGCGCGGGGAGTCGGCGGAGGTCGCCGCCGATCAGGGGGTACACCAGCAGCCCGGTGCCGAGCGCGGCCAGGGCCGTGCCGGTCCAGTCGAGGGGCGGTCGGTGCGGGGCGCGGTTCTCCGGCAGGTTCCGGGCGAGGGCCAGGACCAGCGCGGCCACCGGCACGTTCACCAGGAACGCGGACCGCCAGGACGAGCCGAACAGGTCGGCGTGGGTCAGCACACCGCCGACGACGGGCCCGCAGACGGCGGCGAGGCCCATCACCGGCCCGATGCTGCCCAGTGCCTTCGCCGTCTCCTCCCCCGTGAACATCGCCTTGATCAGCCCGATGGTCTGCGGAATGATCAGCGCCGCCGCGGCGCCCTGCACGGCCCGGAAGGCGATGAGCAGCCCCGGCGACGGCGCCAGGGCGCAGGCCACGGACGCCGCCGTGAACACCGTGACACCCAGGACGAACATCCGGCGCCGGCCCGCGATGTCCCCGAGCCGCCCGCCGGTGATCAGCAGCACGGCGAACGGCAGGGTGTAGGCGGCGCCGAACCACTGCACGTCGGAGACCGGCCCGCCCAGGTCGGCGTGGACGGCCGGGGCCGCCACCTGTACGACGGTCGCGTCCAGGAGGTTCATCGCCTCGCCGAGCAGCAGGGCGGCCAGGGCGGGCCAGCGCCTACGGTATGGAGTGGCGACAGCCACCTGTTCCGTGGTCATGGGGTTCCCCTCACGCTCGCTACGGGGCCGGAAAGCGGCCCCGGAGCGAGGGTGGGGGAGACGGACGGAGTGACTCCACCGGGAACAGCCTGTGCGCGGATTTCTTCCATCCGCCCCGCTGTTCGTGAAGGAATCCGACAGGGCTTTCGCTGTCGTCAGTCGTCAGTCGTCTGTCCCCTGTCGTCGTCTGTCAGGTGCGGGTTCAGGCGAGTCCCGCGGACTTCAGCCAGGCCTTGGCGACGTCCAGCGGGTCCTTGCTCTGGACCTGTACCTGGGTGTCCAGTTCCAGCAGGGTCGCGGTGTCGAGCTTGGCCGAGACCGCGTTGAGCGCGTCTACGCCCTTCTGGGACAGGGCGCCCTTGTGGACCAGCGGCTGGACGTTCTCGAAGCCGAAGAGGTTCTTCGGGTCCTGCAGGACGACGAACTTCTCCTTGGAGATGGTCGGGTCCGTGGTGAAGATGTCGGCGACCTGCACGGCGTCCTTCTTCAGCGCCGCCTTGGTGAGCGGGCCGCCCGCGTCCAGCGCCTTGAAGGACTTGAACTGAAGGCCGTAGACCGACTTCAGGCCCACCAGGCCCTGCTGCCGGGTCTGGAACTCCGGCGAGGCGCCGATGACCAGGTCCTTGGCGCTGTCCTTCAGGTCGGCGATGGTCGACTTCTCGGTGAGGTGGTACTTCTTCGCGGTGGCCGCGTTGAGCGTCACCGAGTCCTTGGACTCCGCCGCCGCCGGCTTGAGCAGGGTCAGCTTGGAGTCCAGCTTGGCCTCGATGGCCGTCGTGGTGGCCTCGGCCGTCGTCGGCTTGGCCTTCTGGTCGAGGTAGGCCAGCAGCGCGCCGTTGTACTCGGGCAGCACCTTGATGGAGCCGTTCTTGATCAGCCCGTAGGTGGTCTCGCGGCTGCCGATGTTCGGCTTGTAATCGACCTTGATTCCCTTGGCCTTGAGGGCCTCGCCGTAGATGTCGGCGAGCAGGGTGCTCTCGGGGAAGTTGTTGGATCCGACGACAACGGTGTCGCCGCTTGCCTTGTCGTCCGTCAGGGGGTTGCTGCCGGACTTGCCGTCGGTGGAGGAACAGCCCGCCAGCAGAGCCGTCGTCGCCGCGAGGGCGACCACCGCCGCGCCTCGGTTCCTCCGGATGGACCTGCTGATGCGGTTGGTGGAAGTCACCTGCTGATCCAATCCAGCCGATTCTGGGTCAGTCAAGGGGCGCGGATTCCCGATTGGCCTCGATCTGTGGTCAGTTGCGTGCAGAGAGCAGTCCCCTTGTAACGGATTCTTCATGAAAGGCGCGCCGAACGGACAACCAAGTCGGCTTGGGCTCAGCCGCTTCGGCGTACCCCCGGCGAGACGGTGATGCGGGAGGCCGCCCAGAACACCACGAGGGTGGCGAGGGCGAGTCCGGCGACCAGGCCGGCGCCGCCGACGACCTTCGCGTAGTCGCGCTGGTAGAGGCCGTCGATGATGTAGCGGCCGAGGCCGCCGAGGCTGACGTAGGCGGCGATGGTCGCGGTGGAGACGATCTGGATGGCCGCGGTGCGCAGGCCGCTCAGGATGAGGGGAAGTGCGACCGGCAACTCGACCTGGAACAGCACCCTTGCCTCGGGCATGCCCATGCCCCGGGCGGCGTCCACGGGAGAGGGGTCGACGGAGCGGATCGCCTCGTAGGTGGTGACGAGGATCGGCGGTACGGCCAGCACGACCAGCGGGATCATCACCGGCAGCAGACCGAATCCGATCCAGATGAACATCAGGACCAGCAGACCGAAGCTGGGCAGGGCCCGGCCGGCGGTGGCGATCAGGGCGAGGGCGTTGCCGCCGCGGCCGTAGTGGCCGGTGACCAGGCCGATGGGCAGTCCGATCAGGGCGGCGAACAGCAGCGCCTGCAGGGAGTACTTGACGTGTTCGGCGAGCCGGGTGGGGATGCCGTCGTAGCCGTGCCAGTGGGCGCTGTCGCTGAAGAAGGCGTGTGCGAAGTTCAGGACGTTCACCGGGTGGCACCCTTCCTCGGCATCCAGGGGGTGAGGAGGCGGCGGACCAGGACCAGCAGGGCGTCGGCGAGGACGCCCAGCACCGCCGTCGTCAGCACCGAGTTCACGGCCAGGGCGGGCCGGTGGTAGGCGGTGGCGTCGTTGAGCATGTTGCCGAGCGCACCCTGGTTGCCGATGAGCATGCCGACGCTGACCAGGGAGAGGCTGGAGACGACCGCCACTCTCAGGCCCGCGATGATCGCGGGGACGGCTATGGGCAACTGGATCTGGAGGTAACGGCGTACGGGCCCGAAACCCATGGCCTGCGCGGCGGAGAGGGTCTCCTGGGGGACCGAGCGGACGCCGTCCACGATGCCCGGCACCAGCACCACCAGGCTGTAGACGGCCAGCGGGATCATCACCGTCGTCTCGCTCTGCCCGAAGTAGTCGATGAGGACGACGAAGAAGGCCAGCGAGGGGATGGAGTAGAGCACGGTGGTGATGCCGAGGACGGGCGGGTAGACCCAGCGGAAACGGACGCAGAGCTGGGCCACCGGCAGCGCGACGAGCAGCGCGGCCAGCACCGGCAGCAGCCCCTCGCGCACATGCAGGCCGACGAGGCCGAGCCAGCTGTGCTGGAGGTCGCTCGGCAGATCGAAGAAGCCGTTCATCGGGCGGCCTTGATGTCGGTGCCGTCCCCGGCGCCGGCGCCCTCTGTGGCGTCCGCGCCGTCCGCGGCCGGGCCGTTCGCGGCGTCGCTATCGTCCGCGGCCGGGCCGTCCGCGGCGTCGCTATCGTCCGCGGCCGGGCCGTCCGCGGTGTCGGCGCCCTCTGTGGCGTCCGCGCCGCCCCCAGCCGGACCCTCCGCAGCGTCGCCACCGCCCCCAGCCGAGCCCTTCGCGGCGTCGGCGCCCTCTGTGGCGTCCGCGCCGCCCTCAGCCGGGCCCTCCGCAGCGCCACCACCACCCCCAGCCGGGCCGTCCCCAGCCGGACCCGCAGCGCCACCACCGCCCCCAGCCGGGCCGTTCGCGGTGTCGGTGCCGTTCGTGGCCCGGCCGTGGGCGGTGCGGATGGCCTCGCCGATGGCCTGCTGGGAGACGACGCCGACGGCGCGTCCGTCGGCGTCCACCGCGACGGCCCAGCCGGCCGGGGAGAGCACGGCACCGTCGAGAGCGGCGCGCAGCGAGTCCTTGCCGGGTACGAATGGCCGCCCGTGGTCGATGAGTCGGCCCTCGTCGATGGCCCCGGCGGTGAGCCGGTCCGGCTCGCTCCAGCCGAGCGGCCTGCCGTCGAGGTCGGTGACGAGGAGATAGGGGGCGTCGGAGCCGGAGGCGAGCTGGGCCGCATCGGCGTCGATGCCCACGATCGGCGCGGTCTGCAACTCCAGGCCGGCGGACGGGAAGAAGGACAGCCGGCGGATGCCGCGGTCGGCGCCGAGGAAGTCCTCCACGAAGGCGTCGGCGGGCGCGCTGAGCAGCTCGGCGGGCGGGGCGAACTGGGCGAGCCGGCCGCCGGTGCGCAGCACGGCGACCATCGTGCCGAGCTTGATCGCCTCGTCGATGTCATGCGTGACGAAGACGATCGTCTTGCCCAACTCGTCCTGGATACGTAGGAGTTCGTCCTGGAGTCCCTTGCGCACCACGGGGTCGACGGCGGAGAACGGCTCGTCCATCAGCAGCACCGGCGGATCGGCGGCGAGCGCCCGGGCCACTCCGACGCGCTGCTGCTGGCCGCCGGAGAGCTGGTAGGGGTACCGCTTGGCGAGCGAGGCGTCGAGCCCCACGCGCTCCATCAGCTCGGCGGCCCGGGTGCGGGCCTTCTGCTTGCCCCAGCCGAGCAGCCGGGGCACGGTGGCGATGTTGTCGAGGATGGTGCGGTGCTGGAAGAGCCCGGCGTTCTGGATGACGTAACCCATCGAACGGCGCAGGGTGTTGACCGGCTGCTGCCGGATGTCCGTGCCGTCGAGGAGGATGCTGCCCTCGCTGGGCTCCACCATCCGGTTGATCATCCGCAGGGTCGTCGTCTTGCCGCAGCCGGATGGCCCGACGAGGACGGTGATCGCGCGGTCCGGTATCTCCAGCGACAGCCCGTCGACCGCGACCGTGCCGTCCGGGTACCGCTTGGTGACTGAGTCTATCCGTATCAAAACGCCGAACACCCTTCGGGTTTGGCAGCTTCCGCCCGTCTTCGGCCAAGGTCGTCGGTGCGCAGGCCGTTGCGGGGAGAGTCTAGACCGCGAGTGTTTCAGCGTTTTGGCGGGCGAATGGCCGGCCCACCGGAAGGCCCCGGCGAGCGTCGGACAGGCCTAGGCCGCCACCGGCAGTCCCGCAGTGCGGACCACGCGTCGTGCGGTGTCCACCGCGAACACCTCGCAGCCGGTGCGGGCGGCGGCCCAGGCGGGGCCTTCGGCGCCCAGGGCGAAGGCGGCCGTGGCGGTCCCGTCGGCCTCGGTCAGGGTCGGGGCCACCACCGTGAGGCTGAGCAGCCCGGTCGCGGGGCGCCCGGTGCGGCCGTCGAGGATGTGCTCGCCGCGCTCGTACCGCCCGGAGGTCGCCACGGCCGCGTCGGTGACCGCCAGCACGGCGCAGAGCCGGTCGGCCTGTTCCGGATGCCGTATCCCGACCCGCCACGGCCCGCCGGAGACCACCACGTCACCGCCGGCGTTGAGACAGAACCGCCGCGCCCCGGCGGCCGCCAGCAGCCCGGCCGCCCGCTGCACGGACCAGCCCTTGACCACCGCGCAGGGATCGAGGCCCCGGCCGGGCAGCCGGACGTCGAAGGCGCCGCCGGTCGCGGCCCGGTACTGCTCGCACAGGCCCAGGACCTCCGTCAGGTCCGCGCTCAGCTCGTCCTCCGTCAACTCGTCGCGCCCGTACCGGGAGACCTCGCTGTCGTGCTTGAACGGGCTGAAACGGGCGTCCACTTGGCGCAGCCAGGCGAAGACGGCGTCCGCGGCCGCCCCGAAGTCGCCCTCGTCGTCGATCCGCAGCGAGACGGGCAAGCCCATGACGTGCTCGACACGCCGCATGTCAGGTGCCCTTGGCGTCGAGTGCGGCCTGGAGGGACTCCTTGTATCCCTCGCTCGTGATCGTGGCGCCGGACACCGCGTCGATATGGGCGCTCTGCGCCTTGAGCGTCTCCGCGATCAGCTGGGGTACGGCGAACGCGGTCTGTCGGTGGTGTGGCGCCTGGAGCATCCGCACGGAGGCGATCCGGTCGCCCCGGAGGGTCACCTCCACCTGGATGACGCCCTTCGACGTGTTCACCGCGGGGCCCGGGAGGACCTTCACGGACGGCGCAGGAGACGGAGAAGCCGGGGAAGTCGAAGCCGGGGAAGTCGCGGGGGGCGAGGGCGCGGTGGCCGGCGTCGAGGCCGGCTGGGCGGTGTCCGTGGTGCCGATCGAGGGATGGTAGCGCCACACCGGGATCAGGCCCGCGACGGTCAGGACGAAGACGGGAATGACTCGCTTCACGGTGGGATGCCCTCTCTCAGCCCGCGAGGCTGAAGCGCTCGAAGTGGATCTGCCGCTTGGGCACGCCCAGGTCGGCCAGGCTGCGCAGCACGGCGGTCATCATTCCGGGCGGTCCGCACAGGAAGACGTCCCGGTCGCCGATGTCGGGGACGAGCCGCGCCAGCTCGCGCGGGGGGAGCTTGTCGGGGGCGACCGGTCCGGTCACCAGGTGCAGCTCGGCCCCCTTGGTGAGGGCGAGGTCGCGCAGCTCGTCGTACAGGACGGCGTCGCGGTCGGTGGCCACCCGGTAGATGACCACGGCGTGGCCCTCCAGGTCCTCCAGCAGCGCCCGGATGGGGGTGACGCCGACGCCGCCGGCGATCAGCACGGACTCCGGGCGGGTGCGGTGCAGCGTGGTGAACGCGCCGTAGGGGCCCTCGGCGAAGACGCGGGTGCCGACCTTCAGCCGGCGCAGGGCGGCGCTGCCGTCGCCGGACGCCTTGGCGGTGAGGCGCAGGGTGCGGCCGTCGGGGGCGGCCGACAGGGAGAAGGGGTTGGCCTGCCACCAGCGGCCCCGGGTGAGGAACCGCCAGAGGAAGAACTGGCCGGCCCGCGCGGGCAGCCGGTCCAGGTCGCGGCCGGTGACGTAGACGGAGACGACGTCGTCGGACTCGGGGACGACCGCCGCGACGCGCAGCCGGTGCCGCAGGTTCCGCCACAGCGGCAGCACCAGCCGGCCCAGGAACACCGCGCCGAGGGCGACGCCCCACACGGTGTACCAGTACGCCCTGGCGGTGGGCGACGCGGTAAAGGTCGTACCGACGGCGACCTGGTGGGTGAAGGCGAGGACGACGGCGACGTAGGTGTACAGATGGATGAAGTGCCAGGTCTCGTAGGCGAGTCGGCGGCGTGCCCAGCGGGCCGAGACGACGCCGACCACGAGGAGCAGCGCGAGCGCGACGACGGCGCGCAGCACGCCCTCGACGGTCTCAACGAGGTTCACCAGCTGGTTCACCGGGTCCATCGAGGATTCCCGGGCGTAGCCGAAGGTGATGAACACGGCGTGGGTGAGCAGGGTCCACACGACACCGATGCCGGTGCGGCGGTGCCAGGCGGTCAGCCGGTCCATGCCGATACGGCGGTCCAGCCAGGACAGCCGGGCCACCAGCAGCAGTTGGAAGGCCATGAGGAGGGCGCCGTACAGGCCGGCGAGGCGGCCCAGCACGATCAGTGGGTTCGAGGCGAATCCGGCCTGGGCGAAGAACCAGGTCACGACGGCCACGTTGGCGGCCAGCAGGATGTAGAGGCCGGTACGGGCCACGACCTGGGGGCGGATCGCCGTGGGGGGCGCGGTTCGGGACTGCAGGGTCGTCACGGACGCTGCTCCTTGATCGGGTCCTGGGTGACGAGCTTCGCCCGCGGATGCTGTCGTTCTCCTGCCGGACGACTTTCACTTGAGTATCGATACGGCCCGCGGGGACCCGCAGCTCGGCCGGGGCCGAACGGGTGCCGCAGGACGGGCGGGTGGAGAAAGTACGGCTGCTGGTCGTGGACGACGACCCGCCGGTCTCTGCCCGACGCGGAGCCGGCTGCGCAGACGGACTACCCCCTACGGCGCGACCTCGTTGTCGGCGAACCCCCCGGGACGGGCATGCGGGCGGCAGGCGAGCGCGGCGACGTCGTCCTCCGCGTGCCGCGCGTCCAGCCGCTCCAGGATGATGTCCAGGACGTCCTCCAGCCCGCCCCCACCGGGAAAGCGAACCGCGGCCAGCCGCTCCAGCGACCGGTCGATGTCCTCCCCCCGCCGCTCCACCAGCCCGTCGGTGAACAGCACCAGCGTCTCCCCCGCGGCCAGCGGGTGCGTGGCCGACTCGTAGCCGCCGAGCCCGGTGCCGAGCGGTGGCCCCACCGGGACGGACAGCAACGAGGCCGCACCGCCGGAGGAGATGCGTACGGGGGGCAGATGCCCGGCGCTGGCCAGCGTGACCTGGTGGCGCCCCGGGTCGACGCGGGCGAGCAGACAGGTGGCGGGCCTGAGGTCCGCCTCCCGGGAGGCGATGTCGTCCATCTGCCGCAGTACCCGGTGCGGGGGCAGGTCGGCGGAGGCGATGTAGCGCAGGGAGGAGCGGTAGGCGTTCATGTCGACGGCTGCCTCCAGGCCGTGCCCCATGACGTCGCCGACGACCAGCAGGGTCCGGCCGAAGTGCAGCCGTACGGTCTCGCACCAGTCGCCGCCGACCAGCACGCCTCCGCCGGCCGGCAGATAGCGGACAGCGATGTCGAGGTTGGGGTGCGGGCGGCCGGGCTCGGAGAGCAGGGCGCGCTGCAGGTCGCCGGCGGTGCGGTTGACGCTCGCGTAGGCGCGGGCGTGCCGGATGTGGGAGGCGGCGCGTTCGGCGAGCGCGCTGAGCAGCTCGGCCTCGGGACGGCGCAGCGGCTGCCCGGAGCGGGCCCACACGAGGACGCCGTACCCGTCGTCGCCGCTGGTCAGCGGCGCGCACAGGGCGATCCGGGTGGGGGTGGCGCGCGCGTACTCGACCCAGGGCTCGGGCTCGGCGGCGAGCGCGGGTACGGCCGCCTCGCGGGCCACCGCGGTCGCCCAGCGGGCGTCGGGCAGTGTGTCGGCGTCCCCGGTGATCGCCTCGTACCCGGAGATGGTCTGGCCGGTCCGGCGCATCACGGCGGCCGTCCCGCCGGCCAGGCGCACGGCGGCCCGGGTCAGCTCGGCGCAGGTCACGGCCTCGTCGAGGGTGGTGCCGATACCGGCCAGCACGTCCCGCAGCACGCTCAGGCGCGCGCCGGCCGCCGCGTCACCGGCGGCCGACAGGCCGTCCGCGTCCTGTGTGGACCCGGCGGTGTCCGCGGAATCCTCGGTCGGCGCAGGCCTGCGGTGGGACTGGATCCAGTGCGCCACACCCAACACCCTCACAGCGTCTCAAACCGGAGCGAGTGGGGCACCGGCCTCATCCCACCCAGCGCCCCCGACAGCCCCAGGCCAGGACATGAGTCCCGCTCCGGTGTCCGATGGCGTTCATCTTCGACCGGACGAGACTCGTCGAGGACGCTTTTTGCCAGATTCCCAGGTTGGGAGTCAGCCCTCGGCGGGCGTCAGCCGCAGGGAGATGGAGTTGATGCAGTACCGCTGGTCGGTCGGGGTCGGATACCCCTCGCCCTCGAAGACATGGCCGAGGTGGGAGCCGCAGCGGGCACAGCGCACCTCGGTGCGGACCATGCCGTGGGAGCGGTCCTCGACCAGTTCCACCGCGTCGGTGTCCTTCGGGTCGTAGAAGCTCGGCCAGCCGCAGTGCGACGCGAACTTCGTCTCCGACGTGAACAGTTCGGCGCCGCAGGCACGGCAGGAGTAGACGCCCCTGGTCTTGGTGTCGGTGTACTCACCGGTGAACGCCGGCTCGGTGGCGGCCTGGCGCAGCACGGCGTACTCGGCCGGGTTCAGCTCCGCCCGCCACTGCTCGTCCGGCTTCTCGACGTCGTACGACATGAGCGTCAGCCCCTTTACTCCGACAGGCGGTCCAGGATCAGCGGGCCCAGGTCGGTCACGTCACCCGCGCCCATGGTGAGAACGAGATCACCGGGCTTCGCCATTCCCGCGATCACCGCGGGGATCTCCGCCTTGTCGTGTACGGCGGTGACGTCGGCGCCGGCCGCGCGCGCGGCCTCGATGATCAGCTCGCTGGTCACGCCGGGGATCGGGTCCTCGCGGGCCGGGTAGATGTCGAGGACCACCGAGGCGTCGGCGAGGGCCAGTGCCTGTCCCATCTCCTTGCCCAGCTCCTGGGTGCGGGAGAACAGGTGCGGCTGGAAGACGACGAGGATGCGGGAGTCACCGGCGGCGGCGCGCATGGCCTCCAGGTCGGCGGTCATCTCCGTGGGGTGGTGGGCGTAGGAGTCGATCACCTGCACTCCGGCCGCCTCGCCCTTGAGCTGCAGGCGCCGCTTCACGCCGGTGTAGGCGGCGAGCGCGGGCGCGAGCCCGTCGGCCGGGACGCCGAGCGCGGCACCGGCGGCGAGCGCGGCGACGGCGTTGAGGGCGTAGTGGCGGCCGGGGACGGACACCGCGAAGGTCAGCTCCTGCCCCTCCAGCAGGACGGTGACCTGGCTCTTCAGCCCCTGCGGTACGACGGCGAGCACCCGTACGTCGGCGTCGTCCGCCTCGCCGTACGTCACCGTCTTCACGGACCCCGCCAGTCGCCGGGTCAGCTCCCGCGCGCCCTCCTGGTCGGCGGAGATCACCAGCGTGCCGCCGGGCACGATCTTCCCGGCGAAGGTCTCGAAGGACTCGTAGATCTCGTCCATCGAGGCGTAGTTGGCGTGGTGGTCCAGCTCGACGTTGAGGACGATGGCGACCTCGGGCGCGTACTTGTGGAAGCTGCGGTCCGATTCGTCCGCCTCGGCGACGAAGATATCGCCGTCGCCGTGCAGCGCGTTGGAGCCGGGCGCGTCGAGGTCGCCGCCGATGGCGTACGACGGCTTCAGGCCCAGCTCGGTCAGGGAGACGGCCAGCATCGAGGTGGTCGTCGTCTTGCCGTGGGTGCCGGCCACGGCGATCGGGCGCAGTCCCTCCATCAGCGCGGCGAGCGCGTCGGAGCGGTGCACCACCGGGATGCCCAGCTCGGCAGCGCGGGCCAGCTCGGGGTTGTCCCGGCGGATCGCCGACGACACCACGACACAGCTCGCGTCGTCGGCGAGGTGCTCCGCCGCGTGCCCGATGTGCACGGTGACCCCGAGCGCCCGCAGCGCCTCGGCGGTCGGCGACTCCTTGGCATCACTCCCGGCGACCCTGCCCCCGCGCTGCGCCAGGATCTTGGCGATCCCCGACATCCCGGCGCCACCGATGCCGATGAAGTGCGGTCGGTCCATGGCGGTAGGAAGGCCGGGTGCCATGCGTTTCTCCCAGATACGGTGCGGGCTGGAGCGTGCCTAGCCTATGCGCTCGAGCACGGGTCGCCGTGCAAGGGGCGGCCTAGGCCTTGCTGTGCGAGAACAGCTTCAGCACCGGCACCCCCACCTTGTGCCGAGCCCGAGAAGCCCAGTCCCGGTGGAAGAACTCCTCCACGTAGTGGGGGTCGGTGAGCACGATCACCTCATCCGCGTTCACCTCGGCGACGCGAGACTTCAGCGCGTCCAGCGGATGATCCTCGACCAGCTGCCCCTGCGCCTGGCTCCCCGCCGCGCGCAGCGCCTGCACGGACACGTCCAGCGCCTGCTGCCCGACGCTCCTGGCGTCCTCCCCCTCCGGCGTCTCCCGCTCCCGCACCGCCTCGTCGAGTTCGCCGAGCGCGATGTCGTCGATGGCCCGCAACAGGCGGTCCGCCTGGTCGCCGCGCGGCTGGAGGAGCACGTGGAACGCGACCGGCTCGTCTCCGTGCAAGGTGGTGACGAACTCCACGTCGGCGGACGTCAAGGCCTTCTCGATCATCAGAACGCTTGTGAACACCGAACGCCTCTTCTCCTCCGTGGGCCCTGACAAGACCCCTGCGGAAACCATCCTGCCCCGTGATCGCACGGGATCTGCGGACTAAGTCTGCCCTCCGGAAGTTAAACGGAACGGTATATTCCGCTGATTTCAGGACCGACGGTAACGACCGAACAGGAATCCGGCCTCTTCAAGGAGGGACACGAGTTCGAACCGGCGCGGCACGGCGACCGACGGCCCCCCGGCGATCCGCTGCGCGTCGCCCGCGGTGAGCATGGGCGAGAGGGTCACGCACATCTCGTCCAGCACCTCGGCGGCGACCAGCTGGCCCAGCAGCCGGGGACCGCCCTCGGTGAGCAGCCGGGTGTGACCGAGGCCGGCCAGGGCGCGCACCGCCCGCGCGGGGTCGACGCCCAGGCCCTCGCCGGCGATCACCACCTTGGCGCCCGCCTTCTCGGCGGCGGCGACCCGGTCGGCGTCGGCCCCTGCTCCGGTCAGGATCAGCGTGGGCACCACGGGCGAGGTGAACAGCGGCAGCGAGAGGTCCAGTTCCAGGCTCGCGCTGACGACCGCGATCGCGGCTGCCGGGCCCTGTCCGGCGGCGGCACGGGCCGCGGCGAACCCGGCACGCGCGCGTGCGGGGCGGTACCCCTCCTGACGTACCGTTTCCGCGCCCACCACGATCACATCCGCCAGCGCCCGCAGCGTGCCGAAGATGCGCATGTCGGCGGCGCTGGAGATGGGCTGGGAGCGCCCCTCGTGCTGGGCGGCGCCGTCGAGCGTGGAGACCATGTTGGCCCGCAGCCAGGGCCGTGCGGCGCCCGGTGCCGGATCCGGGTAGGCGTAGGCGGCGGCCAGCTCGGCGAGTGTCCACTCGCGATCGACGAGGGCGGAGGCACCGGCCACGGCCGCCCCCCGGGTCCCGGCAAACCCCCTCGCACCCTCCCTCTCGGCCGTCCCGCCGGAGGTCTGGGGTGCTGTCTCGTCGGTCACAGGGAACAGGCGTCGCATGTCGTGCAGTGTGGCACGGCACTTAGCATGGGTAACCGTGTCGTCCTCCACCGCCGCCCCCGGATCCAGCCCTCTGACCGAAGCGGGCCCCCTCTCCCTGTGCGTCCGTGAGCCGCGCGTCCCCGCGGACCGGCTGGTCGCCGAGATGGTGCCGCCCCCACGCTTCGACTCGGTCCGCTTCTCGACGTACATACCCGACCCGCACCAGCCCAGCCAGTCCGAGGCCGTGCGGGTACTCGACGGCTTCGCGGCCGGGCTGGGCGGGGCGCACGCGACCGGCGCCGGCCGGCGTGGCCTCTTCGGCTTCGGCAGGGCCAGGGCACCCAAGACCCCGGCCGGCCCGCGCGGGGTCTACCTGGACGGCGGTTACGGCGTCGGCAAGACCCACCTGCTCGCCTCCCTGTGGCACGCCACCCCCGCCGAGCCCTCGCTCAAGGCGTTCGGCACCTTCGTGGAGCTGACGAACCTGGTCGGCGCCCTCGGCTTCCAGCAGACGGTGCAGACCCTCTCCGGCCACCGCCTGCTGTGCATCGACGAGTTCGAGCTGGACGACCCGGGCGACACGGTCCTCGTGTCGACCCTGCTCGGCAAGCTGGTCGAGGCGGGCGTGGCGCTCGCCGCCACCTCCAACACACTGCCCGGCAAGCTGGGCGAGGGCCGGTTCGCCGCCGCCGACTTCCTGCGCGAGATCCAGGGCCTGTCGGCCCACTTCCGCACCCTGCGCATCGACGGCGAGGACTACCGCCACCGCGGTCTGCCCGAGGCGCCGAAGCCGTTCACCGACGAAGAGGTGACGAAGGCGGCCTACGCCACCGCGGGCGCCTCCCTCGACGACTTCCCGCACCTGCTGGAGCACCTGGCCAGGGTGCACCCGAGCCGCTACGGCGCACTGACCGACGGGCTGACGGCCGTATGCCTCACCGATGTGCGGCCGGTGCCCGACCAGTCCACCGCGCTGCGGCTCGTGGTGCTCGCGGACCGGCTCTACGACCGCGAGGTCCCGGTGCTGGCCTCGGGGCTGCCGTTCGACCGACTGTTCAGCGAGGAGATGCTGAACGGCGGCTACCGCAAGAAGTACTTCCGCGCGATATCCCGGCTCACCGCGCTGGCCCGCGACGCGAAGGGTCTCGTCGGCTCCTAGTCAAGAGCCAGATCAAGCCACACAACCGGCACTTTTCACGCTCTCTTGCGCCCGTAACGCGCTGTTAACCCTGCAAAGGACTTTGCAGGGTTAATCTGTTTCTTGACCAGCCATTGACCAATGCTTGGTCTGGACAAGAGGTGTGAACTTCCGGAAGGGGGGCGCATGTTCCAAGGCACGACGGCCCGGACCCTGCTCGCCTCCTTTGCCGTTGCCCTGCTCGCCCTGCTGTGCTTCGCGCACACGGAAACCTTCGCACCCGCGCACACGCTCAGTGAAGCGCGGGCCAAGACCGAACCCGGGATCGCCTCCCCGGCGAAGCCGGCGCGCGACGGGGCGGACACGCTCCGCGCCCCGGGCTGCCCGGGTACTCCCGCAGGCCTCCCGCACGTGCGCGACCGGCAGCGCGGCCCGGCCGCAGGCTGTGCGCAGGCGCACCCGCTCATAGCCGGCCGGGCGGCCGGTACGGGCCCGTCCCACGCGCCCGGCACCGTGCACGACCCGGCCTCCAGAGCCTCCAGAGCCCACACCCCGTCAGCGCTCCAAGTCTTCCGCTGCTGACCGGCGCCCGCGCGCACTCTCTCTCCCCCCCCACACACACAACGTCGTTCAAGCCCGACGCGCCCGTGCAGGCGCGCCAGGAGGAACTCACACATATGCAGCCCCTCATCGACAACGCCCGTACCTTCGGACAGCGCCCTGAGGAGTTCGCCCAACTCGCCGCAGGCCAGTCCCCACAGGTGCTGTTCATCACCTGCTCCGACTCCCGGGTCGTCCCGGCCCTGATCACGGGCGCCCGCCCCGGCCAGCTCTTCGAGCTGCGCACCGCGGGCAACATCGTCCCGCCCCACACCTCGCTCCACCCCACCAGCGAGGCCGCCACCATCGAGTACGCCGTGGAGGTGCTCGGTGTCCGCGACATCGTCGTCTGCGGCCACTCGCACTGCGGTGCCGTCGGCGCGCTGGTGCGCGGCGACGACCTGACCGCCGTACCCGCCGTGCGCGACTGGCTCGCGCACGCCACCCCGCGCCCGGCCGGCGCGGCCGAGGACCCGGAGGTCGCCGAGGGCGTGCGGGCGCACGTCCTGACCCAGCTGCTGCGGCTGCGCTCGTACCCCTGCGTCGAGCGGAAGCTGGCGGAGGGCCGGCTGGGCCTGCACGCCTGGTACTACGAGGTGCACACCGGCGCCGTACGTGCGCACCGCCCGCAGACCGACACCTTCGAGTCCCTGTGAGCGCGCCGATGACCAGTGAGAACACCACCCTCATAGCCCGGTTCCCGTATCTGCGGCAGGACGTCGCCGCCTCTCTCGTCGTCTTCCTGGTCGCGCTGCCGCTGTGCGTCGGCGTGGCCGTCGCCTCCGGTGTCCCGGCCGAACTCGGCCTGGTCACCGGCATCGTGGGCGGACTCGTCACCGGGCTGATGCGCGGCAGCAGCCTGCAGGTGTCGGGTCCGGCCGCCGGAATGACCGTGCTCGTCTTCGAAGCGGTCAAGGAGTTCGGGCTGCCGGGGCTCGGCGCCATCGTGCTCGCCGCCGGACTCCTCCAAGTGGGCATGGGCCTGCTGAAGCTGGGCCGCTACTTCCGCGCCATTTCGGTCTCGGTCGTCGAGGGCATGCTGGCCGGAATCGGACTCGTGCTCGTCGCCGGGCAGTTGTACCCGGCACTCGCGGCCAAGGCACCCGACTCCGGACTGGGCAAGATCGCCGGACTGCCCGGGGCGCTCCTGGACGCCCTCGGCGACGGCACGGCGGTGGCCTCGCTCGCGGTGTGCGCGGGCACCATCGCGGTGCTCCTGCTGTGGAAACACGCCCCGGCGAAGGTGCGTACGCTGCCCGGCCCGCTGGCCGCGGTGGGCCTCGCCACGGTGGCCGCGTTCGCACTGGACCTGCCGGTGGCCACAGTGGAGGTGCGAGGCCTGCTCGGCTCGGTCCAGCCGCCGCCGCTCGGCGCGTTCGGCGAGCTGGCGAGCGTCGGGGCACTCGGCACGATCGTCGCCTTCACACTGATCGCGTCCGCCGAGTCCCTGTTCAGCGCGGCGGCCGTGGACCGGCTGCACTCCGGGCCGCGCACCGAGTACGACAAGGAGCTTCTCGCCCAGGGCGTCGGCAACACGGTGTGCGGGCTGCTGGGCGCGCTGCCGATGACCGCGGTGATCGTGCGCAGCGCGGCCAACGTGCAGGCGGGCGCCCGTACGAAGGCCTCCCGTGTCCTGCACGGGGTGTGGCTGCTGCTCTTCGCCGCGCTGCTGCCGGACGTGCTGGCCTACATCCCGATCCCGGCGCTGGCGGGCATCCTGATCCACTCGGGCGCCAAGCTGGTCCCGGTCCGGGCGCTGGCCGGGCTGTGGCGCGAGCACCGGGGCGAGGCGCTGGTCCTGTCCGTCACGGCCCTGTCCATCGTGGCGGTCAGCATGTTCGAGGGGGTGCTGATCGGGCTGGCGCTGGCCGTGGTCAAGACGGCCTGGGAGGCCTCGCACGTCAGGCTGGAGGTCGTCGACAAGGGCGCGGGCCCGGTCGACGCCTACCTCTCGGGCAACGCGACGTTCCTGCGGCTGCCGAAGATCCTCGACAGCCTGGAGTCGCTGCCCCAGGACCGCCCGGTCCGCCTGGACCTGTCCGGCCTGCACCACCTGGACCACGCCTGCCGTACAGCCCTGGAGAACTGGGCCGAGCGGCACAGCGCGGCGGGCACGGAACCGGTGAAGGTCACCACGCGCGCCGGCTGACGGCCGCCCTCTGCGGTCCGGGATGCCGACGCCCCTCGGCAGCCCGGCCCGGTCCCCGGGCTTATGGCTTCCGCCCCACCCCGGGCATATGGTTACAGCAGCGGACGAAAACGGACCTCTCCGTGAGGAGGTCACCATGGTCCAAGAGCTGCTGGGCGCCGCAGCGGCGGCGGGTTCCGTCGCGGTGGTCTATCTGGCGATGGCGGCGCGGATCGTCAAGCAGTACGAGAGAGGCGTCCTCTTCCGGCTCGGCCGGGTGGCGGGAGGCGAACGCGAGCCCGGCCTGACCCTGGTGATCCCGTTCGTGGACCGGCTGCACAAGGTCAACATGCAGATCGTCACGATGCCGATCCCGGCCCAGGAGGGGATCACCCGCGACAACGTCACCGTTCGGGTGGACGCGGTCGTCTACTTCCGCGTGGTCGACGCGGCGAGCGCCCTGGTGAAGGTCGAGGACTACAAGTTCGCGGTGTCGCAGATGGCCCAGACGTCCCTGCGGTCGATCATCGGCAAGAGCGACCTGGACGATCTGCTCTCCAACCGCGAGAAACTCAACGAGGGCCTGGAGCTGATGATCGACAGCCCGGCCGTCGGCTGGGGCATCCAGGTCGACCGGGTCGAGATCAAGGACGTCTCCCTGCCGGACACGATGAAGCGGTCCATGGCCCGCCAGGCCGAGGCCGACCGGGAACGCCGGGCCAGGATCATCAACGCCGACGCCGAGTTCCAGGCCTCCAAGAAGCTGGCGGAGGCCGCCCAGCAGATGGCCGACACACCGGCCGCTCTCCAGCTGCGGCTGCTCCAGACGGTGATGGCGGTGTCCGCCGAGAAGAACTCCACGCTGGTGCTGCCCATCCCGGTGGAGCTGCTGCACTTCCTGGAACGGGGCGCACAGCAACCCGCGGCGAACGGTGACGGAGAGCTCCACTCCGGCTAACGTGCACTGGCGTGCCGGGCATGCGCAGGAACTGGGTGATCACCTTGGCCGCCGTATCCGCGACGGCCGTCGCGGCGGGCTGCGGCGGCGGTGGCGGTGGCGGACCGGTCGCCGTGCCCTCGCCCACCGCCGCCCACCGGCTGACCGTCACCAGCTCCGCGTACGCCGACGGCGGCACCGTCCCGCGACGGCACACCTGCGACGGCGCGGACCTCTCGCCTCCGCTGGCCCTCACCGCCGTACCGGCGCACACGGCCTCGCTGGCCCTGCTGCTGCGGGACCGCGACGCCGGGCACGGCATGTTCACGCACTGGCTGGTGTGGGATGTCGACCCGCACACCAGGCAGTTGTCCGCCGGGGAGCATCCGCGGGGGGCGACCGAGGGCCGCAACGGCTTCGGCAGGACCGGGTACGGCGGGCCGTGCCCGCCGCGTGGAGACCGGCCGCACCGGTACGTCCTGACGGTGTATGCCGTGGACCGCCGGGTCTCGCTGGCCGCGGGGGCCTCGCCGGCCGACCTGATGCGTGCGTTGTCGGGGCACACTCTCGCCACGGGCACATTGACGGGGCGCTACGGCCGGTAGTGCCGGGACGGGCCACCGTTCGTCTGCGGCTTCGTCGTGGCTGGTCGCGCAGTTCCCCGCGCCCCTGGGGCGCGGATGCACCGCTTGGAATCCGGAGGGAAGGGGCGGCCATGACGAAGGAGAGTGCGAAGGATCTTCGAGGGCTGCTGCGGCTCCCGCCCGGCGAGAAGGTCGACCTGGCCGCGTACGACGCGCGGGCCACGCCCGGTGCCCCCGGGGGCAAGCAGGCCGGGCTCGCTGACAGTACCCGGATGGGGAAGCGGCTGGCCGGGCTGCAGGAGCGGTTGTGGGCGGCGGGTACGGCGGGGGATCGGCGGCGGGTGCTGCTGGTGCTGCAGGGGATGGACACGAGCGGGAAGGGCGGCACGGTCAAGCACGTCATCGGGCACCTCAACCCGGCCGGCTGCCGGATCCAGGCGTTCAAGGCGCCCACCGAGGAGGAGCGGCGGCACGACTTCCTGTGGCGGGTGCGCACGGTTCTGCCCCGGCCGGGTGAGATCGGGATCTTCGACCGCTCGCACTACGAGGACGTCCTCGTCGCCCGGGTACGGCATCTCGCCCTGCCGGCGGAGATCGGCAGCCGCTACGGCCTCATCAACGACTTCGAGCGGTCCCTCGCCGAGGACGGCGTGACCGTGATCAAGTGCTTTCTGCACCTCTCCTACGAGGAGCAGCGGCGCCGGCTGCTGCGCCGCCTGGACCGCCCGGACAAGCACTGGAAGTTCGCCCCCGGCGACATCGACGACCGCGCCCTGTGGCCCGCCTACCAGGAGGCCTACGAGCTGGCCCTGGAGCGCTGCGCGGCGCCGTACGCGCCCTGGTACGTGGTCCCGGCGGACCGCAAGTGGTACCGGAACTGGGCGATCGGCCGCCTGCTGCTGGAGCACCTGGAGGAGCTGGACCCGCGGTACCCGAAGGGCGACTTCGAGGTGGCGGCGTGCCGGGAGCGGCTGCTGAAAGGGCCGTAGGCACGGGGGCCGCCGCGTGGGTGACCGTACCGCCGTGCCGTCGGGCATATCGCCATACAAGTGGTCGTTCAGTCCTACGTTCGTACGGTGATCCCACGAGTACGCCGTATCACCGCCGTCTGTGCCCTGGGTGCGGCTCTCGCCGCCTGCGGTGGCGCGGGTCCTGCGGGTGGTGCCCATCGGGCCCCGGTCAGGTCCGCCGTGTCCGCCGCCGCGTCGCGGCCGCCCGTGCTGGCCCCGGGTCCCGGCGGCCTGACCCCGGTCTTCGAGCACGGTCCGCGCACCCTGGGCAAGACGGTGGCGCTGACCTTCGACGCCGACATGACCGCCGACCAGGGGCCCCGCGCGGCCGCCGGCGAGCATTTCGACAACCCGGACCTCATCGGCACCCTGCGCGCCCTGAAGGTGCCGGCGACGATCTTCATGACCGGCCGCTGGGCCGACGAGTACCCGGCCGAGGCCCGCAGCCTCGGCCACGACCCGCGGTTCGAGGTCGCCAACCACTCCTACAGCCACTACGCGTTCACCGGCGACTGCTACGGCCTGCCGACCGTCGACCCCGCCAGGATGCGGTCGGACGTGGAGCGGGCGTACGCCTCGCTGCGCAAGGCCGGCGTGCCGCACGCGCTGCCGTACTTCCGCTTCCCCGGCGGCTGTTACGACCGGCGGGCGCTGCGCGCGCTGAGCGGGCTCGGGGTGACCGCGGTGCAGTGGGACGTGGTGAGCGGCGACGCGTTCGCCACGGACGCCGACGCCGTGACCCGGCAGGTGCTGGACGGGGTGAAGCCCGGCTCGGTGGTCGTCATGCACTGCACCCGCAGCGCCGCCCCGACCACCGAGCGGGTCGTCCGCGCGGTCGTCCCGGAACTGCGCAAGCGCGGCTACCGGTTCGTAAAGGTCTCCGAGCTGATCGGCGAGACCAGCGGTCACCGCTGAGCGGCCTACGCTGGGAGCGTGAGCGAGGAGGACTACTGCACGGTCGCCGAGACGGCGAAGCCGCCCAAGGCTGACGGCCCGCCGTACGCGGAGTGTGTGCTGTGCCGGGAGCCGACGGAGTACCCGGAGTCGTACAAGGGCATCACGCTCTGCCCGGTGTGCGAGTGGCGGGAGGCGGAGCGCACCTCCTGCTCGGGGTGACCGATCCGCTCGGGGTGACCGATCCGCTCAGGGTGACCGGCGGGCGGTGAGCCGCGCGGCCAGGGCGAAGGCCGCCGCGGTGAGCAGGGCCGCCCCGGCCAGCGGCAGCAGCGGCATCGGGGCCCGGCCGGTCTGCGAACCGGTGACCAGGCCGCTGACCGCCGCCCGCGCCGGGGAGCCGGTGAGCACCACCGCCAGCAGCGCGCCCAGCAGCATCGCGGGCACGGCCCGGCCGGTGGAGCGCAGCAGCGGCCGGTTGGTGAGCGCGCCGACGGCCGAGCCGAGCAACGCGCAGGTGAGCGTGGCCGGCAGCCCGGCCGCGCCCGCCTGCGGCAGGGGCACGTGGACCCGGTGGCCATTGCTCGCCGGATCACTGATCAGCGTGATCACCAGGGTCGCCACCAGCCCGAGCGTCACCGCCGCGAGCAGCGCCGTCAGCAGGCAGGCGAGGTGCGCCCGGGCGGGGCCGCGCGCGGCGGCGACGCAGGCGCGGGCCGCGTCCGGCTCGCCGGTGACACAGATCCGCACCAGCCAGGCGGCCACCGGGAGCAGACCGGCGGCGGTGTAGCCGAGCGAGTCGAGGACGGGCTGGCCGCTCTGCACACCGATCCCGAGGAACGCGGCGTACAGGATCACCGGCGGCAGCCAGCGCTGGGAGCGCACCAGCAGGTCGGCCTGGTAGCGCAGGAGTGCGGTCATGGGCGGCTTCCGGGGTTCGCTACGGGATCGTCCGGGGGCGGGGTGACGCTGACGACGTGCCAGGGCGGGCGGGCCGTGAGCAGGGTGCGCAGGACGATGTCGGACTGGGAGGCGGGGACGGCGAGGCGGTACATGCCGGGCGTGGTCTCCTGCGCGGAGGTGACGGTCCGGGCCGCGTCGGGCGGCAGCTGCCCGCCGGCCGGTCCGCGCACGGTGACGAGGGTGAGCGGCCCGGCCGCTGAACTCCCGTCGTCCGTACGGCGCTTGAGACCGCCGTCGAGGACGGTGTACGTCGCGTCCGGCACCCCGGCCAGCCGGCGCGGGTCGTGGTCCACGAACACCACGGCTCCCCCGGCGGCGGCCCGCTCGGCCACCGCCCGCTCCAGCTCGGCCCGCGCCATCGCGTCCAGACCGGTCCAGGCCTCGTCCAGCACCAGCAGCTCCGGTTCACCGAGCAGGGCCTGGGCCACGGCGACCTTCTGGCTGCTCCCCTTGGACAACTGGGACATGGGCGTACCGGCGTAGGCGCCCGCGCCGAAGCGGTCCAGCCAGGTGCCTGCGGCGCGTGCGGCGGTCTTGCGGCTCAGGCCGTGGACGGTGCCGAGGTGGGTGAGATAGCCGAGCGGGGTGAAGGGGAGCGCCGACGGGAAGCGTTCGGGGACGTACGCCGTGCGGGGACGGCCGGTGATGCGGCCCTCGCTGGGTGCGTCGAGCCGCGCGAGGAGGCGGAGGAGGGTGGATTTTCCGGTGCCGTTCGCTCCTTCTATACGGGTGAGGGTTCCGGGGGCGAGGGTGAGGTCGACGCCTCTTAACACCCAGGGCCCGCGGATGCCGTAGCGGCGGCCTACGCATGCCATTCGTAGATCATGTTGCATGGGGGCATTGTGGTCTTGGCTGGTCGCGCAGTTCCCCGCGCCCCTTAAAGTTGGCTGGTGTGAGCCCTGATGCAGAGTCCCCGAGCGACAGCCCCTTCCACTCTCAGCACACCCCTCGCGACGAAGCCCCCCAGTTCGTGCTCCCCCTCGTCGTGCGGATCGAGAAGAGCGCGCCGCCCGCCCGTACCGACGCGCTGGAGACGGCCGCCCGGGCGGTGCTGGTGCTGCTCGGGGATGAACGGGCGCACGGGGACGGCGCGTGGGCCGAGGCGGTGCGGAGCTGGGAGGACGCGCGGATTCGCAAGGTCGTCCGGCGGGCCCGGGGCACCGAGTGGCGGCGGGCCGAGGCGCTGCCCGGGACCACGGTGACCGGAAAGTCCGCGGAGGTACGGGTCTTCCCGCCGATCCCGCTCGACGGCTGGCCCAAGGACCTGGCCAAGCTCCAGGTATCGGGCACCGAGCTGGACGACCCGGAGCCGCCCGTCGCCCCGGACCAGGCCCAGCCCGTGCTGTGGCTGAACCCGGAGCTGGAGATGTCGGCCGGGAAGGCGATGGCCCAGGCCGGGCACGCCGCCCAGCTGGCCTGGTGGGCGCTGTCCGGCGCGGAGCGCACCGCCTGGCGGGACGCGGGCCACGCGCTCGCCGTCCGTACGGCCGACCCCGCCGACTGGGCCCGGCTGACCGGCAGCGGGCTGCCGGTGGTGCGGGACGCCGGGTTCACGGAGATCGCGCCCGGTAGCTGCACGGTCGTCGCCGACCACCCGGCGCTGCGCTAGGAGAAGCCGGATGACGCGGGTCGACGGGCGGGTCGAACGGGGCAACCGTACCCGCAAGCTGGTGCTGCGCCGCACGGTGGACATCGCCTCGGTCGAGGGCCTGGAGGCGCTCACCGTCGGCCGTCTCGCCGCCGAGCTGGAGCTGAGCAAGAGCGGGGTGTTCGCGCTCTTCGGCTCCAAGCAGGAACTGCAGCTGGCCACGGTGCGCGAGGCGGTGCGGATCTTCACCGAGCGGGTGATCCGCCCCGCGGCCGAGAGCCCAGCCGGACTGGGCCGGGTCTGGCGGCTGTGCGAGCTGTGGCTGGAGTACTCGCGCGGCCGGGTGTTCCCGGGCGGTTGCTTCTTCTACGGCGCCATGGCCGAGTTCGACGCGCGGAGCGGGCCGGTGCACGACGCCGTGGTCCGCGCGCAGCGCGACTGGACGGCCCATGTCGAGCGCACCATCGACGAGGCCCGTACGGCGGGCGAGCTGCTCGCCGGCACGGATGTCCGGCAACTCGCCTTCGAACTGGTGGCGTTGCTGGAGACGGCGAACGCCCTGTCGGTCCTGCACGACGAGGAGACCGCGTACCGCAGGGCCCGGGTGGGCATCGCGGAACGCCTGCGCGGTGCGGCCACGGACGGCACCCCACTCCCCCAAGTCCCCTGAGGCGACGCCCGGTTGGCGGCTCCTTCGGCCTTCCAAAACAATAAGCACGATCGTTCGCTTTGTTTTAGGCTCGGACCATGACGCATGTGACCGGAGCGGACTTCGTCGAACTCGACCGGATCGCCGTCCAGGAGGCCGTACGCCTGGTGGACCTGGCCACGACCGCGGACTGGACGCGGGACACCCCCTGCGCGGGCTGGACCCTGCGCCGGCTCGTCGCGCACATGACCGCACAGCACCTCGGTTTCGCCGCCGCGGCGCGCGGAGCGGGGCGCGAGCCGGAGTACTGGCGGGAGCCGGAGGACATGAGCGAGCCGGCCCGGACGCACCGGTCGGCCGCCGCCACGGTCCTTACGGCCTTCGCCGAACCGGGTGTGACGGAGCGCGAGTTCACGCTGCCGGAGCTGGGCGGCGGCTTCCCGGGCGGCCGGGCGATCGGCTTCCACTTCATCGACTACGTCGTGCACGCCTGGGACGTCGCCGCCTCCCTCGGCGTCACCGTGGAACTCCCCGAGCACGTGCTCGTCGCCGCGCTCGCCGTGGCCCGGCGGGTCCCGGCCGATCCCGCCCGGCGCGGCCCGGGCTTCGCCTTCGCCCCGGTGCTGGAGGTGCCGGAGGGCGCGGGCCCGCTGGAGGAGGTGCTGCGCCTGCTGGGGCGCGGTCCGCAGCGGTGAGCGGCACGGGACTGAACCTCAAATGTTGCTCTGAACACGACACGGAGGAGGTTCGGGTCCGGTCGCCGGGGCCATACCCCCTGCATTCGACGGAGGGGAGGAGCCATGCGGCGACTGGGCACGGGGATCGGCTGGCGGCCGGAGATCGCGGACGCCGTGGAGCGCATGCCGGGCATCGACTGGGTGGAGGTCGTGGCGGAGAACGTCTGCCCCGGCCACCTTCCCGACTCGCTGCAGCGGCTGCGCGAGCGCGGGGTCACCGTGATCCCGCACGGCGTCTCCCTGGGCCTCGGCGGCGCCGACCGTCCCGACGAGGGCCGGCTGACGGCGCTGGCGGAGCGGGCACAGGCCCTCGGTTCCCCCCTGGTCACCGAGCACATCGCGTTCGTCCGCGCGGGCGGCCCGCTCACCGCCTCCCCGCACCTGGAGGCGGGGCACCTGCTGCCGGTGCCGCGCACCAGGGACGCCCTGGAGGTGCTCTGCGAGAACGTCCGCATCGCCCAGGACGCCCTTCCCGTGCCGCTGGCCCTGGAGAACATCGCCGCGCTGTTCTCCTGGCCGGGCGAGGAGCTGACCGAGGGGCAGTTCCTGTCCGAGCTGGTCGAGCGCACCGGCGTGAGGCTGCTGATCGACGTGGCCAACCTGCACACCAACCACGTCAACCGGGGCGAGGACCCGGCCCGGGCGCTGGCCGAGCTGCCCGTGGAGGCGATCGCCTACGTCCATGTCGCGGGCGGCTTCGAGCGGGACGGCGTCTGGCACGACAGCCACGCCCACCCCGTGCCGCGCCCGGTGCTCGACATCCTGACCGACCTGGCCTCGCGTACCGCGCCGCCCGGTGTCCTGCTGGAGCGGGACGAGAACTTTCCGGAACCGGCCGAGCTGGAGCGGGAGTTGAAGCTGATCGGGGAGGCGGTGGCGGCCGGGCGTGGGCGGGGCTGCCAGGGTGCGGGAGCTGTGACCGGCTCGGCCGACGGGGGTTCCGCCGTGCCGGCGCGGCCGGTGGCCGGTGCGCGGGAGCGGCTCGGTGTCGCCCAGGCCGCGGTCCTGTCCGCCCTGGTGGCGGGGACGCCGGTGCCCGAGGGATTCGACCGGGTGCGGATGGGGGTACAGGCGCGGGCGCTCGCGTCGAAGCGGGCGGACGTGGTGGCGAAGGCGGCGCCCGAGCTGCCGGTGATCCTCGGCACGGGGTACCGGGTGGCGTTCCTGGAGTACGCGCGGGAGCGGCCGATGGGTGGGGGGTACCGGCGGGACGCGCTGGACTTCGCGGGGCATCTGCTGCGGGGCGGGGGACCGAAGGACGCGGGGGCCCGGCGGGAGCTGCGGCAGTGGTGGCTGGACCGGGCGGGGCCGGCACCGCGGCGCCGAACGCGGGTGGGCCGGGTGGCGCAGAGGGTGCTGCTGCGGCACCTGGGCTGAACTCTGTGGAACGGGTGCCGCCCCTCGCCCCTGGCGGCACGACCGCCCGCAGCTGTGAGCGCCCCGTAAGGGGCGCGGGGCAGTGTCGACATGCGGCTCCGCCGCGTAGGCGCGACCAGCCACAACGCACCCGCACCCGCACATGCACACGCCGACGCACCGTAGTCCGACGGCGACCCTGCGCACCCGCCCGAGCCCCCCAGCGCACCCGAGTAATATGCCAACCTCGCACGCACCCCCATGCACACTCGCGTGCGGTGCGCTACAGGAGGCGCCATGCGACCCCGACCCCCGGTCAAGGGCCGAGGCATATTCAGCGGTACCGGACTCGTCATCGCGGCCCTCGCGGCAACCGCGGCGGCACTGCTCTACCCGCTCTGGACCTACGCGGACCGGCCGGCAGCGGCCGGCGCCACCGTGCTGAGCACGCAGACCGTCACGACCCCGTTCGGCCCGCTGTCCACGCAGGACCGGGACTTCATCACCAAGGTCCGGCTGGCGGGACTGTGGGAGCTGCCCGCCGGTGAACTGGCCGAGCAGAAGGGGACCACGGCGGCCGTACGCACCGCGGGCCAGCACCTGGTCGACGGGCACACCTCACTGGACGCCCATGTCCGCACCGTGGCCACCCAGCTCGGCGTACCGCTGCCCAACGAGCCGAACGCACAGCAGGAGCAGTGGCTCGACACCCTGAAGGCGGCGCGGGGGCAGGACTTCGACCGGCAGTTCGCCGGGATCCTGCGGCTCGCCCACGGCCGGGTCTTCGCGCTGGTCGCACAGGTCCGGGCCGGCACCCAGAACTCCCTTGTCCGCGATCTCGCCGACGACGCGAACGCGACCGTCCTGGACCACATCAAGGTCATGGAGGCGACGGGGTACGTCGACTTCGCCGCGCTGGCCAGGGAGCTGGCCGCCTCCCCCACTCCCGTACCGGCCCCGCCGGCCGTCGACCCGAGCGCCGCCGTGCCGGTCGTGCCGTCGCCGAGCGAGTCGTACTCCCTGCCGCCCGCCACCACCAGCCCGCCGCCGCGGACGAGCAGCTCCTGACCTGGGCGGGAAACGGAACGTCACAGACCGCTAACACTGTGTCCGGATGGTGAAAAGGGCATGGCGTTCACCCAGGCCACTGGCATAGAAACACGTCATGTTCTGGGTCCTTCTCCTGCTCCTGGCCTGGGTTTTCGCCGGTACGGCATGCACCCGGCTGTGCCTGGCGGCCGTCCGTGCGGCCACCATGGACGCGGATGCCGCGACGACGGCCCGGGAGCGTGATCGTGATCTGACGCTGTACGAGGCCGCCTTCCTCTCCGGCGGCCCCGCCCGGGTCGCCGATGTGACCCTGGTCTCGATGGCCCGCCAGCGGCGCCTGCTGCTCGCGCACACCGGCTGGGCCACGGTGGTGGACCCGCGCGGGCGCGACGAGATGGAGCAGTCCGTCATCGGGGCCATAGGTCCGCAGGGGCAGTCGCGGATCGCGCCCGTGCGGGCGCGGGCGGCCGGCACCGAGGCCGTACGGCGGCTCGCCGACGGCCTGGTGCGCGCCGGTCTCGCCGTCCCCGACGACGCGGGTACGACCGTGGGCGCGGCCGTCCGCCAGGTGCGCGCCGCCGCGCTCGCCGTGGCGGCCCTCGGCGTGACCGCCCTGCTGCTGCCGGTGCAGACCGGGACGCCGCGGCTGCTGGTCGGCCTGTGGTTCGCCCTGCCCCTCATCCTGTCCCTGAGCTGCCTGGCCATCGCCCGCTTCGAGGTGCACCCGTACTCGCGCTGGGCCTCACCGGCCGGGCAGCGGCTGCTGGGCGCACTGGTGCGCAGGCCGGCCGGTGACGAGCGGTCCTTCCTCACCTCCGTCGCCGTGCGCGGGATCCGCGCGATCGGCGAGCCGCAGCTGCGCGCCGCCTTCACCCACCGCGACCAGCCCTGGCGGGAGTGAGGGCGCCCACAGGCCTTCGGGGGGCGCATAGGGGGCATTGGCGCCGACACCGGCCGGATGGTGCTTGCCTTCACCCTGGGCCCATCGAAATATCCCTTTTGTTGTCGCCGGGGCGTGGTAGCCGTGCCATCGCCGCCGCCGCACCGAAGGGATACGCGATGAGAGCTGCCGCCCTGTACTCGGCCGCCGGGACCCTGCTCCTGTCCACCCTGGCCGCCGCCCCGGCGGGCCATGCGGCTGCCGGCGGCGGGGCGCCCGGTGTCCCCGGCACGGCCGAGCTGCACGGCACCGAGGTGGCCGTGGCCCGCGCCCGGGCGGCGGGCATCGACTGGGGCACGTGTTCCTCCGCCGACGTACCGAAGGCGCCGGCCGCCATGCGCTGCGGCACCGTCACCGTCCCGCTCGACTACGCCCACCCGGACGGCACCCGGATCAAACTGACCGTCAGCCGGATCCCGGCCACGCAGAAGGACCCGTACAACAGCAAGCGGAAGGTCCCCCGGCAGGGCGCCCTCGTCTACAACCCCGGCGGGCCCGGCGGGTCCAGCATGTACTTCCCGCTGGTCGGCGCGATCCCGAAGTGGAAGCAGATCGCCGCCGCCTACGACCTGGTCGGCTACGCCCCGCGCGGCGTGGGCCGGTCGGCACCCTTGTCCTGCGAGGACCCCAAGCGCTTCGTCAAGGCGCCCACCGTGTCGTCGGCGCACCCCTCGGAGACGTACAAGCGGCAGCGCATCGCCGAGGCCAAGGCGTACGCGCGCGGCTGTGCCCAGCGCTCCGGGAGCAAGCTGCGCTACTACACCTCGCTGAACAACGCCCGGGACCTGGACGTGCTGCGGGCCGCGCTGGGCGAGGACCGGCTGACGTTCATGGGGGCGTCGTACGGCACGTACTTCGGCGCTCTGTACGCGGCGATGTTCCCCTCGCACCTGCGGCGCATGGTGCTGGACTCGGCGGTGAACCCCGCCCCGGAGAAGATCTGGTACCACAGCAACCTCGACCAGTCGGCCGCGTTCGAGGACCGCTGGGCGGACTTCCGGGACTGGATCGCCCGCCACGACGACGTCTACAAGCTCGGCAACACCGCCGAGAAGGTGCAGCGCAGCTACGACACCGCACTGGACCGGCTGGCCGGGAAGGCGGCCGGCGGGAAGGTCGGCTCCGGCCAGCTGCAGAACGCGTTCCTGATGGCCGGGTACTACGACGACTTCTGGCCGAGCCGGGCCGGGGCCCTGTCGGCGTATCTGCACGGCAACCCGAAGCCGCTGGTACAGCTGGCGGCGCCGAGCCCGCAGGGTGCCGCGGAGGCGGAGAACGGCAGCGCGGTCTACACGGCCGTGGAGTGCAACGACGCGCCCTGGCCGACGGACTGGAAGGTGTGGGACCGCGACAACACCCGCCTCGCCCGGGTGGCGCCCTTCGAGACCTGGGACAACGCGTGGATGAACCTGCCGTGCGCCTACTGGCCGGAGCCCCGGCAGCAGCCGCTGGACGTGCGGACCGGGCCCGGTGAGCTGCCGCCGGTGCTGATCCTGGCGGCCGAGCGGGACGCGGCGGCGCCCTACCCGGGCGCGGTGGAGATGAACCGGCGACTGGCCGGCTCGGTGCTGGTGACCGAGCGGGACGCGGGAACGCACGGCATCGCGGGCGGACCGAACAAGTGCGTCAACGGCCACCTCGAGGCATACCTGCTGACGGGGCGGGTGCCGGGGCGGCGCGCTTCGTGCGCGCCGCGCACCGAGCCCAAGCCCGAAGCCTCCGGCGGCCGGGCTGAGAAGGGGGCCCGGCGGGACGTCGTCAAGGGCCGGGTCGGGGAGCACTGAGCGCCCACCGGGGTGCCGCGAACCGCCGGTCGGCGGCTGCGGGTCCGTGGTGGCTGGGCGCGCAGTGCCCGCGCCCCTTACGGGGCGCCTGTCAGGCCAGGCCTGCCACCAGTTCCGCGATGTCCTTGCGGCGGCCCGTGTAGAACGGGATTTCCTCGCGGACGTGCATGCGGGCCTCGGAGGCGCGGAGGTGGCGCATGAGGTCGACGATGCGGTACAGCTCGTCGGCCTCGAAGGCCAGGATCCACTCGTAGTCGCCGAGGGAGAACGAGGCGACCGTGTTGGCGCGCACGTCGGGGTAGCCGCGGGCCATCTTGCCGTGGTCGGCGAGCATGCGGCGGCGGTCCTCGTCGGGCAGCAGGTACCAGTCGTAGGAGCGCACGAAGGGGTAGACGCTCACGTAGTTGCGGGGCGTCTCGTCGGCGAGGAACGCCGGGATGTGCGAGCGGTTGAACTCGGCCGGGCGGTGCAGCGCCATGTTCGACCACACGGGCGTGAGCGCGCGGCCCAGCTTCGTGCGGCGGAAGAGGTTGTACGCCTCCTGGAGCTGGTCGCTGGTCTCGGCGTGCCACCAGATCATCAGGTCGGCGTCGGCACGCAGGCCGGAGACGTCGTAGGTGCCGCGGATCGTCACGTCCTTGGCGGCAAGCTGGTCGAACAGCTCCTGGACCTCGTCGGCGTAACCCGCGCGGTCCTCCGGCAGCACGTCCTTCAGCTTGAAGACCGACCACAGGGTGTAGCGGATGACCTCGTTGAGGTCCTTGGCCAGCTTGCCCTTGTTCGGGATCCTGCCGGGCTCGGTGGTGGGGGCGTCGTCACTCATGGTCCCTATTCTCCCGCTCCGCCGTGGAGGCTCTGCACCGGGTTGGCCGTCAGCTCCGCCACCGAGCTCAGGTCGCCGCCCAGCTGGTCCACGGCCGCGTACGCGCTCGCGATGCAGGCCGGGATGCCGACGCCGTCGTACGGCGCGCCGCACACCGCGAGGCCCGGCAGCTTGGCGACGTGCTCGCGGACGCGGGCCACGCGCGCGTGGTGGCCGACGGGGTACTGGGGCAGGCCGTCGGTCCAGCGGGTGACCCGGGTGCCGATGGGTGTCGCGTCCAGGCCGGTGGCCTCGCTCAGGTCGTGCCGGGAGACCTCGACCAGTTCGGTGTCCTCCCGCCGGAGCACCTCCGTCTCGCCGTACCGCCCGACCGAGGTGCGCAGCACGACCACGTCCGGGTCCTCGTCGGCGATCCAGCCCCACTTCTGTGAGGCGAAGGTCGAGGCCTTGATGGTGCGGCCGTCGACGGGCGGGACCAGGAAGCCGCTTCCCCCGGGGAGGCTCAGGTCCGCGCGCCGGTAGGCGAGGGTGACCAGGGCCATGGAGGCGTACTCGACGGCGGCGAGTTCGGTCGCCGCGGCCGGGGACTCGGCGCGCAGCAGCTCCGCGGCGGCCGGGGCGGGTACCGCGACGATCACGGCGTCCGCGTGCAGGACCCGCTCTCCCGCGACGACCCGCCAGCCGCCGGGGGCCTCCCGGCGCAGCTCCCGCACCGGCGTCCCGGTCAGGATCTCTCCGCCACGCGCCCGCACCGACTCCGCGACCGCGAGCGGCAGGGTGCCGACCCCGCCCTCGATGCCCATGAACACCGGGCCGGTCTGCTGACTCGCCGCCGCCTTGGCCTGGAGCTCGCGGACCCCCTCCGTGAGGGAGGTGTGGGTGCGGGCGGCCTGGAAGAGCTGGGGGACGGCCGAGCGCATCGAGATGCGGTACGCGTCGCCCGCGTAGACGCCGCCGAGCAGCGGCTCGACCAGGCGGTCGACGACCTCGCGGCCGAGCCGGGCGGCCACGAACTCCCCCACGGCCACGTCGTCTCCGACCTCGGTGCGCGGCAGGTCGGCGTCGCGCTCGATCCGGGCGACGCCCTCCTCGGACAGCACGCCGGCAAGCGCGGTGGCGGTGCCGGGCACACCCATCACATGGCCCTTGGGCATGGGGCGCAGGGCGCCGCGGGTCCAGATGGAGGCGGTCGCCGTGGCCGGCGGCTGGAGCCGGCCGGCGAGGCCCACCTCGCGCGCGAGGGTCACCGCCTCGGGGCGGCGGGCGAGCATCGACTCGGCGCCCAGATCGACCCGGACGCCCGCGATCTCGCCGGGCAACAGCTTGCCGCCGACCCGGTCCGCGGCCTCCAGCACGGTCACGCGCGCGCCGCGCCCGAGCAGCCGGTGGGCGGCGGCCAGCCCGGCGATACCGGCTCCGATGACGACGACATGCCCTGTACGCGTACCCGTTGCGCTCATGCCCCCACTCTCTCAGACCCCACTGACACTCCCGCCCGGGCCCGAAGTCCTCCGCACCGTCCTGCGCGGCGGGGGCCGTTGTCCGAACGTTCCGGGGTGTCCGGCCGTCGTAGGGAGGTCACCGGCCGAAGAGCCCTCGGGGGTACCGCCCATGCGCACATCACGTTCCGCACGACCCGCACGCCCCAGCAGAGCCCTGGCGGGGATCCTGCTCGCCGCCTCCCTCGGCCTCGCCCTCGCCGGGTGCGGCAGCGCGGACGACTCGGGCGGTGGCGCCTCGGCGAAGTCCGCGGCGAGCGGCGCCGACGTGGCCGCCGGACCGGGTGCCGCCGACAGCGCCAGGCCGACGGCGCCCAGGACACCGCGGCTCCCGCAGAGCGCGATCGTCCGCACCGCGTCCCTCACCCTCCAGGTGAAGGAGGTGCCCAAGGCCCTGGAGCAGGCCCGCGCCACCGCCGAGGGCGCGGGCGGCTACGTCGGCAAGGAGAGCACCAGCCGGGACGCCGACGGCCATGAGCGCACCCGGGTCGTCCTGCGGGTGCCCGGTGCGAAGTACGACGAGGTCCTCGCCGCGCTCCAGGGGACGGGCAGGCTGATCGACCGCACGGCCCAGGCGGAGGACGTCACCGACCAGGTCGTGGACGTCGACAGCCGCGTCAAGTCGCAGCGGGCCGGCCTGGACCGGATCCGTGCGCTGATGGACCGGGCGACGAAACTGAGCGATGTCGTCACGTTGGAAGGCGAGTTGAGCAGCCGCGAGGCCGACCTGGAGTCGCTGCTGGCCCGGCAGGCGTCCCTGAAGGACCGCACGAGCCTCGCCACCATCACGCTGTCGCTGTCCGGGACGCCGGTGCGCACGGCGTCCGGTGACTCCCCCGGCATCGTGGGCGCGCTGTCGGGCGGCTGGCACGTGTTCGTCACCATGCTGCGCTGGATCGTCCTCGCGCTCGGCGCCGCCCTGCCGTTCGCGGCCTGTGCGGCCCTGTCGGCGCTGCTGTGGCTGCGGATCGTACGGCCCCGGCTGCCGCACCGCCGGGAGCCCGCACCCGCGATGACCGCGCTGGGCCCGCTGCCCTCGGCCCGCCCGGCGCCGGAGTCCGCCGGTGAGCAGCCGGACCGGGACTGACCTGTCCCCGCCCCGTAGCGTGGTCCCATGAACATGGGTGACGGGCGGGGCGGGACGGAACGGCTGGTCGTGATCGGCGCGGACGCCGCGGGCATGTCGGCGGCGTCGCAGGCGCGCCGGCTGAAGGGGCCCGGCGAGCTGGAGATCGTGGCCTTCGAACGTGGGCACTTCACGTCGTTCTCGGCGTGCGGCATCCCGTACTGGGTGGGCGGCGACGTCCCCGAACGGGACGACCTGATCGCCCGCACCCCCGAGGAACACCGCGCGCGGGGGATCGATCTGCGCCTGCGCACCGAGGTCACGGAGCTCGACGTGGCCGGACAGCGGGTACGCGCGCGTGACGTCGATTCCGGTGCCGAGTGCTGGACGTCGTACGACAAGCTCGTCATCGCGACGGGCGCGCGCCCGGTCCGCCCCGGCCTGCCCGGAGTGGACGCCGCGGGGGTGCACGGCGTGCAGACCCTGGACGACGGCCAGGCCCTGCTGGACACGCTGGCACACACGCGTGGCCGCAGGGCGGTGGTCGTGGGCGCCGGCTACATCGGCGTGGAGATGGCGGAAGCGCTGATCAACCGCGGCTTCGAGGTGACGGTCGTCAACCGCGGCAAGGAACCCATGTCGACGCTCGATGCGGACATGGGCCGCCTGGTGCACCGGGCCATGGAGGGCCTCGGCATCACCATGGTGAACGACGCCGAGGTCACCAAGATCCTCGCCGGAGCGGACGGCCGCGCCCGCGCGGTGGCCACGCAGGACGCCGAGTACCCCGCGGACGTGGTGGTCCTCGGCATCGGCGTGCGCCCGGAAACCGCGCTCGCCAAGGCCGCGGGCCTCCCGCTCGGCGCCCACGGCGGCCTGCTCACCGACCTCGCGATGCGGGTGCGTGGCCACCGGAACATCTGGGCGGGCGGGGACTGCGTGGAGGTGCTCAACCTGGTCTCCGGCCAGGACCAGTACGTCCCGCTCGGCACCCACGCCAACAAGCACGGCCAGGTCATCGGCAGCAACGTCGGCGGCGGTTACGCCACCTTCCCCGGCGTGGTCGGCACGGCGGTCAGCAAGGTCTGCGACCTGGAGATCGCCCGCACCGGCCTGCGCGAGAAGGACGCCGCCCGGGTGGGCCTGCGGTACGAGACGGTCACCATCGAGTCCACCAGCCGGGCCGGCTACTACCCGGGCGCCTCCCCGATGACGGTCAAGATGCTCGCCGAACGCCGCACGGGCCGGCTGCTGGGCGTCCAGATCGTCGGCAGGGAGGGCGCCGCGAAACGGGTCGACATCGCGGCGGTGGCGCTGACCGCGCGGATGACGGTGGAACAGATGACAGCCCTCGACCTGGGCTACGCCCCACCGTTCTCGCCGGTGTGGGACCCGGTCCTGGTGGCGGCGAGAAAGGCGACGGCGAAGGTACGCGCCTCCTAGGCTGTCCCGCTGATGCGCGGCAGAGCGGATACGGCGGCCGGCGGCTGCTCTCCCGCGGGTTTCGCATGCGTGGCGGACGGCCGGGTGGACCGCAGCCGGTAACTCACCGCCTCGTCCAGCGTCACGGGCCGCTGCATCTGCGAGGCAAGCCGCCCCGCTTCCTGGCCGAGCCGTGCGACATCCTCCCAGGGAAGCCGTACGACCAGGGAGATCTCCGCCTCACCGTCGGGCAGAGCGTGCATCGCAGGAGTAACTCGCTCGTTCATCGCCTGATCCTCACGTCGGTTGGGAATCAGTACGCACGCCCACCCCGCGCCGTTCACCGGTTCGCCCGCCGCATCCCGGGCACTACTTCTGTGTGGTCATCCCCGTCCATGACGTGAACCCGGTGCGCCGCACCCCCTGGGTGACGTACGCCCTCATCGCCGCCGGCGTCCTGGTGTTCATCAGCACGCCCGGCATAGCCGGTTCCGTGGCCGGCGGCAGCGACGTGGCGCAGCTGTGCCATCTGCAGGCCTTCATGGACCACTACGCGGCGGTCCCAAGAGAACTGATCCACCATCAGATGCCACGGCTGGTCCCGACGGGAGACGTGGGCATCGGACCGCACGGCCCGGGCTGCGTGGTGGCGCCGCCGGGCTACGACAAGTCGCCGCCGCTGTCGGTCTTCACGGCGATGTTCCTGCACGGCAGCTGGCTGCACCTGCTCGGCAACATGCTCTTCCTGCTGATCTTCGGCAACAACGTCGAGGACCGGATGGGCCACATCCGCTTCTTCCTCTTCTACGTCGTCTGCGGTTACGCGGCCGGCTACGGCTTCGCGCTGCTCAACGACACATCGGGGGACCCGCTGATCGGAGCGTCGGGCGCGATCGCCGGGGTCCTCGGCGCCTACATCGTGCTGTGGCCGAGCGCGAGGGTCTGGGTCCTCGTACCGTTCCTGATCTTCCTGCCGCTCAGGCTGCCCGCCTGGCTGGTGCTGGGCTTCTGGTTCGTGCTGCAGGCGGTGTACTCGTCCGGGCACGCTGTCACCGGCGCCGGCACCGTGGCGTACGCGGCGCATGTGGTCGGCTTCCTGACCGGCATGCTGCTCGCCTGGCCGCTCAAGCCCGGCACCCCGCCCCCGCCGGAGCCGCGCGGCCTGCTGTTCGGCAGGCGGGCGCGGCCCCGATACACCTGGTGAGTCAGCGAGCGGTCGCGGTGTGGACGTAATCGACGAGCCGGGTCAGCGCGTCCGGGTCGGTGTTCGGCAGGACGCCGTGGCCGAGGTTGAAGACGTGGCCCTCCAGGCCGGCGGCCGCGTCCAGCACCTCGCGGGCCTTGGCCTCGACGGTGTCCTTGTCGGTGAACAGGACGGTGGAGTCGAGGTTGCCCTGGAGCGCCTTGCCGGGGCCGACGCGGCGCTGCGCCTCGTCCAGCGGGACGCGCCAGTCGACGCCGACCACGTCCGCGCCGGCCTCGCCCATGAGCTTCAGCAGCTCGCCGGTGCCGACACCGAAGTGGATGCGCGGGACGCCGTAGCCGGAGACAGCGTCGAAGACCTTCGCGGAGGAGGGCATGGCCGAGCGCCGGTAGTCCGCCGGGGCGAGGGCGCCGACCCAGGAGTCGAACAGCTGGACCGCGCTCGCGCCGGCCTCGATCTGCACCTTCAGGAAGGCGGCGGTGATGTCGGCCAGGCGGTCCAGCAGGTCGGCCCACAGCTCGGGGTCGCCGTACATCATCGCCTTGGCGTTCTCGTACGTGCGCGAGGGACCACCCTCGACGAGGTAGCTCGCGAGGGTGAAAGGCGCGCCCGCGAAACCGATCAGCGGGGTGGCGCCCAGCTCGCTGGTGAGCAGGCCGATGGCCTCGGTGACGTAGGGGACGTCCTCGGGTGTGAGGTCGCGCAGCCGGGCCAGATCGGCGCGGGTGCGGATGGGGTCGTCGACGACCGGGCCGACGCCGGGCTTGATGTCGAGGCCGACACCGATGGCCTTCAGCGGGACGACGATGTCGCTGTAGTAGATCGCCGCGTCCACGTGGTGGCGGCGCACCGGCTGCAGCGTGATCTCGGTGACCAGCTCGGGCCGCATGCAGGACTCGAGCATCGGGATGCCCTCGCGCACCTTGCGGTACTCGGGCAGGGAGCGGCCGGCCTGGCGCATGAACCACACGGGGGTGTGCGGTACGGGTTCGCGCCTGCACGCCTTGAGGAAGGCGGAGTCGTACGTCGCTGTCGGCTGCATGCTGTCGTTGGCGGTCACGGGGCAAGTCTCGCATGCCACCGGATCGGGACCGGCCCGGTGCGGGGGCGGCCCGTGGCCACCGACTGTGTCTTGCCCTGCACAAAGCCCCGCTTCCCCTTACTCTTCCCCGCATGGCTGCGGCTCACGGACGAATGTCGGACGGCGCTGACGGATTGGACGACGTGAAGGACACCGAGGAGGCGGACCGGCGTTCCAGTACTTCGGGTCCACCGGCTTTCCAGGCCGCGGTCGACGCCCTGCGCAGCAGCCGGCTGCGGCCGCAGGTCGAGGTGGAGCCCACCCCCGCCCCGCAGCGGCTCGCCCCCTACGCGTACGCACTGGAGGCCGTGGTGGTCGACGGCGAGCAGGAGCTGGCCGACGGACGGCTGGTGCTGCTGCACGATCCGGCGGGGCACGACGCCTGGCAGGGAACGTTCCGGCTGGTGACGCTGGTGCGGGCGGAGCTGGAGGCGGAGATGGCGGCCGATCCGCTGCTGCCCGAGGTGTGCTGGTCATGGCTGACCGGGGCGCTGCAGGCGCGCGGGCTCGGCTACGGCGAGCCGAGCGGGACGATCACGCGCGCGAGTTCGCACTACTTCGGCGGGCTGGCGGAGCGGCCGGCGGCCTCGCAGATCGAGATCCGGGCGTCCTGGACGCCCCGCGAGGGGCTCGGCGGGGTGCCGGACACGGCCTCCCACCTGACCTCCTGGTGCGATCTGCTGGCCCAGGTCGCGGGGCTGCCGCCGGCCGGTCCGGGCGATGCCTCCGTGGTGACGCTGCCGCAGCGCAGGGGCCCGCAGTCACGGTGAGACCGAGGTGGGCAAGGCCGCCGACCGGCGACTTCGCCCACATGGCGGCCTTATTGACCATGTCTTTGTCGATACGGCCACTTTCCGACCCGAATCGCACCCGCGTGAACCCGACTCGATCTTCGGATGATCGATCGCGTGTCCGAATTGCACAGATTGTTACTCACTAGATCGTGATCATTCTCTAAAGGCGGACGAGTTTGCTGCCGAAGACGACTGTGACCTTGAAAGCACGGTTCGTCCCGGCTTCATCCCCACAAGCCGGCCCCGTCCCCCCACCCAGGAGGCCTGGTGTCCGTTCTCCTCGAGCAGCCCGCAAGCCTGGTCGCCTACCGCCCGAACAAGCCGACCGCCATGGTGGTCGTGGCCGACCCGCGCGTCCGTTCCACCGTCACCCGCCACCTGTGGGCTCTCGGCGTGCGCGATGTCATCGAGGCCTCGTCCGTCGCGGAGGCTCGTCCCCGCATCGGCAATCCGCGCGACATCTGCGTCGCCGACGTCCACCTGCCCGACGGCTCCGGCCTGACCCTGCTCTCCGAGACCCGCGCCGCGGGCTGGCCCAACGGCCTCGCGCTGTCCGCCGCCGACGACATCGGCGCGGTGCGCAACGCCCTGGCGGGCGGGGTCAAGGGCTATGTCGTCACGGGCACCCGCACCAACATCGGCCTGCCCGCCCGGCCCGGCGCCGCTCCCCTCGGCGCCGCCCGGATGCACCGCCGCCCCCCGGGTGCCCCGAGCCACCCGGGCGGCTACCGCGAGCTGTCCGGACGCGAGGTCGAGGTGCTGCGGCTGGTCGCGGAGGGCCAGTCGAACAAGGCGATCGGCGTCTCCATGGGCCTGTCCGCCCTGACCGTCAAGAGCCACCTCGCCCGCATCGCCCGCAAGCTGGGCACGGGCGACCGGGCCGGCATGGTGGCCGTGGCCCTGCGCACCGGGATCATCCACTGAGCCGACCGGAGCAGCCGCCGGTTCACTCACCTGAACCGCACCATTCACCGGCCTGACTGGTTTACGACCCTCCGGCGCCTGTCGACGGAACGTTCCGTCGACGGGCGCCGTCCACACACGGATACCCTTGACAGGTGACCGACGCCCAAGACACCGCAGCAGACAGCTCCCTGCATACCACCGGAGGCACCCCTCCGGATGACGCCGGATCTTCTGTGACGGGGGCGCCGACACCGCTGCTGGAACCGCGCGAGGGAATTCCGCCCGTCGTCGCCGACGAGGCCACCCTCGCCAAGGTGATCGCCGCCTTCGCCGCGGGCTCCGGCCCGGTCGCCGTCGACGCCGAGCGCGCCTCCGGCTACCGCTACGGCCAGCGCGCGTACCTGGTGCAGCTGCGCCGCGAAGGCGCCGGGACCGCGCTGATCGACCCCGCGGCCTGCCCCGACCTGTCCGCGCTCGGCGAGGCCCTGTCCGGCGTCGAGTGGGTGCTGCACGCGGCCACCCAGGACCTGCCCTGCCTGCGCGAGATAGGCATGGTCCCGACCCGCCTCTTCGACACCGAGCTGGCGGGCCGGCTCGCCGGGTTCCCCCGGGTCGGTCTCGGCGCCATGGTCGAGGGCGTGCTGGGTTTCGTCCTGGAGAAGGGTCACTCCGCCGTCGACTGGTCGACCCGCCCGCTCCCCGAGCCCTGGCTGCGCTATGCCGCGCTCGACGTGGAACTCCTCGTCGACCTGCGCGACGCCCTGGAGAAGGAGCTGGACCGGCAGGGCAAGCTGGAGTGGGCCCTGCAGGAGTTCGACGCGATCGCGGCCGCGCCGCCGGCCGAGCCGAGGAAGGATCCCTGGCGCCGTACGTCCGGTATGCACAAGGTGCGCAGGCGCCGGCAGCTCGGGATCGTACGGGAGCTGTGGGAGACGCGGGACCGGATCGCGCAGCGCAGGGACGTGTCGCCGGGCAAGGTGCTCAGTGACGCCGCCATCGTGGAGGCGGCGCTCTCCCTTCCGGCCAACGTCCATGCGCTCGCGGCGCTGAACGGGTTCGGGCACCGGATGGGACGGCGGCAGCTGGAGCAGTGGCAGGCGGCGGTGGACCGGGCCAAGGCCCTGCCGGACTCCGCGCTGCCGCAGCCGGGCCAGCCGGTCACCGGGCCTCCGCCGCCGCGGGCCTGGGCCGACAAGGACCCCGCCGCCGCGGCTCGGCTGTCCGCGGCCCGGGCCGGGGTGACGGCCCTTGCCGAGCGGCTCGGGATGCCTCAGGAGAACCTGATGTCGCCGGACACGGTCCGGCGCATCTGCTGGGAGCCGCCGAAGGTGGTGGACACCGGGTCGGTGGAGCTTGCCCTGGCGGGGTACGGCGCGCGTCCGTGGCAGGTGGAGCTGGTGACGCCGGTGTTGGTTTCGGCGCTGTCGGCGAAGGGTGCCGCCGGCGCCCCGTAAGCGCCTGGGCGCGAGCAACCAGGACAATCCGCAGCCGCCGTACGCGATCAGGCCCTACGGCGGCCGGGCAGGCACGTCGAGATCAAGCCATACCGCATGCCGCCGTGGTGTGACCTTCGCCGCTCCCCCCGGCAGGGCTGTGCAGCTACGTTACTCATAAGTAGCATGGGCTTAAGCAAGCGCTCAGCGTTCCGCACCCTGGAGGAGAGCCATCGTGCCTCGTACCGTCAGGGATGTCGTCTTCGTCGACGGCGTCCGCACCCCGTTCGGCAAGGCGGGCCCGAAGGGCATCTACCACGAGACCCGCGCCGACGACCTCGTCGTGAAGGCGATCCGGGAGCTGCTGCGCCGCAACCCGGGTCTCGACCCGAAGAAGATCGACGAGGTCGCCATCGCGGCGACCACGCAGATCGGTGACCAGGGTCTGACCCTGGGCCGTACCGCCGGGATCCTCGCGGGTCTGCCGCAGTCGGTGCCCGGCTACTCCATCGACCGCATGTGCGCCGGCGCGCTGACCGCCGTGACGACCACCGCCGGTTCGATCGCCTTCGGTGCCTACGACGCCGTCATCGCCGGTGGTGTGGAGCACATGGGCCGCCACCCGATGGGCGAGGGCGTGGACCCGAACCCGCGGTTCGTGAGCGAGAAGCTGGTCGACGAGTCCGCCCTGTTCATGGGCATGACCGCGGAGAACCTGCACGACCGCTACCCGCAGATCACCAAGCTGCGCGCCGACGAGTACGCCGTGCGCTCGCAGGAGAAGGCCGCCAAGGCGTACGCCAACGGCAAGATCCAGCAGGACCTGGTGCCGATCTCGGTGCGTCGCACCAACCCGGAGGCCGGTGAGACCGGCTGGGGTCTGGTCACCGCCGACGAGCCGATGCGCCCGGGGACCACCCTGGAGAACCTGTCGAACCTGAAGACGCCGTTCCGCGTCCACGGGCGGGTCACCGCCGGTAACGCCGCCGGTCTGAACGACGGTGCGACGGCCTCGATCATCGCCTCCGAGGACTTCGCCCGCGAGAACAACCTGCCGGTCAAGATGCGGCTCGTCTCCTACGCCTTCGCGGGCGTGGAGCCGGAGGTCATGGGCTACGGCCCGATCCCGGCGACCGAGAAGGCCCTCGCCAAGGCGGGCCTCGGCATCGGTGACATCGGCCTGTTCGAGATCAACGAGGCCTTCGCCGTCCAGGTGCTGGCCTTCCTCGACCACTACGGCATCGCGGACGACGACGAGCGCGTCAACCAGTACGGCGGCGCCATCGCCTTCGGTCACCCGCTGGCCTCCTCCGGTGTCCGGCTGATGACGCAGCTGGCCCGCCAGTTCGAGGAGCAGCCGCAGGTCCGCTACGGCCTGACCACCATGTGCGTCGGCTTCGGCATGGGCGCGACGGTCATCTGGGAGAACCCGCACTTCGAGGGGGACAAGTGAGCACCACCGCTGAGCTTTTGAAGGGTGCGGCCGAGCTGTTCCCCGACGAGGTCGTGACGTCCGCGCACGTACGCCACCTCGACCTGCCGTTCGGTGCGGGCCGTTTCGCGCTCATCACCCTCGACAACGGCTTCGACCACACCAAGCCGACCACCTTCGGCCCGGCCTCGCTGGCGAACCTCAACACCGCCATCGACCAGGTCGAGGCGGAGGCCGCGGCCGGCGACATCGTCGGCGCCGGCATCACCGGCAAGCCGTTCATCTTCGCGGTCGGCGCCGACCTCAAGGGCGTCGAGCTGCTGAAGGAGCACAAGGACGCGCTGGCCATCGGCAAGGGCGGCCACGAGGTCTTCAAGCGCCTCGCGGGCCTGGCCGTGCCGACCTTCGCGTACTACAACGGCGCGGCGATGGGCGGCGGCGTCGAGGTCGGTCTGCACTGCACGTACCGCACGGTGTCGAAGGCGATCGCGGCCTTCTCGCTCCCCGAGGTCTTCCTGGGTCTGGTCCCGGGCTGGGGCGGCTGCACGATCCTGCCGAACCTGATCGGCGCCGACAAGGCCGTCTCGGTGATCATCGAGAACAGCCTCAACCAGAACAAGCAGCTCAAGGGCAAGCAGGTCTTCGAGCTCGGCATCGCCGACGCCCTCTTCGAGGGTGCGGACTTCCTGGAGCAGTCCCTGATCTGGACGGCGAACGTCCTCAAGGGCGACGTCGAGGTCGAGCGCCCGGTGATCGACCGCGGCGAGGCCTGGGACCAGGCCGTCGCCAAGGGCCGGTTCATCGCCGACTCCAAGGTGCACGGGGCCGCTCCGGCCGCCTACCGCGCCCTGGACATCATCGCGGCCGCCAAGAACGGCGACCTGCAGCAGGGGTACGACGCCGAGGACGTCGCCCTCGCCGACCTGATCATGGGCGGTGAGCTGCGCTCCGGCATCTACGCGTTCAACCTGGTGCAGAAGCGCGGCAAGCGTCCCGCCGGCGCCCCGGACAAGAACCTGGCCCGCCCGGTCACCAAGGTCGGCGTGGTCGGCGCGGGCCTGATGGCCTCGCAGCTCGCCCTCCTCTTCCTGCGCCGCCTGGAGGTGCCGGTCGTGCTGACCGACATCGACCAGGAGCGCGTCGACAAGGGTGTGGGCTACGTCCACGCCGAGATCGACAAGCTGCTCGGCAAGGGCCGGATCAACCAGGACAAGGCCAACCGCCTGAAGGCACTGGTCACCGGTGTCCTGGACAAGGCCGAGGGTTTCTCCGACGCGGACTTCATCATCGAGGCCGTGTTCGAGGAGATCGGTGTCAAGCAGCAGGTGTTCGCGGAGGTCGAGGCGGTCGCCCCGGCGCACGCGATCCTCGCGACCAACACCTCCTCGCTGTCGGTGACGGAGATGGCGTCGAAGCTCAAGCACCCCGAGCGGGTCGTGGGCTTCCACTTCTTCAACCCGGTCGCGGTGCTGCCGCTGCTGGAGATCGTCCGTGGCGAGAAGACCGACGACGCGTCGCTCGCGACCGCGTTCGCCGTCGCCAAGAAGCTGAAGAAGACCGCGGTTCTGGTCAAGGACGCCCCGGCGTTCGTCGTGAACCGCATCCTGACCCGCTTCATGGGCGAGATCCAGAACGTCATCGACGAGGGCACCCCGGTGGAGGTCGCGGAGAAGGCGGTCGAGCCGCTCGGTCTGCCGATGTCCCCGCTGGTCCTCCTCGAGCTGGTCGGCCCCGCGATCGGTCTCCACGTGTCCGAGACCCTCAACCGGGCCTTCCCGGACCGCTTCACGGTCTCCCCGAACCTCGCGGCCGTCGTCAAGGCGGGCAAGCGCGGCTTCTACGTCTACGACAGCGGCAAGCCGGAGCTGGACCCGGAGGTCGCCGCGCTGCTGAAGCAGGGCGATGTCGTGCTGACCGAGGAGCAGGTGCGGGCGCGGGTGCTGGACGCGGTGGCGCAGGAGATCGGGCTCATGCTCGACGAGGGCGTCGTCGCCGAGGCCCAGGACATCGACCTCTGCCTGATCACGGGCGCCGGCTGGCCCTTCCACCTGGGCGGCATCACGCCGTACCTGGACCGCGAGGGCGTCTCGGAGCGCGTGAACGGCAAGACGTTCCTGGCGCAGGGTGTGGCGAGCGTTCCCGCATAACACCCGGTGACACCTGGAGGGCCCCCGCTGCGGCGGGGGCCCTTCCGCGTGCTCAGACCGGTCGCCACGCCTCCAGCGCCAGCCCCGGCTCGTCCTTGCGCCGGGTCAGCAGGAGCCGGCCGGTCGACGGCGACAGCGTTGCCGCCACCACCCGGTCGTCCCCGTCCACGGCGAGGGAGACCAGCGCGTCCGCGGGCAGCTGCGGGCCCGACTCCGTCCACCAGGCGCCCGCCGACTCCTGCTCGGTCGGGTAGGCGGCGAAGGCCACCCGGCCGCTCGCCGAGCGCTGGGCCAGCAACGTGCAGTCGTGCCCGTCCAGGGTGCAGCGGACCGCCGTGACCGGGCCCGGGCCCGCCGCGGGCAGCAGGGCGACCGGTTTGCCGCCCGGTCGCCAGGCACACAGGTCACCGGAGGCGTCGGTGAAGAACACGGTCGTGCTGTCGGGGGAGGTCGCGAGGGCGTAGAGGGTGCCGGGGCGGACCGCGGCCTCCAGGGGCTCCTGCACGACGGGCTGGGCACCGGGTTCCTCCTGGCGCCAGTGCAGCAGGCCCTCGGGGACGGCCGCGTAGACCTCGACCCGGCCGGACTCCCCCGTCACCGCGGCCAGGCCGTCCCGCACCTTGCGCCCCCTCAGGTCCCGCCAGGGCTCCCAGCCGCCCTTCTCCTTCTGCGCGACCATGTGCACCCCGCCGCCGTCGTTGCGGACGAAGACATGGGCGCGGCCCTGGGCGTCGACGGCGACGGCCGGCGTGCCCGACCGGTCACCGCCCTTCTTCCTCGGGTGGCCGATCGGGTTCCAGTCCAGGGCCGCGAGGTGCGGCCGGAAATGAGTGGAGTGCACCAGGCCCGACTCGCCCGGCAGCGTCGGCCGCCAGGAGACGAGGTGGGCGTAGCCGTCGGCGCCCTGGCCGACGGCCAGGACGGGGTGGAGCTTCTGGTCGCCGCCCACCGTGCGCGGGTCGGTCCAGGGGCCGCCGGGGACGCGCTCCGCCCGGCACAGGACGGCGTCGCCCGACAGCTGGTAAACACTGAGCCGGCCGTCTCGGCCGCGCAGGAGCCAGTCGCCGTTCACCGGTTCACTCTATGCCGTGGCTTCACGGTGGCCCGCTCGTGCCTGCTCACAGCCGCTTCGCGGTGCGGAACAGCTTGGCGTAGAAGCCGTCGCCGTCGAGGCGCGAGACACCGCCCTGGTCGCCGATCGTGGGGCCGTTCTGTTCCTTGCGGCTGGAGATGAAGACCTTGTGGCCCTCGGTGTCCGGGCCGAGGTAGATCGCGGAGTGGTCCATGTGGTTGCCGGTGCGGTGGTCCATCTTGAAGAACAGCAGGTCGCCCGGCTGGAGGACGTCGATGTTCTGCGGCTGCACGTACCAGGGGCTCGGGCCCTGGAGCTTGATGATGTCCACGCCCTCCTTGCCGCGGGCCATGCCGTCGGCGGTGCGCGGCAGCCCGTCGCCGTGGGCGTTGTCGGACATCAGCGGGTAGCGGGCGCGGTAGCCGTAGACCAGGCGCAGATAGCCGGAGCAGTCCACGGCCCGCAGGCGGTCCTTCTGCGGGTACACCGTGACGCCGTCCCGGAAGGTGTACGGGATGCCCAGGTAGTCGTAGAAGTCGGTCTGTTCGTAGCGGTCGACGCCGTCGGCCTTGAGGGGGCCGTAGGTGGCGTGGCCCGCGTACTGGATGCCCTGGTCGTCCTTCTTGACCGGCGCGCCCACGATGTACTGGAAGGCGAAGGCGAAGACGTCGTCCTCCTCGCTTCCGTAGTACTGCTTGAACCAGTCCTTGAACCACTGCTGCTTCTCGGACCCCTTGGTCCACGCCTCCGGCATGAGGCGGACCCAGTCGTTGGTGACCACCTTGGTGGTGGTGTTGACGGGCTCGGCGAAGGTCCGGGTCGGGCCCTTGAGGGTGGCGGTACGGGCGCCGTCCGTGAAGGCGGCGATGACGTCGCCCTTGCCGTCACGCAGTACCGAGCGCGCCGGGTTGTTCAGCCGTTCCCAGGTCTGCTTGCCGGTCGTCCCGCCCGAGCTGTGCAGGTTCTCGGTGATCGTCTGGGCGGCCGGGAGCTTCGCCTGCTCGTCCTTGCGCAGCTCGTAGGTGAAGTAGGCGCTGCCCGCGAGCAGGGCCAGGACCGTCACCGCGTGGACGACGGGGCGGCCTTTGCGCTTCGTCATGGTGGGGGCTCCAGGAGTGCGTCGGATTCGGGCGGGTTCAGGCGGTCGGCATGGCGCCGAGGAGGATGCCGGCGGTCAGCACCACATAGGTGGCGAGGGTGACCGAGCCGACGGACAGCAGGGTCGCGCCCTTGGGCTGGCGGACCAGCTGGTAGCCGATCAGGCCGGGGACGATGAAGCCGAGCGTCTGGTTGGCGTACAGCAGCGGGAACTCCATCTGCAGCACGATGATCACGGTGGCCTGGATCAGCACGCCGCTGAGCACGACGGCCGCGAAGAGCCGCTTGCCGTAGAGGATCACGAACTTCTGCATCAGCAGCGTGGCGAGGTACGTCAGCACGGTCACGCCGACGACGAGCGCGGCGCGCTGGAGGTCCTCGATGAGGGTGAGCGCGAGCCAGCCCGGGGTGATCATGCCGCCCGGCGACAGATTGGTCGTCAGGTAGCACATGAGCGAGAACATCAGGCCCAGGCCGATGCCGATCGCGGCGATCTCGGGGGTGAGGACGGAGGGGATCAACGCTGTTCTCCTGGGCTGTGCCACTGCTGGCTGTCGTCGTCGGCGGAAGGCTGGGGCGGGATGCGGGGCTCGAAGAGTCCACGGGCCGGGGCCGGTCCGTGGTGGGGCCGCGGCTCGGTCCAGGTGTCGTGCGAGGTGTCGTACGACGTCTCGTACGAGGTCTCGTACGGCGTCTCGTACGAGGTCTGCGCGGGGAGCTGCGGGACGTGCGGCTGCGCCTGCGCGTACCGCGCCTCGTAGGCCTCCGGGTAGCGCTGGTAGGGGTCGATGCGGGGCACGTACAGCTGCATCGTCTCGGCGTGCTCGACCACGGCGGGAGCCGTTTCGGTCCGGCGGGCCGGGGCCGTGGCGGCCGGCTCGTCGGCGCTCTCGTCCGGCGGCAGTTCGGCGAGGTGTTCCAGCAGGATCTCGCCCTGGCCGTGGATGTTGCCGATCGCGACCATCGACGAGTCCGGGCCGAGCATGTCCAGCATCTTGCCCATGAACTCCTCGGGGTCGCGTTTGTCGCCGCCGAGGTCGACGGCGCGGGAGCGGAACTCGGCGGGGATGGCGTCGATGGCGGACTTGGCCGGGTGGCCGATGACGAAGACGCGCTCGGGGTCGAGGTCGGGGATGATCTCGCCCATCTGCCCGTTGCGTTCCACGCGGTCGGGGCGGCAGTTGATGACCACGTTGAGCGGGCGGTGGATGGCGCCGAGGTCGAGCAGCTGGTTGATGTTCATCAGCGTCGACTCGGGGTCGTTGGCCGCGAAGACGTTGGCGAAGCGCAGCTTCTTGCCATCGGGCGTCCGGTAGCGCTCGACGGAGAGGACACCGGGGTCCGGCGGGGCCTCGTACATGCCCCTGAGGGCCGTCTCCCGGTCGACGCCCAGGAGTTCGGCGACGGCGAGGGCGATGGCCACGTTCTCCTTGAAGGTGAACCAGCTGAAGCCGCGCAGCTCCTCGTCGGTGACCGTCTCGGGGTCGGCGTAGATCAGCTTGCAGTTACGGGCGTCCGCCTCCTCCTGGAGGATGTGGAAGCGGTCCTTCTCGGCGGTGACGCAGATGCCGTCCTCGGGCATGGAGCGGCACAGCGAACGCGCCACGTCGTCCAGGGTGGGGCCCATCTCGGCGAGGTGGTCCTCGCGGACGTTGCACAGCACGCCGATGGTGGAGCGGATCAGCTTGGACTGGTTGATCTCCTGCAGGGCCGGCATGACGGCCATGCACTCGATGACCAGCGCGTCCGGCTTGTACGCGGCGGCGCGCCGGACGATGCCGATCTGCTCGACCACGTTGGCGATGCCGAACTTGCGGTAGACCGGCTCCTCGGTGGCGTCCGGGTGGATGAACCGGGCCGCGGTGCCGGTGGTCTTGGCGACGGTGACCAGGTCGCCGCCGCGCAGGGCGCCCGCGCACAGCCGGGTGATGGAGGACTTGCCGCGGATGCCGTTGACCAGGACCCGGGTGGGGATGTGGTCCAGGTTCTCGAAGTGCCGCCGCTGTTCCACGATGCCCGCGACGAGCAGTATCGCGCAGCAGATCAGCAGCACGGCGTAGAGGAAGAGCACAGGTGATCAGTTCCTTGTGTACTGCTGGGAGGGGGTGCTGCGGGGCTGCTGGCGGCGCTGGTCCTGCAGTTGCTGCCGGATGAGTTCCAGGGAGCGGGTGACGGCGCCGACCTCGTCGTGGTGCTGCGGGAAGAGCACGGTCCTGCGGTCGCCGCCGGCCAGTGCCTCGGCCCGGTCGGCCAGACCGCGCAGCGGCCGGGCCACCACGATGTGCAGCCAGCCCAGGCAGGCGACGGCCGCGGCGGCGCCGAGCAGACCGGCGAGGACGGTGCGGTTCTGGGCGTCGTACTCCGGGATGGCGAGCCGGTCGACGGGCTGCCAGCTGACGACGCTCCAGCCGAGCGACTCGGCCGAGCCGCTGCCGGAGAACGGCGCGGCGGCGGCGATGCGCACCCCGTTCTCCCGGTAGAGCACGCCGTTCGGGCGCGGCTTCTTCCCGAGCCGCTGGGCGCTGGCCGCGACGAGGTCCTTCAGGTGGTCGTCGGGCAGCGACTGGAAGGCGAGGAAGCCGGTGTTGCCGGCGATGACCTTGTTCTGGTCGTCCACGAGCCGGACCACACCGAGGCCCGGCCGGGTCAGCAGGACGTTGAGGAACTCGACGCGGAACTCGCCGATCAGCTGGGCGCCGCCCCGGCCGGGTATCTCGGCGGAGGCGACGACCACGGGCTCCTTGCCGCCGCGGCCCAGCAGCCGCAGGGACTTGTCGGAGACGCGGTGGGAGCGGATCACCTTCGGGTCCTTGCCCTCGCGGGCCTGGATCTCGCCGGAGGAGTCGACGACGTAGAGGGAGCGGTAGCGCCTGTTCTCGTTGTAGGTGCGCTCCAGCACCGTCTCCATGGCCTCGGGCGAGGTCTTGTCGCCGATCAGGGAGGCGACGGACTGCAGGTCGGCGTCGCCCTCGTTGAGCGCGCGGCGCACCCGGTCGCTGAGCGTGTCGGTGCGTTCGCGCTGGTCGTTGACGAGCTGGCGCGGGACGTCGGCCGTGTTGTCCGCGCGGTTGAACAGCAGCATCAGCGGTGCGCACCAGGCCAGCAGCAGGACCGCGCAGACCGCGAGCAGGGCCGGGGTGCCCACCCGGCGCAGCCCGCTGGGACGCTCGGCCGGACCGGTGGCCTCGGCGCTCTCGCCGAGCAGCTGCCGGCGCAGCCGTTCCAGGGCGGCTCCGATGCGGTGCGCCTCGCCGTAGCCGGGGACGGTGACGGGCCGGGTCAGATCGCCGCGGGTGAGCCGGCGGGACTCCAGGAACAGGCGGATGAGCGGGCGCTGCACGGTGCCCAGCAGCACCGCCACGGCCAGGGCGCCGACGACGAGCAGCGCGCCGCCCGCCGCCAGCCCGAACACCGGGGACTGGGCCCGGGCGGACTCCTCGGTCACCTTGACCATGGCGACCACGGACAGGCCGAGCCCGCCGGCGGTGGTGGCCGCGCCGGGCTCGGACGCGGCGAGCGTGGCGTATCCGGCGACGGACCGGTCGCCGAGCACCTTCCCGCCGATCAGGCTGCCGCTGACGCCCTGGTAGCCGCCGGTGCCCGGCTCCTTGCTGCTGCGCGGATCCTGGCGGGCCTTGCGGGCGGCCAGCCGGGCGAAGTCCTTCAGCTGCTTGGTGGAGTCCTTGATGTCCTCGCGGTCGACGCTGTTGCGCGCCGACTCGGGTTCGGCGATGCCGTCGCTGCTGAGGATCGCGCCGTTCGCGTCGACCACGGCGATGGAGCGGAACTGGCCGAGGCTGATGCCGGGGAACTTCAGGTTCCGGGAGGCCACCAGCAGCAGCTGCGGCTTGCCCGGCCAGGTCAGCAGCCCGAAGGACAGCAGCCGCACCTCGCCGTTCTTCTGCCGGACCATCCGCGGGGCCAGCCCGTCCTCGCCGCTGAGGGAGGACAGGTCCACGGAGGTCAGCGGCACCGTCTCGCCGCGGGCCGCGACCAGCTTGCCGGTGCGGATCTCGACGACGGCGGTGCCCATCCACTTCTGGTAGGTGCTGCCGAGCTTGTCCAGGACGGCGTCGCCGGAGACCGGCTCCCCGGCGCTGAACAGCGCGGCGGAGCGGGTCACGTCGGTGACGGACTCGTCGATGGAGGCGCGCAGCGCGATGGCGCCGTCCTCGGAGAAGTGCTGCTGGGACGTCAGCACCGCCCTCGGCACGCCGGCGTCGTCGACGCGGCCCAGCACGAGGGCCGTGATGCCGGCGAGCGTCAGCAACAGCGCCGAGAGGACCGCGATGGGCGGGCGTATGCCCCCGATCAGTGACATGTCGGCTCGGCGGCGGGCTCGGTGTTGCCGCGCCGGGGGCGGTGACGCCACAGGACGGTCCTCTCTTGAATACGGTCCGGGCGCGCCGATGGAAAGACCGCACCCGGAAAGCTCAGACAGATAAGAGGGGGGTTAAGTTGCGGTAAGTCCAACGTGATCTGGGCAACATCGCGCAACTGTCGTACAAATTCCGACAAATGCCCCGTCTACTCGGGCAGCGGGGTGAGTGGCTTCAGCCCGTCCGCCCCCGCGCCGCGGTTCAGCAGCGTGCCCTGGGTGCGCTCGAACGCCAGCCGCAGCCGGGCCTTCTGGGCATCGGTGAGGTCGTGACCGTCACGCAGCGCGGCCGGCACGTCCAGCAGGCGGTAGTCCCGCGCATCGTCGCCGGCGTAGGCGGCGGTGCCGCCGTCCCGCACGTTCTCGGCGTCCGGCGGGATGGTCAGCAGGGTCGGCTCGAAGCGCGGCTGCACGTCCCAGTGGCCCTTGCCGCGCTCGGTGAAGGTGAACCAGGCGATCACGCCCTCCTCGGTCAGGCCCGTCGGCACCTCGTGCCGGGCGATCTGGTTGCCGAGGCCGTAGCTGATCCAGGTGCCGTCGACCTTCTCCATCGGCTCCACGACATGCGCGTGATGGCCGATGACGAGGTTGATGCCGGTCTTCCGGGCGATCTGCCGAGCGAAGGAGAGCTGCGAGGCCGACGGCTCCGGATGGTGCTCACGGCCCCAGTGCAGGGAGAGGATCACCACGTCGGCGCCGGCCTTGCGGGCCCGCTGTTCGGCGGCCTTGATCCGGCCGAGGTCCTGCTCGTTGGCCAGCCACGGCTTGTCCTTCGGGAGCTTGTGCGGCTCGTTGAAGCCGAAGGCGAAGGAGATCTGCGCCACCTTGACGCCCTTGACGTCCATGACCAGCGGAGTCAGTGCCTCCTTCCGGGTCCGGGCGGAGCCGGTGTGCTTCAGCCCGGCGGCGTCCAGCGCGTCCAGGGTGCGCTTCACCCCCTCGTAGCCGTGGTCGAGGGTGTGGTTGGAGGCGGTGGAGCAGGTGTCGTAGCCGATGTCCTTGATCGTCTTGGCCTGCTGCGGCGGCACCTGGAAGTCCGGGAAGCCCTCGAACGGGCCCTTCGCCGGGCCCATCACCGGCTCGAAGTGACAGATCGCCAGGTCCGCCTTGCTGATCAGCGGCTTGATGCCCGCCATCATGGGCCCGAAGTCCAGCCCGTCCACGCCCTTGCCGGTGCGCTTCGCGTCCTTGCGCGCCTGGTCGACCAGTTCGGGGTGCATCAGGATGTCCCCGGCCGCGGCGACGGTGAAGGAGCGCCCGCCGCCCTCGGCACCGGAGTCGTCCGAGAGGAGACCACAGCCGGAGACGGCGGCAAGCAGGGAGAGCGGGGTCAGCAGGGACAGCAGGGTCCGGCTACGGCGTCTGTTCACCGGGATATCTTGATACAACCATGAGAGTGCCTCGCTCACGCGCGATAACGATCGCAACACTTCTGCTGGTCGCCGCCGTCCTCGCCGGCGGTCTCACCGTCCTGCTCCGCGCCTCGGGCGGCGACGGACGCGACAACGGCCGACCCGCCCCGACGGGGGACGCGCAGATCGACCTGGCGCGCGAGGTGGCGGACTACACGAGCCGGTTCGCCCCCGGCCGGGGCTATCTGCCGCCCGGCCGGGCCGACCGCGAGGACATCGCCGCGGCGGTCGGCCTGCTGCTCGACGGCCACCGCGCACAAGCGGAACAGCGGCTTTCGCAACGGGACTTCACCGTGCGCACGGTCGTCGACCGGCCCTCCGGCCACCGCTACACCGAGGTGGCCGACCGCACCGACTCCGCCGTGACACCGCGCGGCTGGGGCCGGGTCTACCTCGATCTGGACCACCGCCCGAGCTGGTCGGTGCAGGTCCCGCATCCCGGCTTCGACCTGGGCACCGAACAGCTGGGCGTACGTGTGCTGCGCGGCTCCCCTGGCGGGGTCCTGGTGATTGCAGGTGCACACCGCAAAGCCGGAGTCGGTAATTCCGCGGACGTGGCACACCGCGAGGACACCGTGTTCCACGCCATCTGCGCCGAGCTGGCCCGGCGCGGGATGCCCGGGATCCAGCTGCACGGCTTCGCCGCCTCCGCCGTGCCCGGCTACGACGTGGTCGCCTCCACCGGCGCCGGGTCGGCGGGCCGGCAGGACGGCCGCGACCTGGCCGACGCCCTGGGCGGGCAAGGCTTCCGGGTCTGCCGGGCCTGGGTGCGGTCCTGTCCGCTGGAGGGCCTGACGAACGTCCAGGGCCAGGTGGCGGACGCCGACCATGTGCCCTTCCTGCACGTCGAGTTCTCCCCCGGGGTGCGCGCCGGAGGGCGCCCCGCCGAGCGGGCGGCCGCCGCGATCGCGAAGATCACGGGCGACTGGGCGAGCAAACCCGTGACAGACTGAGTCTGCCTACGAACACCACAAAACAAGACAGTTACCGGACATGACGGACGAGCCCCTCCCCCTGCTCATCGTCGACGGCGCGAACGTCGTCGGCTCGGTGCCCGACGGCTGGTGGCGCGACCGCCGCGGTGCCGCCGAGCGCCTGCGCGACCGGCTGGTGCCCCTCGCCCGGTCCGGCGTGGCCCCTCTGCCCGGTCCGCTGGAACTGGTCCTGGTGGTGGAGGGCGCGGCCCGGGGTGTGGCCGCGGTGCCCGAGGTGCGCGTCGAGGAGGCGCCCGGCAGCGGCGACGACCACATCGTGGCCCTCGCGGCGGCCTCCGGCGACCGCCCTTGCCTGGTGGTCACGGCCGACCGCGAACTGCGCCGCCGCGTCCAGGAACACGGGGCACAGGTCACGGGCCCGCGCACGGTACTGAGCTGACCCTGCGGTCCGCACGGCGCCGAGCCGGCTCGCCGTCGGTCCACCCGCAGCCGGCCCGAACCCACCGCCAACACGCCACCGGCCCGAGCCCACCGCCCACACGCCGCCGGGCCGAACCCACCGCCAACACGCCACCGGCCCGAGCCCACGGCCCACACGCCGCCGAGCCGAACCCACTGCTCACACGCCGCCGGCCCTGCCACGCACCCAACCCGCACGTTCCCGGGCCGAACCTCACCATCCACACACGGCCAGCCCAGGCCCACCACCACCGGCATGGTGCCGCCTCCCACCGGCATGGTGCCGGGCCTAGCCCACCGCCCGCCCGCACAGCGCCGGGCGAGGGAGGCCACAGCCGTGGCCGTGAGCAGCTGGGTGAGGACCGCGGGCTCCCGCGGCGGGGTCAGCGAGTCGGAGCCGTGCACCGCGAACGCGAGGTAGCCCTCGTCCGGGTTCCGCAGCGGCCGTAGGGAGGACGGCAGGCGAGTGCCGCGAGAAGGGGCAGCAGCCCGGGTCCGGTACGCCGTCCGGGTGACGGTCCTCGTGTCCACGGTCCCTGCGGGGCCGGAGCGCGTTCCAGCCCCGCCGGCCGGGAATCGGGGGTCGCCGGGCGAGGAGGGTTACGGAGCGTTTCCGGCGGTGGGCGGGCGCGGGACCTCGCCCGCGGGGGCCTGCTCGCCGAGGGCCAGTCGGCTGTGGGTGCGGCCGTAGAAGAAGTAGACGACGAAACCGACCACCATCCAGATGGCGAACCGCAGCCAGGTCTCGGCGGGCAGGTTGAGCATCAGCCACAGCGAGGCGCACACCGACAGGATCGGGATCACCGGCACCCACGGGGTGCGGAAGGCGCGTGGCAGGTCCGGGCGCGTCCTGCGCAGGATGACGACGCTGATGGCGACCACGACGAACGCGAAGAGCGTGCCGATGTTCACCAGTTCGGCCAGCTCGCTCAGGCTGGTGAAACCGGCGACGATCGCGATGATCACGCCGAGCAGGATGGTCGGCCGGTGCGGGGTACGGAAGCGCGGGTGGACGCGGGAGAAGAAGCGCGGCAGCAGTCCGTCGCGGCTCATCGCGAAGAACACCCGGGTCTGGCCGAGCAGCAGGATCATGCACACGGTGGTCAGGCCGACGGCGGCACCGAAGCTGATCACACCCGCGAACCAGGGGTGCCCGATGGCCTTGAAGGCGTCGGCGAGCGGGGCCTCCACGGACAGCTTGGAGTACTTCTCCATACCGGTGACGACGATGGAGACGGCCACGTAGAGGACGGTGCAGATGAACAGGGAGCCGAGGATGCCGCGCGGCATGTCCCGCTGCGGGTTGCGGGTCTCCTCGGCGGCCGTGGCCACGATGTCGAAGCCGATGAAGGCGAAGAACACCACAGAGGCGGCGGTGAAGATGCCCATCACGCCGAAGTTGGCGGGCGCCCAGCCGAACATCAGCTGGATGAGCGGGGCTTTCAGATTGCCGCCCGCCGGCACCGGCTGGGCGTGCGGGATGAACGGCGAGTAGTTCGCGGACTCGACGAAGAAGGCACCCGCGACGATCACGATGAGGACCACGACCACCTTGATGGCGACGACGAGCGAGGTGATCCGGGCCGACAGCTTCATGCCGAGGACGAGGATGCCGGTGAGCACCAGCACCAGGGCGGCGGCGAGGATGTCGAAGCCGAAACCGGTGGCATGGTCCCGGCCGGCCAGATAGTCCGGCAGATGCCACCCGGCGTTGTCCAGCAGCGAGCGGATGTAGCCGGACCAGCCGACCGCCACCACCGCCGTGCCCAGCGCGAACTCCAGGACCAGGTCCCAGCCGATGATCCAGGCGGGCAGCTCGCCCAGGGAGGCGTAACTGAAGGTGTACGCCGAGCCCGCCACGGGGACCGTGGAGGCGAACTCGGCGTAGCACAGGGCGGCGAGCGCGCAGACCACGCCGGCCGTCACGAAGGCCAGGGACACCGCCGGACCGGCGTTGTTCTTGGCGACCTGTCCGGTGAGGACGAAGATGCCGGTGCCGATGATGACACCGACGCCGAAGACGGTCAGGTCGAGCGCGGAGAGGGACTTCTTGAGCGAATGCTCGGGTTCCTCGGTGTCCTGGATGGACTGCTCGACGTTCTTCGTCCTGAACAGCGCGCTGCTCACGTGTCTGCCTCCCACGCTTGGGGGCCTCGCCGCGGCCCGTCATGATCGAGAGGGTCGGGAATGCGTATGCCCCGGCACAGGCAGGTTCACGCAAACGGGCCGGTTCCGCCACCGCAAGGAGGGGCGGGACCGGCCCGTGGGGGCGCGTTCGGCGTCAGTCGCGCGCGGGCTCCACCGAGTCCACCTCGGCGCCCGTACGGTCGTACCGGCCGTCCAGCTTGGCGACGAGACCGGTGACCTGGCGGGCGATGTCGGGCGCGGTCAGGCCGATCTCGGCGAGGACCTCGCCGCGGGAGGCGTGGTCGAGGAAGCGCGGCGGGATGCCGAAGTCACGCAGCGGCACGTCCACGCCCGCGTCGCGCAGGGCCTGGGAGATCGCGGAGCCGACACCGCCGGCCCGGCTGTTGTCCTCGACGGTGACGACGACCCGGTGCCGCTCGGCCAGCGGGGCCATGGCCTCGTCGACGGGCTTGACCCACCGCGGGTCGACCACGGTGGTGGAGATGCCCTGTTTGTCGAGCAGCGCGGCGATCTCCAGGCACATCGGGGCGAGGGCGCCCACGGAGACCAGCAGCACGTCCGGCTCGTCGGTGCCCGGCTCGCGCAGCACGTCCATGCCGCCGACCCGGCCCACCGCGGGTACGGCGGGCCCGACGGCGCCCTTGGAGAAGCGCACCACGGTCGGCGCGTCGTCGACGGCGACGGCCTCCCGCAGCTGGGCCCGCACCTGCTCGGCGTCCCGCGGGGCCGCCAGCCGCAGCCCCGGCACGACCTGGAGGATCGACATGTCCCACATGCCGTTGTGCGAGGCACCGTCCGTTCCGGTGACACCGGCCCGGTCCAGCACGAAGGTCACCCCGCACTTGTGCAGGGCCACGTCCATGAGGACCTGGTCGAAGGCGCGGTTGAGGAAGGTGGCGTACACGGCGAAGACGGGGTGCACCCCGCCGTACGCGAGGCCCGCGGCGGAGACGGCGGCGTGCTGCTCGGCGATGCCGACGTCGTAGATCCGGTCCGGGAAGGTGTCGGCGAACTTCTTCAGGCCGACCGGCTGGAGCATGGCCGCCGTGATCGCCACGATGTCGGCGCGCTCCTTGCCGAGCTCGACCATCTCGTCACCGAAGACGGAGGTCCAGTCGGCGCCCGAGGCCTTGACCGGCAGGCCGGTGTCGGGGTGGATGGGCCCGATGCCGTGGAACCGGTCGGCCTCGTCCTGCAGGGCGGGCTGGTAGCCGCGGCCCTTCTCGGTCAGGCAGTGCACGATGACCGGCCCGCGGAACCGCTTGGCGCGGGCCAGCGCCGACTCCAGTGCCTCGATGTCGTGTCCGTCGATGGGGCCGACGTACTTCAGGCCCAGGTCCTCGAACATGCCCTGCGGGGCGATGAAGTCCTTGAACCCCTTCTTCGCCCCGTGCAGCGTCTCGTAGAGCGGCTTGCCCACGACCGGGGTGCGCTCCAGGAGTTCCTTCGTCCGGGCGAGGAACCGCTCGTACCCGTCGGTGGTGCGGAGCGTGGCCAGGTGGTTGGCGAGACCGCCGATCGTGGGGGCGTACGACCGCTCGTTGTCGTTGACGACGATGACCAGCGGGCGGTCCTTGGCGTCGGCGATGTTGTTCAGCGCCTCCCAGGCCATCCCGCCGGTGAGCGCCCCGTCACCGATGACGGCCACGACGTGGCTGTCGCGTTTGTGCAGCTCGTTGGCCTTGGCGATGCCGTCGGCCCAGCCGAGCACCGTGGAGGCGTGGCTGTTCTCGATGACGTCGTGCTCGGACTCGGCCTGCGAGGGGTAGCCCGACAGGCCGCCCTTCATCTTCAGCTTGGAGAAGTCCCGCCGGCCGGTGAGCAGCTTGTGCACATAGGACTGGTGGCCGGTGTCCCACAGCACCTTGTCCTTCGGCGACTCGAAGACGCGGTGCAGGGCGATGGTCAGCTCCACCACACCGAGGTTGGGGCCGAGGTGGCCGCCGGTCTTGGAGACGGCCTCGACGAGGAAGGTCCGGATCTCCTGTGCCAGCTGGTCCAGCTCCTCCGGGCTGAGCCGGTCCAGATCGCGCGGTCCCCTGATGCGGGTCAGCAGCGGCACCCGTGCCTCCTTGCAGTAGAGCTGATCGAGCTTTCGCCGGGCTCGCCCGAGTCTAATGTTCCGGCTTTCCCAGACATGACAGCGCCCGGCACGTTTCGGTGCCGGGCGTCAGGAGCGCCCCGAAGGGGCGCGGGGCGGTATCGATATGGGGGGCGGCTCCGCCGCGGGGGCGCGACCAGCCACGACGGACCGGCCCCCGCAGTCACACCCGCACCCCCACGGCGAAACCGCGCTATGCGCGACCCGCGCTCTTCTGCGTCTTGCGCGTCACCGCGTCGATCACGACCGTGGCCAACAGCACACCACCGGTGATCATGTACTGCACCGGCGAGGCGATGCCCTCCAGCGCGAGGCCGTACTGGATCGAGACGATCACCAGCACGCCGAGGAGCGCGTTCCAGGTGCGCCCACGTCCACCGAACAGCGACGTACCGCCGATGACCGCTGCGGCGATCGCGTTCATCAGCAGGTCACCGCCGCCGGCGCCCTGGTTGGCGGAGGCGATCTTGGAGGCGATGAACAGACCGCCGATCGCCGCGAACGTACCGGAGATGGCGAACACCGAGATCCGGACCAGGTCCACGTTGATACCGGCACGGCGGGACGCCTCGACGCTGCCGCCGAGCGCGAAGACCTTGCGGCCGTAGGAGGTACGACGCAGTACGAAGTCGGTGATCAGCAGCATGGCGACGAAGATCACCACGGCCAGCGGCAGACCCTTGTACTGGTTGAAGACGATCGCGGCGGCGAAGGAGACGACGGCCAGCAGCACGGTGCGCAGGACGGTCTCGCTCAGTGGGCGGGACGGCACCCCGGCGGCCTCGCGGCGCTTGTTGCCGAAGTAGGAGCTGAGGAAGAACAGCACCGTCACCGCGGTGGCGAGACCGTAGGCGGCGGCCACGTCGGAGAAGTAGTAGCTGGTCAGCTTGGCGACCAGGCCGCTGTCGTTCAGGTTGATCGTGCCGTTGTCGCCCAGGATCTTGAGCATGAGGCCGTTCCAGAACAGCAGACCGGCCAGGGTCACCGCGAACGCCGGCACGCCGACCTTCGCGAAGAAGAAGCCGTGCAGCGCGCCCGCGACCGTTCCGGTGAGGATCGACAGCACCAGGGCCAGGATCTCGTTCATGCCGTGGGTGATGTTGAGCACCGCGAAGGTGGCGCCCGCGACACCGGAGAGCGAACCGACCGACAGGTCGATCTCGCCGAGCAGCAGGACGAACACGATACCGACGGCGATCATGCCCGTGCCGACCATGGCGACGGAGATGTCGGAGAGGTTGCCGGCGGTGAGGAAGTTGGAGTTCAGGCTCTGGAAGATGATCCAGATGATCGCCAGGCCGATGACGACCGGGATGGAGCCGAGGTCACCGGCCTTCATCTTGCGCTTGAACTCGGTGACGTAGCCCGCGAGGCCCTGCTCGCGCACCAGCAGGCGGGGGTCGACGGCGACGTCGGAGCCGCGTGCCGCCTCGGGATTCTCCACGGGGGTGTCCACGGGGGCGTCCTCGGCGGGCGTGGAGGTCTTGTCGATGCTCACTTCTTGATCTCCCCATTGGTGCGCGCCGCACGACGGGTCACGGCGTTGTCCGTGGCGCCGGTGATGGCGGAGATGATCTCTTCCTGCGAGGTCGACTTGACCTCGAAGACGCCGTTGTTCTTACCCAGACGCAGCACCGCCACCTTGTCGGCGACGGCCTTCACGTCAGCCATGTTGTGGCTGATGAGGATCACGGCGTGATCGCGTTCCCGCAGCCGTTCCACCAGGTCGAGGACCTGGGCGGTCTGCTCGACGCCGAGGGCGGCGGTGGGCTCGTCGAGGATGACCAGCTTGGGCTCGCCGAGCATGGAGCGGGCGATCGCCACGACCTGGCGCTGACCGCCGGAGAGGGAGGCGATCGGGATACGGACGCTGGGGATGCGGATGGAGAGCTGGTCCAGCAGCTCGCGCGAGCGCCGCTCCATCTCCACCTCGTCCAGCACACCGCGGCGGCGGATCTCCCGGCCGAGGTAGAGGTTGCCGACGACATCGATGTTGTCGCACAGCGCGAGGTCCTGGTACACCGTCGCGATGCCCAGGTTCTGGGCGTCGTGCGGCTTGTTGACCTGGACGGCCTTGCCTTCCCATTCGATGACGCCCTCATCGATGGGATGCACGCCGGCGATCGTCTTGACCAGCGTGGACTTTCCGGCACCGTTGTCGCCCACCAGGGCGACCACCTCACCGGCGTGGACCTCAAGCTCTACGTCGGTGAGCGCCTGAACGGCACCGAACCGCTTGGAGACCCCGCGCAACGCCAGCACGGGCGTAGCGGACACGTGAACCATCTCCTTCGCCGCCTGACCCGGCGGGAGGTTGTGCAGAATTCTGGGTGGGTGGGCGGGGGACCCGCCGCGGGGTAGTTCCGTCCGGCGCCCCGTGCCGAGCTTGCGGGGCTGTTTGTGTGCGCGGGGCGCCGGAGGAGCTGGTGGGGCGCCTTTCTCCGCTAGGGAAATTCAAGGGTGAATTCTCCTAGCTGGAAAGGCGCGTGCGGCTGCTTACTTCAGGCCGATCTTGTCGCAGGCCGCCTTGTACTGCGAGGTGCAGATGTCGGCCACCGTGTAGACGCCGTCCTTGATGACGGTGTCCTTGATGTTGTCCTTGGTCAGCGCTGTGACCGGCACCAGGACGGAGGGCACCTGCTTGGTGGTCGGGCTGTCGACCTTGTCCTTGGCGACGGAGTCGAGCGACTTGCCCTGGGCCAGGTCCACGGCCATCTCGGCGGCGGCGGCAGCCTCGGGAGCGTACGGCTTGTAGACGCTCATGTACTGCTCACCGGCGACGATGCGCTGGACACCCGCGAGCTCCGCGTCCTGGCCGGTGACCGGGATGTTGGCGATGCCGGCGGCCTTGAGGGCGGTGATGATACCGCCGGCCATGCCGTCGTTGGCGGAGTAGACGCCGATGATGTTCTTCTTGCCCAGAGCGGAGATGGCGCCCTCCATGTTGGAGTTGGCGTTCTCCGGCTTCCACTCCTTGGTGTCGTACTCCTTGCCGACGTTCACCTTGCCGTCGAGCACCTCGTGGGCGCCCTTCTTGAACTGCGCGGCGTTCGGGTCGGTGGAGGAACCGTTCATCATGACGATCTTGCCGGACTTGGCCTTGGAGCCCAGGGCCTTCAGCAGGGCCTCGCCCTGGGTCTTGCCGACCGTCTCGTTGTCGAACGAGGTGTACGCGTCGATCGGGCCCTGCGCCAGGCGGTCGTAGGCGACGACCGGGATGCCGGCGTCCTTGGCCTTCTGCACCGAGTTCTTGATGGCCGCAGCGTCCACCGCGTCGACGATCAGCACGTCCACCTTGTTGGTGATCATGCTGTCGACCTGCTGGTTCTGCGTCGTGGCGTCCTGCTTGGCGTTGGCGTAGACGACCTCGCCCTTGCCGTTGGTGAGGTCCTTGATCTTCTTCTCGATCAAGGGGCGGTCGAACTTCTCGTAACGGGCCGTCTGGTTCTCCGGCAGGAGCAGGCCGACCTTGATGGCGTCGCCCTTCTTGGCGCCGGAGGACTTGGAGGAGCCACCGCCGGCCTCCTTGGCGCTGCCACAGGCGGCGAGCGAGACGGCCATGGCACCAGCAGCAACGGCGAAGGCCGCACGACGCATACGCATGTTCACTTCAGAAACCTCCCTGACGAGGCCGCGTCGTTGCGGCCGAGGTGGCTGGAAGTCAACTCGGCCACACGTGCGACGTCAAGAAGTAAATCCTTAACGAGATGGCAACGGTGCCATCCGTTCTCTAAGTGAAGGCAGGGACCGCCGCAGACAGTGAACCGTCCAAAAGTGTTGAATCGCCCATCTCGCTGAGAGCGAGGGCGAGCGCTCCGAGCACCTCCGCACGACCGCCAAGTGCCCCCGGGAGAACGGACAGTTGCCGCGCCGCGCTGGGGATGGCGTAGCGGCCGACGGACTCCCTGATCGGCCCGAGCACCAGCTCACCTGCCTCGGCGAGATCACCGCCGAGGACCACCCGGCTCGGGTTCAGCAGATTGCAGAGATTGGCCACTCCACTGCCGATGTGGCGGCCGACGTCGGCGATCACCCGACGACAGCCCGGGTCTCCGTCCCTGGCCAGCCGTACGACGCCTTCCATCGTCAGGTCGGGGCCATGGCTGGGCTGGAGCAGCGGGAGCACATAGCGCGCGGCCGCGAACGTCTCCAGGCAGCCGCGGTTCCCGCAACGGCAGACCGGACCGGATTCGTCGAGTGTAATATGACCGATTTCTCCGGCTGTGCCGCCCGGGCCGCGATAGATTTTCCCGTCGATCACCAGACCGGCGCCGACACCGCTCGCGACCTTGATGTACGCGAGGTCCCGCACGCCCTTTCCGCTGCCCCAGACCAGCTCGCCGAGGGCGCCGAGGTTGGCGTCGTTGTCCACGTGCACGGGCACGCCGAGCCGCTCGCGCAGCTCCTCGGCGGGCTTGGTGCCGCCCCAGCCGGGCAGGATCGCGGTCGACCCCAGCGTGCCCGACTCCACGTCGATCGGGCCCGGCACGCCGAGCCCCACGCCGGCCACCTTGGACCGGTTCACGCCCGTTGCCGCGATCAGCCGGCTGACCAGCTCCTCCGCCCGGTCGAAGCCCTGCGCGGCGGAGGCGTCGACATCCAGCGGCTCGGCCTCCTCGGCCAGCACCTGGTGGGCGAGGTTCCCGATCGCGACCCGCAGATGGGTGTGCCCGAAGTCGACGCCGATCACAATCCCGGCGTCCCCGCTCAGACTGACGCTGCGGGCCCGCCGCCCGCCCGCCGACGTGGGCGTGACCTCGACGGTTCCGCCGTCCTTCAGCTCCCGCACGATATTGGAGACGGTCGCGGCGGACAGACCGGTCGTCCGCGCGATCTCCGCCTGCGTAAGGGATCCGGCCAGGCGCACGGCCCGTACGACCCGCTCCAGGTTGGCTCGGTGCAGCGACGACTGCGACCCTGGAGTCTCCACGACGACCTCCTGAGCGCGGGGCCGCTTCGGCGAGGCCCCGCGTATGTCCAACTAGTGAACTCTAAGCTGAGCCGTTCGGGGCGACTTACGTCAAGAGGTTGAACCCATTCCGGGTCCCTGGACACATGTGTGCACGCCGTCCCGGAGCCCGGAACGGCGTGCACACGGACGGACGCGGAGCGTGCCGCTACTTCAGGGTCGCCGAGGTCAGACCCGCCTGCACCTGGCGCTGGAAGGACAGGTAGACGACCAGCATCGGGATCATCGCGATCGTCACACCCGCGAACAGAACGGGCAGGTCGGAGGCGTACCCCTGCTGCTGTTGCAGCTGGATCAGACCCTGGGTGAGGACATAGCGCTCGGGGTCGGAGCCGCTCTGCGGCTGCATGAGCACCGTGGGCAGGATGAACTGGTTCCACTGGCCCAAAGTGTTGAAGATGCCCACGCTGATCAGGCCGGGCCGGGCCATCGGCAGCATCACCTGGAAGAAGGTCCGGGTGTGCGAGGCGCCGTCCAGGATCGCCGCCTCGAAGACCGCCGTGGGCAGGGTCCGGAAGAAGGCGTGCATGAAGAACACCGTGAACGGCATCGAGTAGGCGATGTAGACCAGGATCAGACCCTGGTAGGTGTTCAGCATGTCCAGCCGCTTGACCATGAAGAACAGCGGGACGAGGGCCAGGAACACCGGGAACATGGCGCCGGCGACGAAGAAGTAGTACAGCAGCCGGTTGCCCCAGAACTGGTACCGGGCCAGCACGTAGGCCGCCATCGAGCCGAAGAGCATCGTCAGCGGCACGGAGAACACCAGGACGATCACGGTGTTCAGGAAGTAGTCCCCGATGCCCTTGTTCCAGGCCCGCCGGAACACGTCCAGGGACCAGTCGTGCGGCCAGCCGAAGGCGGAGCCGCCGATCTGGGCGTCGGTCTTGAAGGAGCTGAGCACCAGCCACAGCAGCGGCAGCACGATCAGCAGCGCCCACAGGGCGAGGAAGCCGTGCGAGAAGACGTTCAGGACCACGCCCTCGCCGCGCCGGTCACCGGGCCCGACGGGCGCCTTGGCCGCGGGGCGCTCGGCGGGAACGGGGGTGGTCTCCTTGACGGATGCGGTCATCGTCGTCACTCCGCTCAGAACTCGATGCGCTCGCGGCGGGTGGCGCGCAGCGTGACCACGGACAGGATCAGGGTGAGCAGCAGCATGACCACGCCCATCGCACAGGCGTAGCCGCTCTTGCCGTAGTAGAGGAAGTTGCGCATCATCACCGTCGCCATCACATCGCTGTGATGGTCGGGGCCGCCGCCGTACGCGCCCATGCTCTGGGTCATGGAGGACACCAGCACGAACATGTCCATGGCGACGATGCCCAGATAGACCCAGGCGGTCTGCACGGTGTCCCACAGCAGCGGCAGGGTGATGCGGAAGAAGGACTGGTTGCGGCTCGCGCCGTCGATCAGCGCGGCCTCGTAGATGTCCTTCGGGATGGACTGCATGGCGGCCGAGAACAGCACCAGATAGAAGCCGACGCCCTGCCAGATCACGGCCACCATCAGTGCCCACAGCACCAGGTTCGGCTCGTTCAGCCATTCGATCGGGTTGTCGGCGTCGACCAGGCCGACCTTGATCAGCGCGCCGTTGAGCAGACCGCCGCCGTCACTGCGGTACACCGCGTTGAACAGCACGGCGAGGATCGCCAGTGACAGCACCTGCGGAAAGAAGTAGACGATCTTGTAGAACTTCGACCCGGCGACACCCTGCACTCCGCCGGCCCTGCTGCGCCCGCCCGCGTTCAGCATGAAGGCGAAGAACAGGGCGAGCAGGATCGTGATCACCGGGATGAAGATCAGGAACAGGATGTTGTGCCAGACGGCCTCCAGGAAGACATCGTCCTGGAACAGGGCCTTGTAATTGTCCAGACCGACGAAGCCGAAGGTCTGCGACTGCCCCTTCCAGTCGGTCAGTGAATAGCCGAACGTCTGGATGTACGGCCAGATCACGAAGATCAGATAAAGCGCCACGGGAACGAAGAGAAACCCCGCGACGAACCGGTACTGCCCTTTGCGCATGGCGTTCCTGCCCCTGAAGTTCTGGGCCGGGAATCCTAGCGGTTCCCGGCCCCGAATCCGGTCGGTCGAGCTCAGGCGTGGTGGTTCTTCTTGCTGGCCGGGTCCTTCGCCTGCTTGTCAACGGCCGCCTGACACCTCTTCAGCCATTCCTTGGGCTGAATCCGCTTCGCCATGAGCTCATTGGACGCGTTCTGAATCGCCGTGTCCATCTCGCTGTACCAGTCGGGGTACAGATACCGGAACGTGTTGGAGCCGGCCGCCTTGGAGGCCTCCACCGTCGACTGCGTACCGGGCCGCAGCTTCACACTCGGATCCACACCGTCCTGCAGAATCGTCAGCGAGTTCGCCTCCTTGGCGAACAGGGTCGCCCACTCCTTCGACAGCATCCGCCGCATGAACTCCTTGGCGCCCGGCAGGTTCGCCGCCTTCGCCGGGATGATGAAGGGCTCACCGGAGCCGGCCCGGATCGCCTCGAACGGCATCTTGCTGCCGGGCAGCAGCGGCATCGGCAGGAACTTCATGTCGAAGTCGGTCGGCGTCTGCTTCAGCTGCTCGTTCTCCAGCCAGGAGCCGCAGGTGATGAACGCGGCCTTGTACTGGTTCCAGCGGGTCTGCGACTCGGTGTGGGTCAGGCCGTTGGTGCCGGGCATCAACAGGCCCTTCTCGACGACCTCGTAGATCGCCTCGATGCCCGCCTGGGCCGCGTCGGAGCCGACGAACGCCTTCGGGTCCAGGTTGTCGATCGCCTTGACGGCGTCGATGCCGCCCTTCTTGGCGATCATGTCCATGATGGCGACGTTGATGTAGTACGGGTACTTGCCCTGGTGGGCGAGACCGCCGATGCCCTGCTTCTTGGCGTCCTGGCAGATGCCGAGGAAGTCGTCCCAGGTCTTCGGCGGCGTCCAGCCCTTCTCCTTGAAGAGCTTGCCGGAGTACCACAGCCCCCACACCGTGTAGATGTAGTTGAGGGCGACGACCTTCCCCTCCTGGACACCCGGGTCGAGGGTGCCGGGGATCAGGGTGTCGCGGACCTTCTTGCCCGGGTCGTCGACCGACGGCGCGTCGAGGACCTCAGAGAGGTCGAGCAGCGAGTCGTTCTTGTACAGGACGTCGACCTTGATCTGCTGGGCACCGGAGTCGTCCACGATGTCCGGCGGGTTACCGGCGTTGAAGCGCGGCTGCAGCTTGCCGGTGATCTCCTGGGTGCCGGTGTGGGTCGAGGTGATGCCGAGCTTCTTGCCGAAGTCGGCTTCCCACGCCTTGGCGTAGTCGTCGCCGTATCCGCCCTTGAAGACGACGACGTCGAGTTTGCTGCCGCTCTTCGCGCCGAAGGGGTTGTCCTTGGACGTCTTTCCCTTGGTGTTGCCCTCGTCGGAGTTGCCGCCGTCCCCGCCGCTGGCGCAGGCGGACAGCAGGCTCATCGCGGGGGCCGCCACCAAGCCCAGCGCGGCCGAACGCTTGATCAGATCGCGGCGGCCGACACCCTCGCCACCGTGGTGCTCAGTGGATCCCATGCTGAAGTCCTCGCCTTCTCCAGGACTCAAGCGGTGAACCGGATCCTCCCCGGCACCGCGGTCGGGTAGTGCAGGGTTGTGCGGGAAACGCCGACAGGTATAGTCCACTTCCCGCCAGCGGAGCAAGATCGAATGCAAGGTTCGCGATGGGTCTTTTCCGAGTTGAGACCTCGCGGAAATATGAGCGCCCGGTGGGTGCCCTGTGCGAAAAATTCGCGCCATCAGCCCCTGAATGCCACACCCAACACCCTTGACATCAACGGCCACTTGACCACCTACTGGTTCCTGCGTACCGAAGGTGACAACGTTGTCCAGGGCGGCCGCCAGGAGGGGAATCCACTAGATGCAGCGGAGAACTCGGCACAGATGGGGTCCGGCGGCCGTCCTCACGGCCGCCTTTGTCATGGCCGTCGGCGCACAGGGCGCGGCGGTCGCCCTGCCCGCCAGGACTCCGGCCGCCGACCGCGAGTTCGCATCCTCGTTCGAGACGGGGGACCCCGCTCCGGACTGGCTGAACACCGTCGACACCGGGCCGGACGGCGACAAACGCGCCTCGGGTGTCGACGGCGGCTACAGTACCGGCATTCCGGGCAATGTGACCGACCATGTCACCGATGTCCGGGCGAGCGGCGAGAACACGGGCGCCGGCGAGGTGAAGGAGAACCTGGTCGACGGCGAGCCCGGCACCAAGTGGCTGACCTTCGCGCCCACCGGCTGGGTGGAGTTCGACCTCGACAGGCCCATCAAGCTTCAGACGTACGCGCTGACCTCGGCCAACGACTACGCCGAGCGCGACCCACGGGACTGGACGCTGCTCGGCTCCACCGACGGCAAGGACTGGAAGACGGTCGACAGCCGCTCGGGCGAGACCTTCTCCCAGCGGTTCCAGACCAAGTCGTACGACCTGGCCGAGCCCGCCGAGTACCAGCACTTCCGGCTGGAGGTCACGAGGAACGACGGCGCGTCCGACATCCTGCAGCTGGCCGATGTGCAGTTCTCCACCGGCGGCGGGGGCGGCCCGGTGCCACAGGACATGCTGACGCTGGTCGACAAGGGCCCGACCGGCTCGCCGACGGCCAAGGCACGGGCCGGGTTCACCGGACGGAGGGCGCTGCGCTACGCCGGGCGGCACACGGCGGGCGGCCGGGCCTACTCGTACAACAAGGTCTTCGACGTGAACGTGAAGGTCGGCGGCGACACCCAGCTGTCGTACCGGATCTTCCCGCAGATGGCCGACGGCGACCGGGACTACGACGCCACGAACGTCTCCCTCGACCTGGCCTTCACCGACGGCACCTACCTGAGCGACCTGGGCGCGCTGGACCAGCGTGGATTCCCGCTGTCGCCGCGCGGCCAGGGCGCGTCGAAGTCGCTGTACGTCAACCAGTGGAACAACGTGGTCGCGCGGATCGGCTCGGTGGCGGCCGGCAAGACGGTCGACCGGATCCTGGTGGCGTACGACTCCCCCGACGGTCCGGCGAAGTTCCGGGGCTGGATCGACGACGTGGCGCTGAAGCCCGTACCGCCCGAGCAACCGAAGGCGCATCTGTCGGACTACGCGCTCACCACGCGCGGCACCAACTCCAGCGGCAGTTTCTCGCGCGGCAACAACTTCCCGGCGACGGCCCTGCCGCACGGTTTCAACTTCTGGACGCCGGTGACCAACGCGTCGTCGCTGAGCTGGCTGTACGAGTACGCACGTGCGAACAACGACGACAACCTGCCGACCATCCAGGCGTTCAGCGCGAGCCATGAGCCGAGCCCGTGGATGGGCGACCGGCAGACCTTCCAGGTGATGCCGTCGGCCGCGTCCGGCACTCCGGACACCGGCCGCGAGGCGCGCGAGCTGCCGTTCCGGCACGAGAACGAGACCGCGCGGCCGTATTACTACGGGGTCCGTTTCGAGAACGGTCTCAAGGCGGAGATGACCCCGACCGACCACGCGGCGGCGCTGCGCTTCACCTACCCCGGCGACGACGCGAGCGTGCTGTTCGACAACGTCACCGAGCAGGCGGGCCTGACCCTCGACAAGGAGAACGGCACCGTCACCGGCTACTCGGACGTGAAGTCGGGCCTGTCGACCGGTGCGACCCGGCTGTTCGTGTACGGCACGTTCGACAAGGCGGTGACCGACGGCGGATCGAGCGGGGTGAAGGGGTACCTGCGGTTCGACGCGGGCGCCGACCACACCGTCACGCTGCGCCTGGCGACCTCGCTGATCAGCGTCGACCAGGCGAAGGACAACCTGCGCCAGGAGATCCCGGACGGCACCTCCTTCGACACGGTCAAGGACCGGGCGCAGCGCACCTGGGACAACCTGCTCGGCAAGGTCGAGGTGGAGGGCGCGACCCCGGACCAGCTGACCACGCTGTACTCCAGCATGTACCGGCTGTACCTGTACCCGAACTCGGGCTTCGAGAGGGTGGGTGACAAGGACCAGTACGCCTCGCCCTTCTCCCCCATGCCGAGCCAGGACACCCCGACGCACACCGGTGCGAAGATCGTCGACGGCAAGGTGTACGTCAACAACGGATTCTGGGACACCTATCGGACGACGTGGCCGGCGTACTCCTTCCTGACGCCGTCTCAGGCGGGCGAGATGGTGGACGGTTTCGTGCAGCAGTACAAGGACGGCGGCTGGACCTCCCGCTGGTCCTCCCCCGGTTACGCGGACCTGATGACCGGCACCTCCTCGGACGTGGCGTTCGCCGACGCGTACGTCAAGGGCGTGCGGTTCGATGCGAAGGCGGCCTACGACGCGGCCCTGAAGAACGCGACCGTCGTCCCGCCGATGTCGGGCGTGGGGCGCAAGGGCATGAGCGCCTCGCCGTTCCTCGGCTACACCAGCACCGCCACCTCCGAGGGCCTGTCCTGGGCCATGGAGGGATATGTCAACGACTACGGCATCGCGAAGATGGGCGAGGCCCTGTACAAGAAGACGGGCGAGAAGCACTACAAGGACGAGTCCGCGTACTTCCTCAACCGCGCCCGGGACTATGTGAACCTGTTCGACTCCAAGGCGGGGGGCTTCTTCCAGGGCCGTGACGCCCAGGGCGACTGGCGTGTCGACTCCGCGCGGTACGACCCGCGTGTGTGGGGGTACGACTACACGGAGACCAACGGCTGGGGTTACGCCTTCAGCGTCCCGCAGGACAGCCGGGGCCTGGCCAACCTCTACGGCGGCCGGCAAGCCCTCGCCGAGAAGCTGGACGAGTTCTTCTCCACTCCCGAGACGGCCTCGCCGGACTTCGTCGGTTCCTACGGCGGCGTCATCCACGAGATGACCGAGGCACGGGACGTCCGGATGGGCATGCTCGGGCAGTCCAACCAGGTCGCGCACCATGTGTCGTACATGTACGACGCGGCCGCCGAGCCCTGGAAGACGCAGGCGGCGGTCCGCGAGATCCTCTCCCGGCTCTATGCGGGCAGCGAGATCGGGCAGGGCTACCACGGTGACGAGGACAACGGGGAGCAGTCGGGCTGGTACCTCTTCTCCGCGCTCGGCTTCTACCCGCTGGTGATGGGCAGCGGCGAGTACTCCATCGGCTCCCCGCTGTTCAAGAAGGTCACCGTGCACCTGGAGAACGGCCGGGACCTGGTGGTGAAGGCCCCGCAGAACAGCGCGAAGAACGTCTACATCCAGGGCGTGACGTTCGGCGGCCGGGCCTGGAACTCCACTTCGCTCCCCCACTCGCTGCTGTCCAAGGGCGGGGTGCTGGAGTTCCGCATGGGCGCCGAGCCGTCGACGTGGGGCACGGGCAAGGACGCGGCCGCGGTCTCCGTCACCCAGGACGACAAGGTGCCGGCGCCCCGGTCGGACGTGCTGAAGGGGGACGGTCCGCTGTTCGACAACACGTCGGCGACGGACGCCACGGTCACCTCGGTGGACCTGCCGGTGGACAAAGCGGTGAAGCCCGTCCAGTACACGCTGACCTCGTCGGCGGACCACACCAGGGCGCCGAACGGCTGGACCCTCCAGGGGTCGGCCGACGGCAGCACCTGGCAGACCCTGGACCACCGCTCCGGTGAGACGTTCGCCTGGGACCGGCAGACCCGGGCGTTCACGATCGCCACGCCGGGCAGGTACACCAAGTACCGGCTGGTCCTGGACGGCGAGTCCACACTGGCGGAGGTGGAACTGCTGGCCTGACGCGCACCCGGGACAAGCGGCCGTCCCTCTCGCGAGGGGCGGCCGCCACACGCCGGGAAAACCGACAACGATGTCAACATACTTGGCGTGGCTCGACCGGGTGAGCACCCGCCCGGCTCGCGGACCCGGTGCGCAAACCACCGGGTCCGCCAGAGCCACCGGGCGACAGGCGGACACAATTCCCGCCGCCACCGTGACCCGAGGGGCGAGAGTTTCCCCACGTGGCTCATGAGGCGACGAAAATGTGTCCGCTTGTCGGACCGGCCATAGGCAGCGGGGCATAGCCAGTGCTACAAATGCCGCATGTCGGAGGCATTCGCCCGATTCAGGCGAATCTCATGGCGCTTCAAGGCCGGGCGGAGCCCGCGCAGTGTTGCCGGGCAGGTCTTCCTTCTGCAGGTGGCACTGGTGGTGCTGCTCGTGGTCTGCGGCGTCATCGCTCTCGTCCTGCAGTCGGAACACGACACCAGCACCGAGGCCAGGCGCCGGTCCATCGCCGTCGCCCAGACCTTCGCGCACTCCCCCGGCGTGGTGCAGGCGCTGCACACCCCCGATCCGTCCAAGGTGCTCCAGCCCCTGACGGAGGCGGGACGCAAGTCCGCGGGCGTCGACTTCATCGTGGTCATGAACACCAAGGGCATCCGCTACACCCACCCCCTGCCGAGCAAGATCGGGCACCGGTTCGTGGGCCAGATCGGCCCCTCACTGGCCGGGAAGGTCTACACCGAGGAGGTCCACGGTCCGCTCGGCCACGAGGTACAGGCGACCGTGCCCATCTACGACGACCACGGCAAGGTCATCGCCCTCGTCTCCGCCGGGCTCAAGGTGAAGAACGTGACCAGCGAGGTCAACCGTCAGCTGCCGATCATCCTGGCCGCCGGGGCCGGAGCGCTGGTGGTGTCGACCGGTGGTACGGCGCTGGTGGGCCGGCGGCTACGGCGGCAGACGCACAGCCTGGCGCCGGACGAGATGACCCGCATGTACGAGCACCACGACACCGTGCTGCACTCGGTGCGTGAGGGCGTGCTCATCGTCGATGACGACGGGCGGCTGGTGCTGGTCAACGACGAGGCCGGCCGGCTGCTGGAGCTGCCCTCCGATGCGGAGGGGCGCTATGTGCGGGAGCTGTCGGGTCTCGATCCCGCGACGGTGGACCTGCTCGTCTCCGGGCGTGACGCCTCCGACGAGGTGCACTTCGCCGGGGGCCGGCTGCTGGCGGTCAACCAGCGGCCGACGGACTGCGCGGGAGGCCCCAGCGGCACCGTGGTGACGCTCCGCGACTGCACCGAGCTCGAAGCCCTCTCCGGCCGGGCGGAGGTCACGCGGGAACGACTGGAGCTGCTGTACGACGCGGGTCTGGGCATCGGCAGCAGCCTCGACGTGGTCCAGACGGCCGACGAACTGGCGCGGGTCGCCGTACCCCGCTTCGCCGACTTCGTCACCCTGGACGTGGCCGACGCCGTGCTGCACGGCGAGGAACCGGCTCCCACGGCGACGGACATGCGGCGCGTCGCGGTCAGCGGCATCCGGGACGACCACCCCCTGTACGAGAAGGGCCGGCTGATCAACTTCCTGCCGTCCACCCCGCAGGCCCGCGGCTACCGCGCCGGCCGCTCCGAGCTGGTGACCGATCTGTCGGCCGTCGACGACTGGACGGCGCAGGATCCGCAGCGCGCCCGGCAGATCCTGGACTACGGCATCCACTCGCTCATCGCCGCCCCCATCCAGGCCCGGGGCAGCGTGCTGGGCATGGCCAACTTCTGGCGTTCCAAACGGGAGCCCTTCGACACGGAGGACCTGTCGCTGGCGGAGGAGCTGGTGGCCCGCGCCGCGGTCAGCATCGACAACGCCCGCCGGTACACCCGCGAGCACGCCCTGGCCGTGACCCTCCAGCGCAGCCTGCTGCCGAGGGCGCTGCCCGCGCAGAGCGCCCTGGACGTGGCCTACCGCTATCTGCCCGCCCAGTCGGGCGTGAGCGGCGACTGGTTCGACGTGATCCCGCTGCCGGGGAGCCGGGTGGCGCTGGCCGTCGGCGATGTGGTCGGGCACGGTCTGCACGCCGCCGCGACGATGGGCCGGCTGCGGACCGCGGTGCATAACTTCTCCACCCTCGACCTGCCGCCCGACGAACTGCTCAGCCACCTGGACGACCTGGTCGGCCGCATCGACCAGGACGAGGCCTGCCCCGAGACGGCCGGTGAGATCGTGGGCGCCACCTGCGTGTATGCGATCTACGACCCGGTGACGCGCCGCTGTGTGATGGCGCGGGCCGGGCATCTCGCGCCCGCGCTGGTCGAGCCGGACGGCAGTGTCAGCTTCCCCGATGTGCCGGTCGGGCCGCCGCTGGGCCTGGGCGGCATGCCGTTCCAGTCGGCCGAGTTCGAGCTGGCGGAGGGCAGCCAGCTCGCGCTGTACACGGACGGTCTCGTCGAGGACCGCTCACGCGATCTGGACGAGGGGATGGAGCTGCTGCGCCGGTCGCTGGCGGGTCACCCCGACCGGCCGCCGGAGGAGAGCTGCCGGGCGGTGCTGGAGGATCTGCTGCCCGAGCGTCCCGCGGACGACGTCGCCCTGCTCATCGCGCGCACCCGGGCGCTGCCGGCCGAACGGGTCGCCGACTGGGACGTACCGGACGACCCGGCCGCCGTCTCGGGTATGCGGGCCGCGGTGTCCGAGAAGCTGGCGGAGTGGGGTCTGTCCGAGCTCGGCTTCGGTATGGAACTGGTGCTGAGCGAGCTGATCACCAATGCCATCCGCTACGGCTCCGAGCCGATCCATGTGCGGCTGATCCACGATCGCACGCTGATCTGCGAGGTGGCCGACGGCAGCAGCACCTCGCCGCATCTGCGGTACGCGGCGACGACCGACGAGGGCGGACGGGGCCTGTTCCTGGTCTCACAGGTGGCCGAACGCTGGGGCACCCGGTACACCCCACAGGGCAAGGTGATCTGGGCCGAGCTGGCGGTGCCGGACCTCGGTGCGCTCCTCGCGGACTGAGCCGGACCGGCGGGGGGTCAGGCGGAGCTGCCGAGCGGCCGGGAAGGCCGGTGCGGGGTCGTGGGCAGGCGGGTCGGCGGGGCAAAGCAAACCTACCGAGCGGCCGGCATGTGGCAATGCTGCACCGGTCCGCTGAGGGAAGGCTGTGTTCCACCTGAGCCGGGGCGATGACCTGGCCGGGGCCGCCGGGTACGGCGGAGGGCCGCATCCCCGGCGTCGGGGATGCGGCCCTCCTGGCCCGCTCTGCCGCTTACTTGCGGATCAGGTTGCGCAGCACGTACTGCATGATGCCGCCGTTGCGGTAGTAGTCGGCCTCACCGGGGGTGTCGATGCGGACGACCGCGTCGAACTCGACACCGGTGTCGGTGGTGACCTTGACCGTGCGCGGCGTGGTGCCGTCGTTCAGCTCGGTGACGCCGGAGATGGAGAAGGTCTCCTCGCCGCTCAGACCGAGGGACTGGGCGGAGGCGCCCTCCGGGAACTGCAGCGGCAGGACGCCCATGCCGATGAGGTTCGAGCGGTGGATGCGCTCGTACGACTCGGCGATGACGGCCTTGACGCCGAGCAGCGCGGTGCCCTTGGCGGCCCAGTCGCGGGACGAGCCGGAGCCGTACTCCTTGCCGGCCAGGACGACCAGCGGGGTGCCGGCGGCCTGGTAGTTCTGCGAGGCGTCGTAGATGAAGGCGACCGGGCCGCCCTCCTGCGTGAAGTCACGCGTGTAGCCGCCCTCGGTGCCCGGCGCGATCTGGTTGCGCAGGCGGATGTTGGCGAACGTACCGCGGATCATGACCTCGTGGTTGCCGCGGCGCGAACCGTAGCTGTTGAAGTCGCGGCGCTCCACACCGTGCTCGGTGAGGTACTGGCCGGCCGGGGTGTCGGCCTTGATGGCACCGGCCGGGGAGATGTGGTCGGTGGTGACCGAGTCGCCGAGCTTGGCGAGCACGCGGGCGCCGGCGATGTCCTCGACCGGGGCCGGCTCCATGCCCATGCCCTCGAAGTACGGGGGCTTGCGGACGTAGGTGGACTCGGCGTCCCACTCGAAGGTGTTGCCGGTCGGGACCGGGAGCGACTGCCACTGGGCGTCGCCCGCGAAGACGTCCTGGTACGACTTCGCGAACATGTCCTCGCCGATGGCGTTGGCGACGACGTCGTTGACCTCGGCCTCGGTCGGCCAGATGTCCTTCAGGTAGACCGGGTTGCCGTCCTGGTCGGTGCCCAGGGCGTCACGGGTGATGTCCACCTTCATGGAGCCCGCGATGGCGTAGGCGACGACCAGCGGCGGGGAGGCCAGGTAGTTCATCTTGACGTCGGGGTTGATCCGGCCCTCGAAGTTCCGGTTGCCGGAGAGGACCGAGGTGACGGCGAGGTCGTGGTCGTTGACGGCCTTGGAGACCTCCTCCGGCAGCGGGCCGGAGTTGCCGATGCAGGTGGTGCAGCCGTAACCGACCAGGTTGAAGCCCAGCTTGTCCAGGTACGGGGTGAGGCCGGACTTCTCGAAGTAGTCGGTGACGACCTTCGAACCCGGGGCGAGGGTGGACTTGACCCACGGCTTGCGGGTCAGGCCCTTCTCGACCGCCTTCTTGGCGACCAGGGCGGCGCCGATCATGACGTACGGGTTGGAGGTGTTGGTGCAGGAGGTGATGGCCGCGACCGTCACCGCACCGTGGTCCAGCTCGTAGGTCGTGCCGTCGGGGGCGGTGACCGGAACCGGGTTGGACGGGAAGCCGTTGGGGTGGACGGCCGGGGCGTCGGAGGCCGGGAAGGACTCCTTGCCCGCCTCGTCGGCGTCGTCGACGTAGTTGCGGACGTCCAGCTTGAACTGCTCGGCCGCGTTGGCGAGGACGATGCGGTCCTGCGGGCGCTTCGGGCCGGCGATGGACGGGACGACCGTGGACAGGTCCAGCTCGAGCTTCTCGGAGAAGTCCGGCTCGGCCTTCGGGTCCAGCCAGAGGCCCTGCTGCTTGGCGTAGGCCTCGACGAGCGCGACCTGCTGGTCGGAGCGGCCGGTCAGGCGCAGGTAGTTCAGGGTCTCGTCGTCGATCGGGAAGATCGCGGCGGTGGAGCCGAACTCCGGCGACATGTTGCCGATGGTGGCGCGGTTGGCGAGGCTCGTGGCCGCCACACCCTCGCCGTAGAACTCGACGAACTTGCCGACCACACCGTGCTTGCGGAGCATCTCGGTGATGGTGAGCACGAGGTCGGTGGCGGTGGTGCCGGGCTGCAGCTCGCCGGTGAGCTTGAAGCCGACGACGCGCGGGATGAGCATGGAGACCGGCTGGCCGAGCATGGCGGCCTCGGCCTCGATGCCGCCGACGCCCCAGCCGAGGACGCCGAGGCCGTTGACCATGGTGGTGTGCGAGTCGGTGCCGACCAGGGTGTCCGGGTAGGCCTTGCCGTCGCGGACCATCACGACACGGGCCAGGTGCTCGATGTTGACCTGGTGGACGATGCCGGTGCCCGGCGGGACGACCTTGAACTCGTCGAAGGCGGTCTGGCCCCAGCGCAGGAACTGGTAGCGCTCCTTGTTGCGGCCGTACTCCAGCTCGACGTTCTGCTTGAAGGCGTCGTTGGTGCCGAACTTGTCGGCGATGACGGAGTGGTCGATGACCAGCTCGGCCGGGGCCAGCGGGTTGATCTTGGCGGGGTCGCCGCCGAGCTCCTTCACGGCCTCACGCATGGTCGCGAGGTCCACGACACAGGGCACGCCGGTGAAGTCCTGCATGATCACGCGGGCCGGCGTGAACTGGATCTCCTGGCTGGGCTGGGCCTGGGAGTCCCAGCTGCCGAGGGCACGGATGTGGTCGGCGGTGATGTTCGCGCCGTCCTCCGTGCGGAGCAGGTTCTCCAGCAGGACCTTGAGGCTGTACGGCAGGCGGGCCGAGCCCTCCACCTTGTCCAGCCGGAAGATCTCGTACGACTCGTCGCCCACCTGCAGCGTGCTGCGGGCGTCGAAGCTGTTCGCCGACACGACAGTCTCCTTCATTGATGTGCGCGTACCACCGTCAATCGTGCCGCCACGCCTACTTGGCCAATCCAGTAAGGTAAGGCTAAGTTAGGTCACCCTTACCCGGTGCGGCGACTACGGTGCGCCTCGGCAGATATCTCGATGTCGAGATAACTCTAGTACATGGGGGCTGGATGGTCATGTCCGACCCGGCCCGGCGCGCACTCCGGGCCGGTTCCAGGCGGCTACCAGCCCAGATCGGCGTTCATCTTGGCGGGGGCCAGGGCGGTGACGTGGCCGTGGTCGCCGTACACGGACTGCCGCCAGTGGGCGAACGCCTTGGCGGCGCGTTCCAGCTCGGCGTCCTGCCACACGCCGTAGTCGACCCACACATCGGCCTCCGTGCGGCCGCTGTCGTCGGGCGTACGGATACAGACCCTTGTGACATGGGCGGCTACGGCGGCGTCCCCCTTCGGCGCACTCGTCGTCAGGTACGCGCGGAATTCGCGTGTCATCGGGAACCAGCGGTGCGGACCGACCCCCGGCGCGTCCGTGGAACCCCCAGCGGACGACCCCTGGTCGTCGGTGGTGGTGTCGGGGAGCCCCTGGTCGTCGGACGTCGTGTCCGGAAGCTCCTGATCGTCGGACGTCGTGTCCGGAAGCTCCTGATCGTCGGACGTCGTGTCCGGAAGCTCCTGGTCGTCGCTCGTGGTGTCGGGGAGCCCCTGGTCGTCGGTCGTCGTGTCCGGGAGCTGCTGATCGTCGCTCGTGTCCTCCGGGGCGCTCTCGACATCGCATGTCTTGTCGACCACGGTCGCCCGCGGTGACGGTGAGCCCTCCCGCGCCGCGTCCGCGCGCTGCGTGCCGCAGGAGACGAGCGAGCAGCAGCCGACGAGCAGCCCGGCGACGAGGTGGCGGCGCATCCTGGTCCTCATGTGTATCCCCACGTGTATCCCCCTTCAGGGACAGAGAGGGGCACGCGTGAGCCGGGGTTGCCCGGGTAACCGAGTGTCATGCGACTTAGGGTGATTTGCCCGGATCTCCACGAGTGGCCTGCCGCCGCTGCCCCAGGCGGCACTGATGGATCGTCACGCCCGTCACCCGAATGGACCCCCCAACGAGCCCCATCTCATATCTGAGATAACCTCAACCCCATGGCAGACGACTACCTCGTACGCATCGGCAAGCTCATCCGTGACGCCCGGCAGCACCGGGGCTGGACACAGACGCAGCTCGCGGAGGCGCTCGGCACCAGCCAGAGCGCGGTCAACCGCATCGAGCGCGGGAACCAGAACATCAGCCTTGAGATGATCGCCCGCATCGGTGAGGCCCTGGACAGCGAGATCGTGTCGCTGGGTTACGCGGGGCCGATGCATCTGCGAGTCGTCGGCGGCCGTCGGCTGTCCGGTGCCATCGACGTCAAGACCAGCAAGAACGCCTGCGTCGCCCTGCTGTGCGCCTCGCTGCTCAACAAGGGGCGCACGGTGCTGCGCCGGGTCGCGCGGATCGAGGAGGTCTACCGCCTGCTGGAGGTGCTCAACTCCATCGGCGTGCGCACCCGCTGGATCAACGACGGCGTCGACCTGGAACTGGTGCCGCCGGCCGAGCTGGAGATGGCGGCGATCGACGCGGAGGCCGCCGTGCGCACCCGCTCGATCATCATGTTCTTCGGCCCGCTGCTGCACCGCATGGACCACTTCAAGCTGCCCTACGCCGGCGGCTGCGACCTCGGCACCCGGACCATCGAGCCGCACATGATCGCGCTGCGCCGGTTCGGCCTGGACATCGCGGCCACCGAGGGCCAGTACCACGCGCAGGTCGACCGCGCGGTCCGCCCGGACCGGCCGATCGTGCTGACCGAGCGCGGCGACACCGTGACCGAGAACGCGCTGCTGGCCGCCGCCCGGCACGACGGCGTGACGGTCATCCGCAACGCCTCCTCCAACTACATGGTCCAGGACCTGTGCTTCTTCCTGGAGGCCCTGGGCGTCAAGGTCGAGGGCATCGGCACCACCACGCTGACCGTGCACGGCGTGCCGAACATCGACGTCGACGTGGACTACTCCCCCTCCGAGGACCCGGTCGAGGCGATGAGCCTGCTGGCCGCCGCGGTCGTCACGGAGTCGGAACTGACGGTCCGCCGCGTCCCCATCGAGTTCCTGGAGATCGAGCTGGCGGTCCTGGAGGAGATGGGCCTCGACCACGACCGCAGCCCCGAGTACTTCGCGGACAACGGCCGTACGCGGCTGGTGGACCTGACCGTCCGCCCCTCCAAGCTGGAGGCGCCCATCGACAAGATCCACCCCATGCCCTTCCCGGGCCTGAACATCGACAACGTCCCGTTCTTCGCGGCGATCGCGGCCGTCGCGCAGGGCAAGACCCTCATCCACGACTGGGTCTACGACAACCGCGCGATCTACCTCACCGACCTCAACCGCCTCGGCGGCCGCCTCCAGCTCCTGGACCCGCACCGGGTACTGGTCGAGGGCCCGACCCGCTGGCGCGCCGCCGAGATGATGTGCCCGCCGGCCCTGCGCCCCGCGGTGGTCGTGCTGCTGGCGATGATGGCGGCCGAGGACACGTCGGTGCTGCGCAACGTGTACGTCATCAACCGGGGTTACGAGGACCTCGCCGAGCGCCTGAACTCGATCGGGGCGCAGATCGAGATCTTCCGGGACATCTGACCGCCGGTGGGCGCGCGGCACCGCGGGCCGTTTCCGGCCGGCGCCTCTGCCTCCGGGAGCCCGATCAGCGCGGCGCGTTGCCACGCTGCTGGGCGCACTGGCCGATTGCGCGGTGGGTGCGGTGACGGGTCGCCCGGGGCGGGGCCCTGGGACGACCCGTCCGGCGGTGCCGCTTACGCTACGACTTTGCCGATGCCGCCCAGGGCCTGGGCGGCGCGTTGGGAAGGGGTGGCCGAGGCCGGTGGCCACCACGCGCTGGGCGCCGTCGGCCAGGCCGACCTCGTAGAGTCGGCCGCTCGTACAGGGTGGTGCCGTCGCTCTGGCCGACGTACGCCTTGCCGTCTCGGTCCAGCGCCAGCCTGTGATGAGACGTCACATATCTTCTGTGTCAGGCTCGTTCGTGTAGGTGAGCAGCGTCTGGTCGGGGTCGTCCGGCAGGGTCAGCGTCTCCAGGCGCATGGTGAGCGCCCCGCGCTCGGGATGGTGGACGGTGCGCGGCCCGTGCGGCCTGCGGCGGACCGTGCCGCTCGACCACAGCCGGCGGAACCGGCCGCTGTCCCGGCCGAGTTCGTCGACGAGGGCGGCCAGGTCCGGGTCGCCGGGATGCCGTGCCGCCGACACCCGCAGCGCGCTGACCACCTCCTCGGCCGTCGCGTCGTCGAAGCGGGGGCGGCTGCCACCGTCGTGGTCCGGTGCGAAGACGAGCCGGGCGAAGTTGCGCGCCTCGACCGGCCGGGCCGCGAAGTCGTCCAGTACGGCGGCCGCGGCCCCGTTCCAGGCCAGGACGTCCAGGCGGCGGCCCAGGACGACGGCCGGCGCGTCGTGCAGCTGCTCCATCAGCCGCCGCAGCCCGGGGCGGACCCGCTGCGGGGCGGCCCGCTCGGGGTTGCGGCGCGGCGGGCGCACCAGGTGCCGTAAATAGGAGCGTTCGTCCGGGTCCAGGCGGAGCGCGTCGGCGACCGAGTCGATCACGGCGTCCGACACATTGCGGGTACGGCCCTGCTCCAGCCGGACGTAGTAGTCGACGCTGATGCCCGCCAGCAGGGCCAGTTCCTCGCGGCGCAGCCCCCGCACCCGGCGTCTGGCCGGGCCCGCGGCCAGACCCATGTCGCCCGGGGTGAGCGCGGCTCGCCGGGTGCGGAGGAAGTTTCCCAGGTCGGATCCCATGACTCCCAGACACCTAACAACTATCAGACATCGAATACCTATCGCGTATCGTACCCCTTGCCTGGTACCGCCGGTACCAGGAAGGCGGAACCCCCGGAAAGCGGGTCCGCCGGACGGCGTGAAGGCAGGACACACCGGGCCTGGAAACGTGCCGCACGGCACGCAGGATGGAGAGGAACGCACATCTGACGAAAGGAACCTCCGTGCGCTACACCACCCTCGGGCGGACGGGCATCACGGTCAGCCGCGTCGCTCTGGGCACGATGATGCTCGGAGCGTGGGGCAACAAGGACCACGACGACGCCGTACGCCTCGTGCACACCGCGCTGGACGCCGGTGTCAACTTCGTCGACACGGCGGACATGTACTCGGCGGGCGAGTCCGAGCAGATCGTGGGCAGGGCCCTGAAGGGCCGTCGGGACGACGTGGTACTCGCGACCAAGGTGCACTTCCCGATGGGCGACGACCCCAACCGGCGCGGAAACTCCCGCCGTTGGATCCGGCGCGCGGTCGAGGACAGCCTGCGGCGCCTGGACACCGACCGGATCGACCTCTACCAGATCCACCGGCCGGACCCGACGACCGATCTGGACGAGACGCTGTCCGTCCTGTCCGACCTGGTCCGCGAGGGCAAGGTCCTCGCCATCGGCAGTTCCGACTTCCCTGCCGAACAGCTCGTGGAGTCGCGGTGGATCGCCGAGCGGCGCGGCCACGTGCCCTTCCACACGGAACAGCCGCCGTACTCGATCTTCATGCGCGGCATCGAGCGGGGCGTGCTGCCCACCGCCGAGCGCCACGGTGTGGGCGTGCTGACCTGGAGCCCGCTGGCCAGCGGCTGGCTGGCCGGCCGGTACCGGCGGGAGGCGCCGCTGGTCCTCAACGACTTCCGCCGGGACCTGATCGCCCACAAGTTCGACCAGACGCTTCCGGGCAACGTCCGCAAGTACGAGGTCGTCGAGGAGCTGGTCAAGCTCGCCGAGGAGGCCGGGCTGCCGCTGACCCATCTCGCGCTGGGCTTCGTCCTCGCGCACCGGGCCGTCGACAGCGCGATCATCGGCCCGCGGACCGTCGAGCAGCTCACCGACCTGCTGGCCGCGGCGGACGTGACCCTGGACGGCTCCGTGCTGGACCGTATCGACGAACTGGTGCCGCCCGGCACCGATCTCAACCCGGCCGACGCCGACTACACCCCGCCGCACCTGGCGGACCCGGCACTGCGCCGGCGGAACCAGGGGTGACCGGGGATGCCGGAGCCCGCCGTCCTGGACGGGATGGTCTGGTGCGCCGGCTGCGGTGAACCGCTGCGCCACGTGCCGGCGCCGTCCCCCGGGTACCGCTGTCCGGCCCTCTGTCGTCCGCCCGTTCCCGCGGACGCCCTGGAAGGGCAGGTGGGCCGGGCGGTGCTGGCACGGATGTGGACCCCGGGGACCCTGGCGCGGATGGCGAAGGCCCAGCGGCTCCTGGACCGGCTCGGGTACCCGAGCCACAACCGGGTGCCGGTGTCGCTCGAACACGCCGTGCACCAGTGGGAGCACGAGTACGACCGGGCCCTGCGGCGCGCCCTCGTCCAGGAGGCGCTGGCCTTCGCCCTGCGCCTGGTCGTGGCGCGCCCGGATTCCGGCGAGGATCTTTGTTTCGCCTGGCGTCGGCCGTCGGGGGATCCGGCCGCTCGGGCATCTGAGGCAGAATGGTGAGCAGATGCCGTATCCCCATCAGGAACCTGCGACTATGCTGTCCCCCATGGGGACGGCAGAAGAGCGTATCGGGCACCGCATCAAGCGCGTGGAGCAGGAAGTGACCGCCGCCAAGCATGCGGCGCTGCGCCCCTTCAAGATCAATGTGCCGCAGTACAACGTACTGCTCGCCCTGTCGCTGGAGCCGGGCCTGTCCGGTGCGGCTCTGGCCCGGCGCGGCATGGTCACACCGCAGACCATGTCGTCGGTGCTGTCGACCCTGGAAGGGCGCGGCCTCGTGGAGCGGCGGCCGCATCCCATCCACAGCCACATCCTCGAGGCGCGCCTGACCCGCAGCGGGAGCGCCCTGCTGCGGCGGGCCGACGCCGCGGTCGCCCAGGTGGAGACGCTCCTGGACGACTGCTTCACGCCGGAGGAGGCCCGGCTCTTCTTCGCCCAGCTCCAGCGCTGTTCCGAGCAGTTGTCGGGGTGGAAGCCGGACAGCGCGAAGAAGTGACGCGCGCCGTCCCGGCACACCCCCTCCACCCTCGCGAAACGCCCCGGGCCCTGCCCGGGGCGTTTCGTTTCACCGGCCGTGCGCACGCAAGCCCGCCGGCCGGACCCTCACGGTCCCGAAGGAGTTTCATGTACACCGTTGCCGTGTCCTTCACCGTTCCGGCCGAGCGCCGGGCGGAGTTCGTCGCCGCCGCACTGGAGGACGGCCGCCGCTCGCTCGCCGACGAACCGGGCACCCGGGCGTTCGACCTGATCGCCGACGCCGAGGACCCGGACCGCTTCTACCTGTACGAGGCCTACGACGACGAGACGGCCTTCGAGGCGCACTGCGCCGGCGAGCACTTCGCCCGGTTCTTCGCGGCCGTGGGCGACTGGGCCGAGGGCCCGACCTGGCTGGTGCGCGGCACCCGGGTGCCGGACCCCGCGGCCGGCTGATACGCGCGGCACGACGAAGGGGCGGCGGGCCTGGCCCGCCGCCCCTTCATCCATCTGTCCGGAACTTACCCGGCGCTGCCCTCTCTTTACCCTTCCTTGTGACTATAAGATCCCTTATCATTGTAATAGAGCTGAGGATTCGGGAGGAGCAGTCGTGCAGGATGCCGAACGGCAGCCCGTGGCGGGGCCGCCGCACCGGGAGCGGCACCCAGCAGCCGTTGCTGCAGGGACAGTTCGGCCGCCTGCCGCAGTCCCGCCCGCCGATGTGCCGTCCAGGCGCTCACCGTGCGGCCGCCAGTGCGGACTCCGCCCGTCGGGCATGGGTGGTGGGTCCCCAGTGGGCGAGCACCGCGCCCACGGTCATCCCGCCGCCGAAGCCGGCCATCAGCACCGTGTCGCCGTCACCGAAAGCGCCCTGCCGGTGCGCGAGGTCGAGCGTCACGGGCACGGAGGCCGAGCCGGTGTTGCCGAACCGTTCCAGCGCCAGGTGCATGGTCGCCGCCGGCAGCCCGATCTCCGGCCACACCTCGCCCAGCATCACGCCGTTGGCCTGGTGCGGCACGAAGTGGGCCACCTCCTCACGGCGCACCCCGGCCCGGGCCAGCAGCTCGTGCAGCGCACCGGGCAGGTGCTCCTGCACGAACGACCGGACACCACGGCCGTCCATCCGGAAGAAGTGCCCGCCCTCCCGCAGGGTGCGTTCGTCGGCCGGCATCCGGCTGCCCCCGGCCGGCACGCTGATCAGCCGGTACTGGTCGCCACGGGTGAGCAGCAGGGTGTCGCGGATCCCGGAGTGGTCCGGCACCGCGCCCAGCAGGACGGCTCCGGCGCCGTCGCCGAAGAGGATGGCGGTCTTGCGGTCGGAATAGTCCAGGATCCGCGAGTAGATGTCGGCGCCGACGACGAGCGCGTAGCGGCCGTCACCGGCCGTGCGCAGCAGCCGCTCGGCGACCGCGAGGGCGTACACGAAGCCGCTGCACACCGCGTTGATGTCGAACGCGGCGGCGTTCTCCGCGCCGATCAGGTGCTGGACGATGCTCGCGGTGGCCGGCTGCGGGTGGTCCGGTGTGGACGTGGCGAGCACGATGTACGCGACCTCGTCCGCGCCGACCCCGGCCTGTTCGAGCGCGGCCCGTGCGGCGCGTGCCGCCAGGTCCGAGGTGGCGTCCCGGTCGTCGGCCCGGCGCCGCTCGCGTATGCCGGTCTTGCGGACGATCCACTCGTCCGTCACGCCCGCGCCGCGGGCGATCTCCTCGTTGGTGACGACCGTCGTGGGCAGGTACGAGCCGGTCGCCACGATCCCGATGTGTGTCATCAGATTCCCTCCCCTGTCATGACGGCCCGCCGAGTGCGGCCCGCCGGTGTGCCCGGATGCCGCCCCCGACAGCCGCGGCGGCCCTCACCGCGGCGCGCCCGTGAGCAGCCGCGCCCAGCCGTTCCTGCGCGCGTGGGCGGCCAGTTCCCCGTCGTCGCCGACGACCACCGGACGGCCGACGGCCTCCAGCATGGGCACGTCGCTGATGTGATCGCCGTACGCGGAGCTGCGCGCCAGATCGACGCCCGCCACGGCGCCCGCGACGCGCACGGCCCGGCCCTTGGCGGCGCCGATCAGCGGCAGCAGCACCTCGCCGGTGAGGTCCCCGCGCCGGATCACCGGGCGGGTGGCCAGCACATGGTCCGCGCCGACGTCCTCGGCGACCGGATCGAGACAGGCGAAGAAGGACCCGGAGACCAGCACGAGCAGCTGTCCCTCCTTGTGCAGGCGCCGGAGTTCCTCCTCCACCGGCGGCACGAACAGCCCGTCGGGGTTGTCACGCCATTCGGCGAGGTACCAGCGCCGTCCCGTCTCGGCGAGAGCGCGGGCGCTCTCCCCGCGGTAGAAGCCGTAGTAGCGGCGGTTGACCTCGCTGCGCGGCGCCCCCCGCAGGGCCGCGGCCTGCAGCTCGCCCGCCAGCTTCTGGTACGTGCTCTCCGGCTCGCCGCGCGAGCGCAGGTGGAACTCCAGGAAGCGGAACATGCTCTTGACGCGGATGAGCGTCTCGTCCACGTCGGAGAACACGGCCGTCCGGGTCGCCTCGGTCGTGGTCGTGGTCGGTCCTCCCGGACCTGTCCGGCCGGTCACGACGGCATCCGGCTGAGCGCGAAGGAGAAGACACACAGCGGCTCGCCCTTCTGGGTGGCCTCGACCCGCACGGTGTGCAAGGGGCCCGCCGTTGCCGGTTCCCGCTCGGCCGGCAGTGCGCCGGCCAGGGTGTAGAGGGTCACGGAGCCGGCGGTCGGCGCCGGCTCGGCGAGGTCGTCGACCCAGGCGGTGAGCACGGTTTCGTCCTCCAGCTCGCCGAACCGGGTGAACCGCACGTCCAGATCGGTGACGAGCGTCTTCGCCGTGGCGATGCCCTGGACGTCCTGGGCGGCGAGCAGGGCCAGCTGGCGGGCGCCCTCGGCGATGACCATGCCGGGCAGATGGTCCTGCGGGTGGTCGAACAGACTGGCGTGGTGCGCGGGGATGCGCAGCAGCGCCTGGGCCACGCGGTCGGTGACGGCGGCGTCCACGAGGACGACGTTGTCCGGGTTGGCGCGGCCGACCAGGTGCGGCGGCACCGGCGTCCCCGGCGTGCTGACGGGGTACGTCGCGGAGGACGGCAGCGCCAGTCCGTCCCGGTTGTTCAGCCGCAGGGTGAGATATCCGGTGGGGGTCTTGAAGCGCAGCCCGACGGCGGCCTCGCCCACGGCACGGCCGTCGGCGGTGGTCAGCGCGAGCACGTAGTCGAGACCGGTGACCCGTCCTTCGCGCTCCTTGCGGCTGGTGATCCGCACCGCCATCGCCAGGGAGAGCGGGGAGGCCCCCACGACGAGCGTGGCCGGGTGGTCCAGCCGCAGGCTCAGGTGCGTGAGGATGAACTTGTTGTCGGCGGGCACCCCGAAGAACCGGTGGGCGCCGGCGAGCGCGGCCTGGCGGCACGTCTCCAGGATGAGCAGCGGGTCGTAGCCGGCGGGGCGCAGCAGGTGGTCGCCGTAGTAGGCGTGGGAGCGGGGCAGTTGGGCTGCGGCCGCGTAGTGCTCGTCATCGACGGGCTGCAGGTCGGTGAGGAACACCTCGCCCAGGGCGTCCCGGTGGACCAGCGAGCGGTCCACGGTGCGGGTGTAGTCCAGGGCCGGCATGCCCTGGGTCGCTATGTCGGGGGCAGTCGTCATGGATTCCTGTCTTTCTGTCGCGGATGGTGCTTCCTGCTCTGTGTCGTGCTGGTCGTTGCGGGCTTCGGGGCGGCACCACGCGGGCGGAGGGACGACTGCACGAGTCGTCCCTCCGCGGTGGTGCCGGGTGCGCGGTACTCGCCGGATGGGACCGCTGCGCGCGTCAGGCCGGGTACACGTCGCCCGGGAGCTTGCGGTCCGCGCCGACGGTGCCGATGTGCCAGTACGGGTACGGCGCGGTGGTCTCGCTGACCTTGTCCAAGCGGGCCAGCTCGTCCTCGGTGAGGGCCCACTCCATCGCCTGGAGGTTGTCCTGGAGCTGGTGCGGCTTGGTGGCGCCGACGACCGCGGAGGTGATGGCCGGCTTGGCGAGCACCCAGTTCAGGGCGACCTGGGCGACGCTCGCACCGCGCTCCTCGGCTATCCGCGCCATCTCGTCGACGATGTCGTAGGCCTGGTTCTCGTCGGTGAGCGGAGCGGACTCGGCGGGGGTGCGCTGCGCGAGCCGGCTGCCGTCGGGACGGCCCTCGCCCCGGCGGTACTTGCCGGTGAGGAAGCCGCCGGCCAGCGGCGACCAGGCGGTGATGCCGACGTTCTGGTCGACGGCGAGCGGGACGATCTCGCGCTCGAGGTCGCGGCAGCCGATGTTGTAGTAGCCCTGGTAGCACACGAAGCGGCTGAGGTTGCGGCGGTCGGAGACCGACAGCGCCTTCATCAGCTGCCAGCCGGCGAAGTTGGAGACGCCGATGTAGCGGATCTTGCCGGCCCGGACCAGGTCGTCGAGGACGCGCAGGGTCTCGTCCAGCGAGGTGCGCGGGTCGAAGCCGTGGATGTGGTACAGGTCGATGTAGTCGGTGTCCAGGCGGCGCAGGCTCGCCTCGACGGCCGCGTACAGGTGGTGGCGGGTGGCGCCGATGTCGTTGGGGTCGTCGGTGATCCGCCAGCGGCCCTTGGTGCCGATGATGACGCGGTCGCGAACGTTCTTCAGCGTGCGGCCGAAGAACTCCTCGCCCATGCCGTTCTTGTAGACGTCGGCGGTGTCGAAGAAGTTGATGCCGGCGTCCAGGGCCTGGTCCATCATCCGCGCCACGTTCTGGTCGTCGACGGTGCCGAACTCCGACCAGTTGCGGTCGGCGGCGCCGAGGAAGCTGGCGCCGCCGCCGAAGGTCATGGCGCCGAAGCACAGCTCGGAGACGGACAGTCCGGTGTCGCCCAGGTAGCGGTAACGCATTCTCTCCTGCTTTCGGTTGATTGCGGGTGGTGCGATCGCGCGGACGGCGCTGTCCGCGGCGCGGGTGGTGTGCGGGGCCCGAGGGCCCGGGGAGGGAGCGCCCGGGACGGGGGGTTACCGGACGCTCCCGGCTTGAGGGGGCGGTGGCGACTGGTCAGCCCGTCGCGTCCGCGAGGTGGCGGTCCTTGACGACCAGGTAGGTGACGAGCGCGCCGGCCGCCGCGAGCACCGCCAGGAAGACGAAGGCCACGTGCATGCCCGAGGTCAGGCTGCGGGCGACCGCGTCGAGTGCCTCCGGGCGCCGGGCGGGTGCGACGGCGGACAGCGCGGAGTCGATGCGGCCCTGGGTGGCCTCGCCGGCCAGGCGGGCGGCCTGCCCGGTGAACTGCGGGGCACGGTCCGTCAGTTCGCCGCGCGTGTAGGAGGCCAGGAAGCCGCCGCCGGCGGCGATGGCGACCGTCTCACCGGTGATGCGCATCGTGTTGAAGATGCCGGAGGCCATGCCGGCCCGTTCCACGGGTACGACGCTGACCGCGGCGTTGTCCATGGCGCCGAAGGCCGAGCCGACGCCCAGGCCGAAGACGAGCAGCGGGCCCACCACGGCGGCCGGGGACTGCCCGGGTTCGAGGACGACCAGCCAGAGCGAGCCGATGGCGATCAGCACGGAGCTGGCCGTGAGCAGCACCCGCGGCGAGACGCGGTCGGCGACCAGCCGGCCGATCAGCAGGGGCAGCGCGAAGACGGGCAGCATCAGGGGCAGCAGCAGGAGGCCCGACTCGGTGCTGGACCGGCCGCCGACGCCCGTGAAGAAGGGCGGCAGGAAGTTGATCAGCACGACGAAGCCGAAGGTGATGGTGAACGGCTGGCACACCACCACCACGAACGTCGGGTTGCGGAACAGCGACAGGTCGAACATGGGCCGGGCGACGCGCTGTTCGACCACGACGAACGCGGCCATGAACAGGAGGAAGCCGGCCAGCGAGCCCAGGGTGACCGGGTCCCCCCAGCCGCGCTCGCCGCCCTCCACGAAGGCGAGCGCGAGCAGGAACAGGCTGCCGCTGAAGGTGATGAGTCCGGCCACGTCGACGCGGGTGGCGTTCGGGTCCCTGGATTCCCTGATCCGGGACATCAGGGCGAGGGCCACGGCGCCGAGCACCACGTTCAGCCAGAACACCGCGCGCCAGCCCGCCAGGTGGACCAGGGCGCCGCCGAGCACCGGCCCCACCGCGAGACCGGCGCCGAAGGAGGCGCCGAGGACGCCGAAGGCCTGGGTGCGCCGCCGGCCGGAGAACGAGGCCGCCAGGATGGCCGCGCCGCTGGTGAGGACTCCGGCGGCGCCGATGCCCTGCAGGGCCCGGGCGATGTCCAGGACGACGATGTCCGTGGAGAGTGCCGCCACGGCCGACATGGCGCTGAACACGATCGTGCCGACGGCCAGGACACGGCGCCGGCCGAACTGGTCGGCCAGCGAGCCGGCCGCCAGCATGCACGCCGCGAAGGTCACACCGTAGGCGTTCTGCACCCACTGCCCCGCCGCGACACCGGCGTCGAGGTCGACGGTGAGGTCGGGCATGGCCACCGCTGGTGCGGTGACCGCCAGCGGGAGCAGCACGCTGGCCAGGGCGACCGCGATCATCACGACGCTCGAGCCCGTGCCGTCCCGACTCTCCGGCACCAGAGGCCGGGTCTCGGTCTGCGTGGTCATGTCCCCTCTTTCCTCGGCTTCTTCTCGTCCGCCGCGTACGGCTATAAGATACAGGAGGACTGTAAGACGTCTGATGGTCATCGTCAATCTGAGATTCATCGCCAACATGACAACGGAGGAACCATGACGAGCAGGGAACCGGGGAGCAGGGAACCGGAGAAGCCGGCGTACGAGCAGGACGAGGTGCTGATCGTGGGCGCCGGGCCCACCGGGATGATCACGGCCTGCGAACTGCTGCGGCGCGGGATACGGGTCCGCGTCGTCGACCGCGCCCCCGAACCCTCGCCCTTCCCCAAGGCGCTGCTGGTCTGGTCGCGCAGCATCGACCTCTTCGAGGACCTCGGGGTCCTGCCGGAACTGCGCGACGCCGGCATCCAGATCAACGCCTTCAGCTACTTCTCCGAGCGCCGTCGGCTGGCCGCTTTCCACTTCCCCCAGCACCTCAGCCCCGTCTGCCTGCCGCAGAACGAGACGGAACGCATCCTGCGCGCCCGGCTGGAGCAGCTGGGCGGCAAGGTCGAGCGCGGGGTCCGCCTGCTCACCCTGGAAGGCCTGGACTTCTCCGGCCGCATCGACGGCACCGAGCCGGTGACCGCCGTGCTGGAGCACTCCGACGGCCGTGTCGAGCGCGCCCGGGTGCCCTTCCTCGTCGGGGCCGACGGCGCCGGCAGCGCCGTACGCGCCCAACTGGGCAGCGGATTCACCGGATCCACCTACGAGAGCGCCTTCGCCCTCGTCGACGCCCGGATCAAGGGCCGGCTCCCGGCCGATCAGGCGCTGTACTACCAGTCCCCCTCCGGCGCCCTGGTGGTCGTGGCGCTGCCGGACGGGGTCTTCCGGTTCTTCTGCAGCCTGCCCCCCGGGGAACGGGTCAGCGTGGAGAACATGCAGCGGATCGTCGACGAGCGCGGTCCCCGGGGCGTCAGGATCACCGAGCCCGTGTGGGTGTCGGAGTTCCGCATCCACGCCCGGCACGCAGGCGAGTTCCAGCTCGGCCGGGTCTTCATCGCCGGGGACGCCGCCCATGTGCACAGCCCCGCGGGCGGTCAGGGGCTCAACACCGGGATGCAGGACGCCCACAACCTCGCCTGGAAGCTGGCCGCGGTGATCCGGGGTCAGGCACCGTCCTCCCTGCTCGCGACCTACGGGCCGGAACGCTCGGCGGTGGCGCGGCGCGTCGTGCGGGACACCGACATCCAGACGCGCGGCTGGCTGGTGCGCCGGCCCTCGGCGGTGGTGGCACGGGACGCGGCCTTCCGGGCCGCCGGGCGCACCGGGCTGTTCCGGCTGTACGCGCCCGTGATGGCGGGCCGCCGGCTGTCCTACCCCGCGACCCGCCCCACCCAGGTCCCCGGCTCCCGCTCCGCCTGCCGGCTGCGCTCCCGGCTGCCCGGGGGCCTGACCGTGGGCGCGGTCTTCCCCCGTGAACTGGCCGTTCCGCACGGCTTCGCGGGCCCCGCCGAACGGCCGCACGACTGGACGCTGGCCGTCGTCGGCCGCGACGCCGGCACGACCTGGGGCGAGCAGGTGGCCGGGGTGACGGCGCCCTGGCCCGAGGTGGCGACCGTGTCGCTGGCCGCCGTCTCCGCGCGGATCTCCACGGGCTGCGGTGCACAGGGCTACTACCTGGTGCGGCCCGACGGCCATATCGCCGCCCACGGTCACCAGGGTGACCTGGGGCGGCTGCGCTCCGAGCTGACCGAGTGGCTCGGCGCCCGCTGACCCGCCGGAACAGCGGGAAGGGGGTGCGGCCCGCGGGCCGCACCCCCCTTCCTCGTCTCCGGACGGCCCGCCGGTCAGGCGACCTGCTCGGCCGGCTCCCCGAGGCCCAGCGAGATCTCACCCGTCGTCAGCAGGTCGAGAACCTGGGCCAGTTCGAGGTCCTCGGGGGTGGCCGTGCGGAAGACGAAGTGGCGCAGACCGGCCTGCTCGGGACCGCCGAAGAAGCGGAAGAAGCCGATGTCGGCACCGTGCGCGGCGAAGGACTCGTACAGGAAGACCGAGCCGCCCGGCACGAGCAGCCCCCGGCCCGCCGCCATCAGGTCACCGGAGGCGGCCTCGTAGAGCACGTCGAAGGTGTCGGTGACACCGTCCAGGTCGTCCAGCACCCGGCTCGCGCCCAGCTCCGCCACCTCGGCACCGCGCGCCGGGTCGTGGACCACGCCGGTCACCTCGGCGCCCAGCGCGGCGGCCAGCTCCACCAGCAGGCGGCCGATACCGCGGTCGGCCCCGGTCACCATGACCCTGCGGCCGGAGACGGTCCCGGCGCCCCGGACCAGGCGCAGCGCGGTCAGCACCGCGACCCGCAGCGCGGCCGCCTGCTCGAAGCTGACGTGGTCGGGCAGGACCACGGCGTACTCGGACGGGATCGCCATGCACGGCGACCACGTGCCGGCCGACGCCACGCCCACGATCCGGTCACCGGGCAGCGGGCTGAAGCCCTCGGGGGCGCCGCGCAGCACCACCCCGGCGACGTCCCATCCCCGCAGCCAGCCCTCGGGCAGCGGCTCCGCCTTGATCATCTCGTCGTGTTCCGGGGCCACCGCCCGCACCGCGACGAGGATCTCGTCGTCGGCCTGCGGCGTGGCGGCGCTCTGGGCCGCGAGGGTCTGCCGGAACGTGAACTGCTCGGTCATGAAGGGTCCTTTCCTGCATGAGTCCTGCATGAGTTCTGCGTGAGTTCTGCAATGAGTCCTGCGATGAGTCCTGCGTGGGTGGTGCGTGGGTCGTGCGTGGGTTCCCGCAGGGGGTCTTACGGCGGTACGCCGGCTCACGCGTCCTCGGTGACCAGCACGGCGGTGCCGTCGAGTTCCTCCACCGCCACCACCTCGAACGCGTCCGGCCGTTCGTCGACGCACGCGGCCAGCGTCAGATGGCCCTCCAGCACCCGGAACCTGATCCAGGCGTGGGTGTGGTGGTCGTCGGGGACGCCGGGCGCCAACCGAACGCGCAGCTGCAGCCGTTCCTCCCGGCCCACCGCGACCTGCGCGGCGGTGACCTCTCCCGTGGCCACCGCCAGGCAGACCAGCTCCTGGGCGGACACGGCCCGGCCGTTGAGGCGGGCGTACGGCGCCGCACTCCCGAAGACCCGCAGGGCCGGGCCCGGCAGCCCGCAGGTGCAGGTGGCCGGCTCGCCGCGGTCCGGGGTCCGGTAACGGATCAGCGGCGGGTTGCGGGCCGGGTGCATCGAGGTCACCAGCAGCCGTCCGTCGGCGAACTCCACGTGCTGATGCGGGAGCGGGTGGTAGACGTCCAGCAGACACTGCGGGCCGCGGTGGCCGATCGCCCCGGTGCTCGGTGTCCCGTACAGGCGCCAGACCTCCGTGTACGGGAAACGCTCGGCGATCAGCCAGTCCGGAGTGGTGTCGTGGGTCGCCCCGCCCAGCAGCAGGGTGCGCAGCCAGGGCACCGGGCGACCGGCCGCGGTGCCGGAGAGCAGCCGCTGCATGGCCTCCGGCGGGGCCGCCACCGCGGTGACGCCGAGCCTGGCGAGGAGGTCCAGCCAGTCCTCGTGGCCCCCGTCGGGCAGCCGGCCGAGGGCCAGTGCGGTCGCGCCGGACTCCGCGGCGAGATGGTTGCAGAAGTAGTGGTCCTGGCTGAGGCGGCCCGGCGGATGGAGATTGGCCAGGACGTCGGCCGGACGCAACGGGTTCCACACCGTGCGCACGTCCGGCGCGAACATGTCCGCGGGCAGCAGGGTCAGGGCCGGATCGGCTAGCGTGCCCCCGTCCGCCCACAGCAGCGCCGGACCCGCGCCGTCCGGCCGGCTCAGCGCCTCCTCGGTGGCCCGCGCGAGGTCTTCCCGTGTCATCACCGGCAGGTCCGTCAGCGCCGGCGCCGCCCCTTCGCCCAGAAAGGGGGCGTACCGGGATGCCAGGTGCGGCAGCCGTGCGGCGCGGCGGAGCAGTAAGGCCAGCGTGTCCGTGTCCGCCGCCTCCCGCACGGCTGTGACCCCCGGCGTGTGGTGATCCAACAGAGCTCACCCCTCCTTGCTCAGGTACGGCAGCCGCCGTACCGCCACACTAAACCAGAGTCCTGATTTGGTCTAGAGTCTTTTTTTGTATCGGAGACCACGTATTTCATGCATCCTAGAAGATGCTTGAGCTTGAGTACATGTTTAGACTACGATCGATCAAGAAGGACGTGACACTCACCACCCACACGCGAGGGGGATTTCTTGATGGGTGCAGAGCGCACGGAAACGCCGATAGCCGTCATAGGGATGGGGTGCCGCTTTCCGCAGGCCCGGAACATCGAGGAGTTCTGGGCAGGACTGGTCGGCAACGTCGACGCGGTGACGCCGATCCCACCGGAACGCTTCGACGTCTCAGCCCACTACGCCCCGGCCGCGCGCACCCCCGGTCGTACGGTCTCCCGGCACGGCGGCTTCGTGCCGGACCCGTTCGGGTTCGACCCGGGTTTCTTCGGCATCTCCCCGGCCGAGGCCCTCACCATGGACCCGCAGCACCGGCTGCTGCTGATGGTGGTCCGGGAGGCCCTCGACGCCGCGGGCATCCCCGCACCCGACATACGGGGCAGCACGGCCGGGGTCTTCATCGGCCAGGCCACGGCGGACTACGCGGGCCGGCCGGCCGGTGAGGACAGCCTGGCCGCGCACACCCTGCGCGAAGCCACCGGGAGCCACTTCCGCGCCATGGCCGCCGGACGCATCTCCTACGACCTCGACCTGCGCGGTCCCAGCATGACCGTGGACACCGCCTGCTCCTCGTCCCTGGCCGCGGTCCACATGGCGCGCCAGAGCCTGCTGTCCGGCGAGACCGATCTGGCCATCGCCGGCGGCGCGAACATCATCCTCTCGCCGCGGGACGCCGTCGCCTTCTCGCAGGGCGGCATGCTCTCGCCGGACGGCCGGTGCAAGTTCGGCGACAGCGACGCCGACGGGTTCGTCCGCAGCGAAGGCGTCGGCGTCGTGGTCCTCAAGCGGCTGCGGGACGCCGAGGAGGCCGGCGACCCGGTGCTCGGCGTCCTGCTGGGCAGCTCCGTCACCAACGACGGCCGGGCCGGCGGCTCGCTGATCAAACCGGCCGTCGACGGCCAGGCGGCCATGCTCCGCGAGGCCCTGCGGTCGGCGGGCGTGAGCGCCTCCCAGCTCCACTACGTCGAGGCCCACGGCACCGGCACCCCTGTCGGGGACACCGTCGAGCTGCGCGCGCTCACCCAGGTCCTGCGCGAGGACGGGCCGGTGCGCCGGCGGCTGCCCGTCGGTTCGGTCAAGTCCAACATCGGGCACACCGAGGCGGCCGCGGGCGTGGCCGGTCTCATCAAGGCGCTCCTCGTCGTCCGCCACGGGCTCGTCCCTGCCTCCCTGCATCTGCGGGACCCCCAGCCGCTGCTCACCGAGGACGACTGCCCGGTGGAGGTGGTGACGGCCAACCGGCGGCTGGAGACCGGTGGTGAGCGCGCCCTGGCCGGGGTGAGCTCCTTCGGCCTGTCCGGCACCAACGCCCATGTGGTGGTCGCCGCCGCGCCCGCGCCGCCCGCCGTGACGGCACACGGCCCGACCGAGCTGCCCGCCGGCCGCCCCGCCCACCTGCTGGTGCTGAGCGCCCACTCGCCCACCGCGCTGCGGCGCACGGCGGCGGACCACGCCGACTTCCTCGGCGCGGACGGCGCCGGGCGCACCCTGCCGCTGTGGGACGTGTGTGCCACGGCGGCGCTGAAGCGGCAGGCCCACCCCTACCGGCTGTGGGCCGTCGGCGCCGACCACAACGAACTGGCCGAGGTGCTGCGCGCGCTCGCCGAGGACCGCCCGACCGACCACGGCGGCATGGGCGAGGCCGGCTTCGGCGGCCCCCGCCCGACGGCCTTCGTCTTCCCCGGCCAGGGCTCCCAGTGGACCGGCATGGAACGCTCCCTGCGGGCCGCGAGCCCCGCCTTCGCCCGGGCGCTGACCGAGTGCGACGCGCTGGTGCGAGCGGAGACGGGCCGGTCCGTGCTGCGGACGCTGGCCTGCGCCACCGGCGACTTCCCCGACGATGTCGCCACCGTGCAGCCGGTGCTGTGGTCCATGCAGGTCGCGCTCGCCGCCCTGTGGCGCGACATGGGCGTCGACCCGGACGTCTGCGTCGGGCACAGCATGGGCGAGACCGCGGCGGCCGCCGTCGCGGGCGGACTCACCCCGGCCGCCGCGGCGGCCGTGATCTGCCGTCGCAGCACGCTGATGCAGAGCGTCACCGGCCGGGGCGCGATGCTGGCCGTGGAACTCTCCCCGCAGCAGGCCCGGGACGCGATCGCGGAGGACGGCGGCGCCGTGTGCGTCGCCGCGGAGAACGCGCCGCGCTCCTGCGTCCTGGCCGGTGACACCGACGCCCTGCGGCGCATCGCCGCGCGGCTGGAGCGGCGCGAGGTCTTCCACCGCCTGGTCCAGGTCAACGTCGCCTCCCACTCCCCCGCCATGGAACCGCTGCGCGAGGAACTCCTGCGGTTACTGGCCGATGTGACGCCCCGTCAGGCAGAGGTCCCGATCCTGTCCACCGTGACCGGTGCCCTGCTGACCGGCCCGGAGCTCGACGCCCGGTACTGGATGGACAACCTGCGCGAGCCGGTCCTCTTCCACGACGCGATACGCCACCTGGCCAAGGAGGACACGCCGGTCTTCGTGGAGATCAGCCCGCACCCGCTGCTGCAGAGCGCGATCGGCGACACCCTGCGGGAAGCCGGCTGTGCGCCCACCGTGGTCGCCTCCACGCACCGCCGCCGCCCGGACGGACCCCTGACGCTCGCCCGGTCACTCGGCGCCTTCTTCGCGTACGGCGGCCGGGTCGACTGGGAGCGCTGGTTCCGCGGCGAGGTCCGCCGGGTCCCGCTGCCCGCCCGCCCCTGGGACATCGAACCGCTGCGGCGCCCCCTCGCCCCGCCGCCCCCGGCGCCCCTGCGGTCCGCCACCGACGTCCGCGCCGACCTGCGCGAGGCGTTCGTGCGGATCGGCGGGCTGGCTCCCGTGCCGCCCGCGGTGCATCTGGCCGTCCTGCACGAGGCGGTCGCCTCGGCTACGGCCGCCACGGATCCCGGTGCCGTCACCATCGAGGACGTCCGCCTGTCGGACGAGCTGGTCGAGATACCCACCGGACACGCGGAGCTGGCGCTGCGCGTGCACACCGAGGCACGGGGCGGGACGCTCGCCGCCGAGGTGTACGCCGGTGCGGGGACGGCGCGGACGCTCTGCCTCACGGCGACCGTGCGCAGCGGCGCGGACCGTACGGAGTCCGGGACGGGGGCGACGGCGGGGGCCGCCCCGGCCTGGCGGGAACGGCTCGACACCGCGCTCGACCGCTGCCGTACGCACCGCACCCGGGACGAGTTCCTGGCCGGGCTCGCCACCCGCGGCTACGAGCCGAGTCCGGCGCTGGTCGCCGTACGCCACCTGTGGCGCCGGGACGGGGAGGCCGTGGCGCAGCTGCACCGCCCCGTGATCTCCGGGCCCGCCGCCTGGGAGGCCTGCCTGCTGCCGCTGCTCGCCGCGATCCCCGGATCGGTGCCGGCGCACACCGGATACCGGGTGACCGGCCTGGACCGGGCGCGGTTCCGCGACGCGCTCGCACCGGAGTGCTGGGTGCACGCCACGTTCCGGACCGAGCGGGGCGGAGCCCCGGCGCGCGCCGACGTGGTCGTCCTGGACCCGGACGGGCGGCCGCTCGCCGAATTCCAGGGGATCCGGCTGTGCCGCCTCGGCGCGGCACCGGCCGGACCGGCCACCGTGCGCCCGCTGTGGGAGCTGCGCCGGTCGGCCGAGGCGCTGGTCGCCGGGTCGGTACGGACGCTGCGTTCCGTCGGGACCGGCGAGCTGACCCGGCTCCCCGGGCTGCTCGCGCAGCGGCTGCGCCGGGCGGTGCGGGTGACCGGGGCGGCGCCGGTCCGGACCGGTGCGGCGGCTCCGCCCGCGCCGGGCTCCACCCGCGCACTCCGCGCGGTACCGGCCCCCGCCGAGGAGCCCGTGCGCACCGAGGCGGACTCCGGACGCGCCGATGCGGCCACCCGGTTCGTCGAGATCGTCGCGGGGGTGGTCGGCACCCGTCCGGCACGCATCGACACCCGTCGGCGGCTGTGCGACTACGGCGTCGACTCGCTGTCGGCCGCGCAGGTGCGCAGCCGCGTCCGGGACGAGCTGGGACAGGACATGCCCCTGGCCCGGCTGCTCGGCGACAGCACCCTGCACGCGCTGGCGCAGGGGCTGGCGGCGGCCTGCTGAGCGGTGGGGGCGGCCTCTCCCGGAGGCCGCCCCCATGGAAACATGAACTATGACTCATTGATAGATCGTGATACATGTAAAGCGGAGGGCCCTGGCCGGCCCTCCCCGACGGGGGCCACGCCGGTGACAGGAGCGAACATGACAGAGAGGCAGTCGGTGGCCCCGGGCCGCCGCGAACGCAACAAGCTGCGCATCCGCAGCCGCATCTACGACTCCGCACTGGAGCTGTTCACGCGACAGGGCTACGAGCAGACCACGGTCGACGAGATCACGGAGGCCGCGGACGTCGCGCGTGGCACGTTCTTCAACCACTTCCAGCGCAAGGAGGACGTCATCGCGGCCTGGGGGGAGACCCGCCGCGAGCTCCTGCACGGCGGGCTCGCCGCCGAGGGCCTCAGGCCGGACGGCGAGGAGAGCACCGCCCATGCGCTGCTGCGCTGTATGAGCATCCTCGCCGACATCAGCCTGCGCGACGCCGACCAGACGCGCGCGCTGCTGACCGCCTGGGTGAAGGCGGGCTTCCCGCTGCACGAACAGCCGTATGTGAGCGACACGTTCGCCGCCTTCGTGGAGGCCGGACAGGACCGCGGCGAGATCCGCCCCGCGGTCGACGCCCGGCTCGTGGGATTCATCCTGCGCGACGTCTATCTCGGCGCGCTCTTCCGGTGGGCACAGCCGGACGCCGGGATGGACCTGGAGGCGGAACTGCACGCCGCGTGCACCACGGTTCTCGAAGGGGTCCTGGCCGGGGACACGACGGCGCGCTGAGGACCGGTCCGGGGCGGGTCAGCCCGCGGCGGACGCCGGCACCCGGACCCGCCAGGGAATCCACGTCGCGGCCAGGGTGACGACGAGGGCCGAGACGGCGATCGTGGCCATGCCCAGGGTCAGGTTCGTCGCGCTCGCGACGAAGCCGATCAGGGCGGGCCCGGCCAGCAGGCCCGTGGTGCCCATCGCGGCGACCAGCGCGAGGGCGTCGGAGCCGTGACCTGCGGCCGCGACGTACACGCAGGGGGTGACGGCGGCCGCACCGAGGCCGACGCAGGCGAAGCCCAGGAGCGTCGGGACCACCCCGCCGGCCGGCAGGGCGAGGGCCAGGCCGGCGGCGGCCACCGCGCTGCCGGCCCGGACCACCCGCCCGTCGCCCCAGCGGGTGCGCCAGCCGTCGGCGAACACCCGGGCCAGCAGCATCATCACGGAGACGACCGCGATGCCCAGCGGCGCCACCGTCGCCGACGCCCTGACGACGTCCTTCAGATAGAGCGTCGACCAGTCGTTCATCGCGCCCTCGGTGATCGTGCCGAAGGCCATCGCGCAGCCCATCAGCAGGGTCGGCCGGGACGGGCGGGTCAGGCGCCGGTTCCGCTTCGGCTCGCCCGGGGCCTGCGGTTCCGTATGGGTCAGCAGGCCGGAGCGGGCGCCGGCCGGCAGGAGCAGCAACAGGGCCCCGGCGACGGTGAAGTGCGCCGGGACGGACGCGGTCAGGGTGGTCACACCGGAGGTCAGCAGGGCGGCGGCGAGCAGGCCGGCGCTGAACGTGGCGTGCAGCTGGGACATGGCGGTGCGGTCGTATGTCTTCTCCAGTGCCGCGCCCTGGGCGTTCATGGCGACGTTGAGACAGCCGACCGCGATTCCGTCGGCGCAGGTGGCCGCGAGCGCGAGGGGGTAGTCCGGTACGGCGGACAGGGCGGGCAGTACGGCGACGAGGCACAGGGCGGAGGCCTGGGACAGGCGCCGCGAGCCGAGGCGGCGCATCAGGACGGCGACGAGCGGGAAGGAGGCCGCGGCACCGGCCCCGCAGGCCATCAGCAGCAGGCCCACCTCCCCGGCGCCCAGGTCCAGCCGGGTCTTCAGGGCGGGGAGGCGGGAGACCCAGGTGCCGTACTGGAAGCCGAGGAAGCAGAAGAGCGCGGCGATCGACCACTTGGCGCGCTGGAACGAGGGTGCGCCCATCAGCTCGCCTTCCGTACGGCGGTGAGCTGCGCCGACATGTACACCGCGCGGGGGCCGTAAGCGGCGGGGAGGCGCGCCTCGGGGTGGGCGCGGTAACCGTTGGCCCGCCAGAAGGGTTCCTTGCCGGCGACCGCGATCAGGGACATGGTCCGGAAACCGCGGGTGCGGGCCATGCCCGTCAGGTGGCGGGCCATACGGGTGCCGAGGCCTCTGCGCCGCAGGGGCGCGGTGACGAGGAGGTCGTGCAGGTGCAGGTTGGCGGAGCAGTGGGGGGTCTTGTCGGGCCGGGACAGGTCGGGGTAGCTGAATCTGGGGTAGGGCAGGGCCAGTACGTAGCCCGCGATCCGGCCGTCGAGGTCCAGGACGAAGCAGGTGCCCGCCGCGGCCCGGGAGCGCAGCGCGGCCTCGCCCTCCGTGAGCGAGGTGTCCGCGTACGCCTCCGCCTCCAGGGCCACGACCTGGGGCCAGTCGGCCTCGGTGATGCCCCGTATGAGGTGTGTCATGTCAGTGCTGTCCTTCCTGGCCGCGTACGCAGACGCACGGCAGCGGGCTGATGCCGTTGAACCCCTGGGTCATGTAGCTGGTGGCGTAGGCACCGGCGGACAGGATCCAGACCGGCTCCCCGGAGGTGACGGACCGCGGCACCAGCACCGGGTGCCGCCCGTCGCCGTAGGCGTCGTCGCTGTCACAGGTGGGGCCGGCGACGATCGCGGGGATGTACTCCTCTGTGCCGGGGTGGTCCGGGAAGACCATCCGGTGCGTCAACTGGTCCATTTCATAAAGTCCGTTGAACTTGCCGCAGCTCAGATAGAGCCAGTGGGCCTCGGTCCCGTCCGGCTGCCGGCGCCGGGTCAGGCGGGAGACGTGGGCGCGGACGGCGCCGTGGTCGGCCACCAGGTGGCGGCCGGGTTCCATGACGAAGTCGAGCGGCGAGGAGGTGAGGTCGCGCAGGTGGTCCATGCCCTCGCGGAGCACGGTGAAGATCTTGTCCAGGGGCGGGTCGAGGGGGTTGCCGTGGCGGTCCTGGTAGCCGAGCGCGGGCAGGCCGCCGCCGAGGTTGACGTGGTCGAGTACGATCCCCCGCCCGGCCAGCGCCGTCAGTGTCCCGGCGAGGGTGTCGAGGGCCTGCTGCCAGCCCTCGCCGGTCATCTGCTGGGAACCGACGTGCACGGACAGGCCGGCCGGGGTGAGACCGGCCGCGCGGGCCGTGGCCAGCACCCGGACGGCGTGGTCGGGGGCGCAGCCGAACTTGCGGTTCAGGCCCCACAGGGCGCCGTCACCTCCGGTGGCCAGGCGGCAGAACACCCGTGCCCCTGGGGCGTGTGCGGCGATGGCGGTGACGTCTTCGATGCTGTCTGTGGCGAACGTGCGGACACCTAGGCGGTGGGCTTGGGAGATGTCGTGGTCGGACTTGATGGTGTTGCCGTAGTGGATGCGGTTCGGCTGCGCGCCGGCGTGGAGGGCCTGGGTGATTTCGGCGGGGCTTGCCGCGTCGAACCCGGTGCCTCTGGCGGTCAGGCAGCGCAGGACTTCGTCCACGGGGCAGGCCTTGAGTGCGAAGCGGATGTCGATGCCGGGCAGCTCGCCCAGAAGCGTGTCGTATTGGTGCTCTATGCCGGTCAGGTCGTAGATGATGCGGTCGGATTCGGCTGCGGCAAGTTGGGGGGCGAGGGGTTCGCCGAGTGGTCTGCTGCGGCTTCGTCGTGGTTGATCGCGCCCGCGCGGCGGTAGCCGCATATCAGACAGGGCCCCGCGCCCCTGTGGGGCGCTCATGTGCGGGCTGCTTCGATCAGTGCCGGCCAGGCCTCGATCAGGTGAGCGAACTCCGCCATGTCCCGCTCCGCCTGGTCCATCAACCGCGCCCGTCCTAAGGTCAGTTGCTCCGCAAACGTCGCGTACCGGCCGCCGAGCTTGCGATACGCGGTGTCGATCCGGTCCAGGCGCCAGACGTTCTCGGCGCGGTCCAGGGCTGTGCTCTCGCGCAGGAACTCCACGATCCGGTCGGCCCGCACCTGATCCCGCTCATCCAGGAGCCCCGCGCCTTCCGCGGCCATCCGGTCGTAGACGTCGTGGAAGTAGAGCATCGACAGCAGGAACTTCACGAACCGGCGCTGGTAGGCCGGGAAGCCGGTGTCGGTGCGGCGTTCGGGGGTGTGGAAGTTCTCGATGTGGCGGTTGTGCAGGATGCCGGGGAGGCCGGCGTCGTGGACCACGTGGAGGAGGAAGTAGTCGCTGCCGATGGTGTCGGTGGCGGGTGGCAGCGGGATCCGTTCGTAGACCGCGCGGTCGAAGGCGATGTTGCACATGTCGACGCGCATGGGATCGACCACGGTGAGCGTCGCCCGGTCGCCGGTGAAGGGTGCCGTGCCCGCGCCGGTGAAGGACTCCTCGACCAGCTCCCGTTTGCGCTCCTCCGGCCAGCCGCCGGGCGCCCAGAGGCCGACGACGTCGTGGTAGATCCCCTCGTCCAGCCGCCGTATCTCCCCGATGTCGACGGAGAGTTCACCGATGAAGGAGGCTCCGGCGAGGGACACCGGGCGGCGCAGCCGTGTCCGGTCGAGGTCGGTGCGCAGACCGGCGGCCGTGGCCTCGGCGGCGGTCCTGCCCAGCCAGGGCAGTTCGTGGTGGACGGGGAACACCGGCTGTCCGGCGTGGAGTTGGTAGGTGCTGTCGGAGTCCCTGCGGTGCAGCGAGTCGCAGCCGAGGGCGGCGGCCAGCAGGAAGGCGCGGTTGGTGCAGGCGCCGTAGGACACGGCGGGCGGGAGCATCAGGCGCAGGAGGCGGTCGGGGGCGGGCAGGCCGGCCCGGTCGATGGTCCGGCGCAGGAAGGCGCGCTGGGCGTCCTCGTCGAGGTGGTGGACGGTGACGTGGGGTGCTGGGGGCAGGGCGGCTACGGCCCGGGCGTGCTCGGCGCGGGTTCGGTCGCCGGAGGAGTCGAGGACGAGCAGCTGGACGTCGGCGTCGAAGTGGCGGGCGGCGTAGGCGGCCTCGGCGCCGAGGGCGGTGATGGTGGCGGAGCAGGGCCGGTTGGTGGGCAGGCAGAGGCAGATGCGGTTCACGGGGCCTCTTCCGCGGCGGTGGTCCAGGAGTCCAGTCCGAGCAGCCTTCTGCCGAGCGGGGTGAGTGTGGCGGGCCCGTAGCGGTGGGCCTCCGGCTCGCGGGCGTCGCCGAGGAGGGTGGCGTTCCAGGTGGGGGTCGCGAGGGTGCGCCAGGACTCGATCCGGGAGTCGCGCAGCGCCGTGTGCTCCTCCAGGGCGGGCATCATCGACAGGTACTGGACGGCTCGGACAGCGTTGTCAGAGAGGTTCGGTGCCACGCCGTGCGCCAGCAGCCCGTTGAAGATGAGCAGGTCGCCGGCCTGGAGGTCGGGGCGGACCACGGGGAACTCGGCGCGGTCGGTCCCGGGCCGGACCGGGTCGCGGCCGGCCGGCTGGGCCACGCGCCACTCCTCGAAGCGGCGGAAGAGTTCCGGGGCGCACTGGAAGCCGCCGAGTTCGGGCCGGGTGTCGCCCAGGGCGATGATGCCCTGGACGCGCTGCGGGAGCACGGCGAGGGTGGTGTCGACGTCCCAGTGCAGTTCGATGTCGAAGCCCTCGTCGGTGGGCTCGATCAGGGAGCGCGAACGGGTGCGCATGTTGGGCGGGTTGAGGCCCAGCCGGTCCAGGGTGACCCACAGCTCCTCGCAGTCCCACACGTCCACGAACGCGTCGTGGACCCGCCGGGTCTGGCGGCTGTCCCAGATGAGCTGGTGGTGGTAGGCCTCGACGAACCCGTAGATGAAGAGGTGCCGGTCGAGTTCGGAGCGGAACTCCGGCTCGTCGTACCAGGTGTCGGGCTTGTCCGGGTCGAGGCCCTGGAACTGCCAGGCGAAGTCGAGGAGTTGCTTGGCCTCGCCGGGGGTGATGGCCTCGCGGACGACGACATAGCCGTACGTCTGCCAGAAGGCGAAGTCCTCTTCCGAGAGCACCCTGAGGGGCTGGGACTTCTCGATGTGGCGCAGTGGGGTGGGCGTGAGGTAGGTCTCGCCGTCGGCGCTGAAGTAGGGGCGCGCGGAGGCGGCTCGGTGGAGGTGGGGGTGGAGGTGGGGCGTTTGCATGCGATTCCTCTGGAACACAAGGTGCGGTTGGGATCCGGGAAAAGAGCAAGATCAAGCGGGCCGCCCGCTCCGGCGGGCGGCCCGTGTTCCCGTGGGGTCAGCCCGCGACGACGGCCTCCGCCGCCGCCACACCGCAGACCCGGGCGGCGCCATAGGTGGCGATGTGCAGGGCACCGCGCGGGGCGGCCTGCGGCAGGCCCATCTCCACGACGACGGTGTCGGGGCGGGCGGCGAGCAGGGTGTCGAGGGCGGAGCGCATCCACTCGTGCCGGTGTTCGTCGCGGACCACGGCGACGATGCGGCGGCCGTCGGCCGCCACCAGGGCCTCCGAGCCGGCACCCTCACCGGTGAAGGAGCCGGAGTCGGTGCCGGGCAGCAGCCGCTGCAGCTCGGCGGCCACACCCCAGGGGGTCTGGTCGCCGACGGCGATGTTGCGGGCCGGTTCGAACTGGGCGACGTACACAGGTGCGTTCAGCGCTGCGGCGGCGCCGGCGCGGGTCACGCGCAGCGCGCGGCGGGCCGCGACCAGGCCGATCTCGGGGTTCGGCTCGGTGTTCGCCGCGCCGCTCGCGGCCCGGACCGTCCACCCGGCCAGGTCGCGCACCCGGGCGGCGGCGTCGGCTAGCCGTTCCTCGGGCAGTTCGCCGGAGCGTACGGCGGCCACGAGCGCGTCCCTGAGGTTCAGCACGGTGTCCTCGTCGCACAGTCCGCCGCCGACACAGATGGCGTCGGCGCCGGCCGCGATCGCGAGGACCACGCCGTGCTCCAGGCCGTAGGTGCCGGAGATCGCGCGCATCTCCATGCCGTCGGTGACGATCAGGCCCTGGTAGCCGAGTTCCTCGCGCAGCAGCTCGGTGAGGATGCGGCGGGAGAGGGTGCCCGGCCGGTCGGGGTCGAGGGCGGGGACGAGGATGTGCGCGCTCATGATGGCCCGGGTGCCTGCGGCGATGGCCGCGCGGAACGGGGGCAGTTCGCGCTCGTGGAGGGTGGCGGCGTCGACGTCGATGCGGGGTACGGCGTGGTGGGAGTCGACGTTGGTGTCGCCGTGGCCCGGGAAGTGCTTGGTGCAGGCGGCGACGCCGGTGGACTGCAGGCCCTCGACCCAGGCGGCGGTGTGCCGGGCGACCAGGTCGGTGCTCGCGCCGAAGGAGCGCACGCCGATGACCGGGTTGTCGGGGTTGGCGTTGACGTCCGCGGACGGCGCCCAGTCGAAGTTGACGCCGCAGGAGGCCAGGCGCCGGCCCAGCTCGCGGGAGACGGCCCGGGTGAGGCCGGGGTCGTCGACGGCGCCGAGGGCGTGGTTGCCGGGGAAGGAGGAGCCAGTGCGCACGTCGAGGCGGGTGACATCGCCGCTCTCCTCGTCGATGGCGACGAGCAGGTCGTCCCGCTCCGACCTCAACTGCGCGGTGAGCGCGGTGACTTGCTCCTCGGTGACGACGTTGCGGCCGAACAGGGCGACGGAGGCGAGGCCCTCGCCGAGGCGGCGGCGCACCCAGTCGGGCGCGGTGGTGCCGTCGAACCCCGGCTGGAGGACCGCGAGGGCGTCCCGGGTGAGGGTGTCGCCCGCGGCGGAGCCGCTGTCGGACCCAGTGGTGGCGAATGTGGTCATCGGCCGGGTCATCCCTTCACGGCGCCGTCGGTCAGACCGCTGACAGCCTTGCGTTGCAGGAAGATGAAGAGGATCAGGATGGGCAGCGCGAACAGGGACGAGGCGGCCATCGTGGCGCCCCAGTCGTCGCCGAAGGCGGTCTGGAACTGCGAGAGCCACAGCGGCAGCGTCTGCTTCTCGATGTCCTTGTTGAGGATCAGGACGAGGGGGAACTCGTTCCAGGCGGTGATGAACCCGAACAGCGAGGTGGCCATGAGGCCGGGGGCCAGCAGCGGGAAGATGACCCGGACGAAGGCCTGGAAGCGGGTGCAGCCGTCGACCATGGCCGCCTCCTCCAGGTCCTTGGGTACGGCGGCCACATAGCCGCGCAGCGTCAGGACGGTCAGCGGCAGCACCATCATCGTGTAGAAGACGGTGAGCGGGACCAGGCTGTCCAGCATGTCGTTGTCGCGGACGATCATGTAGATGGCGATGATCATGACCTCCCAGGGGGCCATCTGCGCCAGCATGAACGTCACGATGAGCCCGCGCCGGCCCCTGAACCGCATCCGGGCGAGCGCGAAGGCGGCGAGCAGGGCGATGACCAGCGAGAAGACGACCGACAGGACCGTGACGGTGACGGAGTTGGCGACCAGGGTCCAGAAGTGGTCGGCGTGGATCGCCTTCTTGAAGTGGCCGAGGGTGACGTTCGTCGGGAACCACACCGGGTTCTCGGCGATGATGTCGCCGGTCGGCTTGAAGGCCGTGGCGAACATCCAGTAGACGGGGAACACGAAGCCGGCGAAGAGGATGACGGCGGTCGCGTTGGGCCAGATACGGCCGAAGAGCGAGCGCTTCACAGCTCGTCCTCCTCTTGCTTGAGCACCATGCGCAGGTAGTACGAGGTGATGACGAGCAGCACCAGGATGGTCAGGAAGGAGATCGCCGCGCCGACTCCGAAGTGCTGGTTGCCGACGCCCTCGACGTAGGCGTAGATCGGCAGGGTCTCGGTGAGGCGGTCCGGGCCGCCCTGGTTGATCGCGAAGATCTGCGTGAACGCCTTGAAGACCCAGATGACCTCGAGGAAGGTCGTGGCGTACAGGAAGGGCCGCAGGAACGGCAGGGTCACCGAGGTGAAGCTCTGCCAGGCGCCGGCGCCGTCCAGGGACGCGGCCTCGTACAGCTCCTTGGGGATCGTGGTGGTGGCGGCGTACAGGTTGATCGCCACGAAGGGGACGGACTGCCACACGATCAGCAGGACGACCACCGAGAACGTGGAGAACTGGCTGCCCAGCCAGTTGTAGTCGGCCATGGAGTGCCAGCCGAGCTTGTCCAGGACCCAGTTGACGACGCCGAAGCGCTGGGCGAACAGCCACTGGTAGACGGTGGTGGCGGCGACGTAGGGCATCGCCCAGGCCAGGACGAGGCCCACCATGAGCAGCAGCCGCATCCGCTTGCCGAGCCGGGCCAGCAGCAGCCCGATCAGGGCACCGAGCACCATGATGAGCACGACGTTGGCGGCGGTGAAGAAGACCGTGCGCTCGACGACGTGCCAGAACTCCGGCTCGGACAGCACCTGCCGGTAGTTCTCGACGCCGTTCCACTCGGTGAGGTGCTGGATGAGCTGCCGCGGGTTGAGGTTCTGGAACGACAGCATGCCGTTCTTGACCAGGGGCCAGCCGAGCAGGACCACGGTGGCCAGCAGCGCGGGCAGCAGGAGCAGGTAGGGGGCGGCGGCACCGCGGCGGGAGGGGGACCCGGAGTCACCATCCGCACCCCGCGGCGGCCCTGGTATCCGGGCCTTGCGGACAGCGGGCTCCCCGGCCGTGTCCGTGCCTTGGGTCTGCACTGACATGAGTTGCCATCTCTTCCATGGCCGAACCGGCCGTACGGACGACCGGGCCGGGGGCGCACGACGGGCGCCCCCGGCGGGTCATCAGTTCTGCTGGGCCAGCCGCTTGTTGATCTCGCCCTCGACGTCCTTGGCTGCGTCCGCCGGGGACTTACCGTTGAGCACGGAGGTCATGTAGGACTTGATCGGGTTCGGGGTGTTCTCCACCGCGGCCCACGCGGGGATCAGCGGGGTGGTGCCACCGCCCGCGGCGGCGGGCGCGGCGGCCTCGGCGGCGGGGTTGCCCTTGACGTTGCTCTCCAGGGACATCTTGTTCGGGACGATGCCGCTGAGCTTGGCCAGTTCGCCCTCGTACTGGTCGGACAGGGCGATCTTCAGGAACTCCTTGGCCAGCGACTGCTTCTTGCTGTTCTGGGCGACGGCCAGGTTGGAGCCGCCGAGGAAGACACCCTCGGGCTTGTCGGCGGTGGCGCCCGGGATGGTGAAGTAGCCGAGGTCCTTCTCGATGGACTTGTTGGCCTGGATGGCGGTGGCGGCCTCCCAGCCCATGCCGATGAACGCGCCGGTCTTGCCCTTGGCGAAGACCTGGGCCTGCTGCGGGGTGGCCTCGTCCTTGTCCTTGGGGGCCTTGGAGTAGGAGGCGTACTTCTTGTAGGTCTCCATGGCGGCGGCGACCTTCGGGTCGGCGAGGTTGGAGACGTACTTGTCGCCCTGCTTCTTCACCAGGTCGCCGCCCTGGCCGATGATCAGGCCGTCGAGGAAGTACCAGTTCTGGCCGGGCAGGTAGAGGGGCTCGGCGTCGGTCTTCTTGCCGATGGTGTCCAGGTCCTTGAAGAACTCGTCGCGGGTCTTCGGGGCGGACTTGATGCCGGCCTTGGCCCAGATGGCCTTGTTGTAGATGACGACACGGTTGGCGAAGTACCAGGGGGCGGCGTACTGCTTGCCCTCGTACACGGAGGACTGGGAGACCGACGGCGTCCAGTCGGCGCCGATCTCCTTCTTGACGTCGGCGAGGTCGGCGAGGCCGCCGGTGGCCGCGTAGGCGGGGGTCTGGGTGTTGCCGACCTCCAGGACGTCCGGCGGGTTGTCCTCGGAGAGGGCGGTGGTGATCTTCTGCTGGATCCCGTCCCACTTCTGGGTCTCGAACTTCAGCTTGGCGCCGGTCTTCTTCTCGAAGGCGGCCTGGACGTCCTTGCTCCACTGCGGCGGCGCGGAGCCGTCCATGGTCCAGACCGTCAGCGTCTGGCCCTTCCAGCTGTCCGGTCCCGCGTCCTTGCCGCTGTCCTTGCCGTCGTTTCCGCCACACGCCGCAACGGAGACCATCATGCCCGCGATCACGATCGCGGCAGCGAGCTTGCGCTTCACGCCACCCTCCTCAGGGATGCCACTAACCCCCCACGCCCTCGGCGGTGACCTGCGTACGACGCTGTTGCACGTAGGGCTCGGGACCTGGCCACTAATGGTGTAGACCAGTACGGTGGAGCTTGGCCTAGACCTTTCGGAGTGTCAAGGGTGGCCCTGGAAGCCGATTCCGGCCGTTACGAGAACGTCACCGGAGGGCATCCGTCCTCTTTTTTCCGGGCTTGGCGAGTTGGACTAGACCAATGGGTGACGGGTCGCTATAACGGGAGGTCACCTCATACAGCCGGGAAGGCAGGCATGACCACCGACGTCAGCAGCGCGCGCGTGCCGAAGTACTACCGGATCAAACAGCGACTGCTCGCCATGGCCGAGGAGCTGCAGCCCGGCTCGGCCATGCCGGCCGAGCGGCTGCTCGCCGTCCGGTTCGACACCTCCCGGACCACCGTCCGGCAGGCGCTCACGGAACTCGTGGGCGAGGGCCGGCTCGACCGGATCCAGGGCAAGGGCACCTTCGTCGCCCAGCCCAAGCTGTACCGCACGCTCCAGCTCACCTCGCACACCGAGGACATGCGGGCACAGGGCCTCACGCCCGCCTCGCAGGTGCTGGACATCGGGGAGGTGCCGGCCGACGAGCGGCTCGCGGGCCTGCTCGGCATCCGGATCGGCGAACGGGTGCTGCGCATCGAGCGGCTGCGGCTGGCCAGCGGCGATCCCATGGCGATCGAGACGACCCACCTGTCCGCGCGCCGCTTTCCCGGCCTGCGCTCGTCCCTGGCCACCTATCCGTCGCTGTACACGGCGCTCGCCGAGGTGTACGGCGTCCATCTCGCGGAGGCCGACGAGACCATCGAGACCTCGCTGTCGACCCCGCGCGAGGCACAGCTGCTCGCCACCGACGTGGGGCTGCCGATGCTGCTGCTGTCCCGGCACTCACGGGACGCGGAGGGCACACCGGTGGAGTGGGTGCGCTCGGTCTACCGGGGTTCGCGCTACAAGTTCGTGGCCGCCCTGCGCCGGCCGGGCACCCCGGTGGTGGGCGCCCCGGTGGTCCGGCGGGGCGGGACTCCTCCGGACCTGGACGGACCGGACCGCGCCTGAACTCCCGGCCGGTGCCGCCGCTCGGCCGCGGCCGGCCCGCCGGAACCGGTACGGAACCCTCCTCCTCCGGTGCCGGGCTGCCCGGCACCGGAGGGTGTGCCGGGTCGCTCGGCGCGGCGGGCTGCGTCACTCCTTGGTGAGCTTGACGTCCTGCTCCTCGACGGCGTGAAAGGCCGGCAGCAGCAGGAGTCCACCGGCGCGCAGTTCCGTGACCGTGGCCTGTACGTGGGCCTTGCCGGCCTTGAGGGTCTTCTGCGAGATCGTGCCGGAGTTCTCCCACCGGTGCTCGGCGCCGTCGCACTGGGCGGTGGTGCCGCCGATGGGGTACACGACGTTGCGGTCGCCCTGGCTGATCGAGGAGCTGACGAAGGCGAGGCCGGTGGCGGAGCTGCAGCGGTAGGTGCCGGAGAGGGTGATGGTGCCGTCCTCGTCGATACGGCCGTTCGGATCGACGGTCACGGTCTCGGACTGGTCGGCGACGGCCGGGCCGACGGCGGCACACAGCAGGGCGGCGGCCGCGAGGGCCGTGGCGAGGGCGGGGCGTACGGGCATGGGATACCTCCCGGTTCCGTGGGGTCGTGGGTTCCACTGGTACCGGGCGGTCGCGCCGCCGGGTGTGATCGTCACTCCAACGGTGGCGCGTCATGGAACCGTCCGGGAGTTGTCCGGGTGTTGTCACGCTTCACGGCACACGGTTCCGGGACGTTCACGAGGAGAGCATGGTCTATGCATGACGGGCGGCGGCCGCATCCGCCGGCCCCTCACACCCCGATGTGGAGGTGCGCCATGTGCTCCAACCGGTCCTCGTGCCCCGCGTCCGGTCCCGGCCGGCGGCACCCGGTGGCCGCCCACCCCGAGCAGGGCTGGACCTTGCTGTGCGACGGCTCGATCGTCTTCGACGACAGCGGCGAACTGCACCCGGACGGCAGCGTGGTCCCGCCGTGCCGGGTCCCGGCGGAGCGGCCGGCCGTCGCAGCCTGAACGGCTGCGCCACGGCTCACTCCGCCGGCTACGGCAATACGGCCGGCAGGCTCCGGCGACACGGCCGGCTACGGCAGCACCGCGAAGCCGTCCAGCTCCACCAGCGCCTGCTCGTCCCACAGCCGTACGACCTGGACGACGGCCATTGCCGGATAGTCCCGGCCCGCCAAGTCCCGCCAGATCCGGCCCAGTTGTCCGGCGTGGGCGCGGTACGCGGCGACGTCCGTGGCGTAGACGGTGACGCGGGCCAGGTCGGCGGGGGTGCCGCCGGCCGCGCGCAGGGCCGCGAGGAGGTTGCCGAGGGCGCGCTCGAACTGCTCGGGCAGCGTGTCGCCGGTGACCTTGCCGTCGGCGTCGAGGGCGGTCTGGCCCGCGAGGAACACCACGCGGGAGCCGGAGGCGACGACGGCGTGCGAGAAGCCCGTGGGCGGGGACAGCCCGGGCGGGTTGACGCGCTCGGTGGTCACCGGTCCTCCTTGTCCGCCGTGGCGTACAACTCCTTGGCGATGATGCCCCGTTGGACCTCGCTCGCGCCCTCGTAGATGCGCGGGGCGCGCACCTCGCGGTAGAGGTGTTCGAGGAGGTGGCCGCGGCGCAGGGCGCGGGCGCCGTGCAGCTGGACGGCGGTGTCGACGACGTACTGCGCGGTCTCGGTGGCCAGCAGCTTGGCCATCGCGGCACGCCCGGGCACGTCGGCGGCGCCCCGGTCGTACGCCGTGGCCGCCGCGTACACCATCAGCCGGGCCGCCTCGGTGCGCAGGGCCATCTCGGCGACCTGGTGGGAGACGGCCTGAAGGTCCCGCAGCGTGCCGTTGAAGGCCTCCCTGTGACGGGTGTGCCGGACCGTCGCGTCGAGCGCGGCCTGGGCCATGCCGACGGCGAAGGCGCCGACGCTGGGGCGGAAGAGGTTGAGGGTGCCCATGGCGACGGCGAAGCCGCGGTCCGGCTCGCCGAGCACGTCGGCGGCGGTGACCGGTACGGCGTCGAAGTCCAGGGCACCGATGGGGTGCGGCGAGAGCATCTCCAGTGCGCTGCCGGTCAGGCCGGGCCGGTCGGCGGGGACGAGGAAGGCGGTCACGCCCCGGGCGCCGGCGCCGGGTGTGGTGCGGGCGAAGACGGTGTAGAAGTCGGCCTCGGGGGCGTTGGAGATCCAGCACTTGGCGCCGGTGAGCCGCCAGCCGCCGCTCCCGTCGGGCTCGGCCGCGAGGGACAGCGCGGCCGCGTCCGAACCGGCCCCCGGCTCGCTCAGCGCGAAGGCGGCGACCGCGCTGCCGTCGGCGACCCGGGGCAGCCAGCGCTCGCGCTGGGCGGGGCTGCCGTGGGCGTGCACCGGGTGGGCGCCCAGGCCTTGCAGGGCGAGGGCGGTCTCGGCCTTGGTACAGGCCTGGGCGAGCGACTCCCGCATCAGGCACAGCTCCAGCGCCCCGGAGCCGAACAGCCGCGCCGGCAGCCCGAGTCGGCCGAGCTCGGCGAGGAGCGGCCGGTTGACGTGCCCCGGCTCACCCTTGTCGGCGAGCGGCCGCAGCCGTTCGGCGGCCATCGCGCGCAACTCGGCACACCAGGCGGTCTGTTGCGGTTCGAGCGAGAATGCGGGCACTGCCGGTCCTCCCTCCGGTCCGGGCCACCCTGACCCTTCCCGTTCGCGGTCCGGGCCGGAACCACCGCGGCTCCGCCCCACTGTCATCCGGGACGAGACCACCACAGCCCCGCCCCCACTCGCCATCACGGCTCTGCCCAGTCGTCATCGCCCGGGCATCCCCTTTGGCCCGCTCCCGACTCCACTCCTACCGACGTTATCGCGCAAGCTTGACTGCCGTCACCAACACGATACGCTCGAATCGCGAGCCCGCCAGGACGCCGGTGCCCACCACGACGCCCGTCTCGACGTTTGTCACGGCAAGGGGGCGAACCGCCATGCATCGCTCGGCCCATGTCGACAGCTTCGCGCGCGATCATCTGCCGCCGCCGGAGGAATGGCCCGAGCTGCGGTTCGACCTCCCGGAGCTGCACTACCCCGACCGGCTGAACTGTGCCGCCGAACTCCTGGCGCACGCCGACCCGGACCGGCCGGTCTTCCACACCCCGGACGGGCCCACCTGGACGTACGGCGAACTGCGTGCGCGCGTCGACCGGATCGCGCACATACTCACCGGCGACCTGGGCGTGGTCCCGGGCAACCGGGTGCTGCTGCGCGGCCCAACCACACCCTGGCTCGCCGCCTGCTGGCTGGCCGTGCTGAAGGCGGGCGCGATCGCGGTCACCGTGCTCGCCCAGCAGCGCGCGCAGGAGCTGGCCACCATGTGCGAGATCGCCCTGGTGCGGCACGCGCTGTGCGACATCCGGTCGGTGGAGGACCTGGCGAAGGCCGACGTACCCGGGCTGCGGATCACGACGTACGGCGGTGACGGCCCGGACGACCTCCTGCACCGCCCCGGCCCCGGCACGCCGTACCCGGCGGTCGACACCGCGGCCGACGACGTGGCCCTGATCGCGTTCACCTCGGGCACCACGGGCCGTCCGAAGGGGTGCATGCACGTCCACCGGGACGTGCTGGCGATCGCGGACACCTTCTCGCGGCATGTGCTGCGCCCCCGCGCGGACGACGTCTTCACCGGCTCTCCCCCGCTCGGCTTCACCTTCGGCCTGGGCGGCCTGGTGATCTTCCCGATGCGGGCCGGCGCCAGCTCCCTGCTCCTGGAACAGGCCGGCCCCCGCCAGCTGCTCCCCGCGATCGCCGGCCACCGTGTCTCGGTCCTGTTCACCGCCCCGACCGCCTACCGCGCCATGCTGGAGCAGCTCGACGGCCACGACGTCTCGTCGCTACGGCGCTGTGTGTCGGCCGGCGAGAACCTGCCCGCGGCCACCTGGCGGGCCTGGCACGAGCGCACCGGACTGCGCGTCATCAACGGCATCGGCGCGACCGAGCTGCTGCACATCTTCGTCTCCGCAGCCGACGAGCACATCCGGCCGGGCACCACGGGCGTTCCGGTACCGGGCTGGCAGGCGCGGGTGCAGGACGCGCACGGCACGCCGGTGCCCGACGGCGAGCCCGGTCTGCTCGCCGTGCGCGGTCCGGTGGGCTGCCGCTATCTCGCCGACCCGCGGCAACGGCAGTACGTGCGCGGCGGCTGGAACATCACCGGCGACACCTACGTCCGCGAGCCCGACGGCTACTTCCGCTATGTGGCCCGCGCCGACGACATGATCATCTCCGCCGGGTACAACATCGCCGGACCGGAGGTGGAGGACGCGCTGCTGCGCCACCCGGACGTGGTGGAGACGGCGGTCGTCGGCCGCCCGGACGAGGCCCGCGGACAGGTGGTGGTCGCCTACGCCGTGCTGCGCGACGGCGCCCCGCGCGACCCGGAGGCCCTGCGCGCCTTCCTCAAGTCCGAACTCGCGCCCTACAAATGCCCCCGCGAGTTCGTCTTCCTCGACGCCCTCCCCCGCACCGCCACCGGCAAACTCCAGCGGTTCCGCCTGCGCACCGAAGGTGACCGGCAGTGACGCCGACGACCTAAAATGATCAACGTGTCCGAGCAGCACGCCCCCAGGTCCCTCATCGTCACGCTCTACGGCGCGTACGGTCGCTTCATGCCCGGCCCGGTGCCCGTCGCCGAGCTGATCCGGCTCCTGGCCGCGGTCGGCGTGGACGCGCCCTCCGTCCGTTCCTCGGTGTCCCGGCTCAAACGCCGCGGCCTGCTGCTGCCGGCCCGCACGGAGCAGGGCGCAGCGGGCTACGAACTCTCGCCGGAGGCGCGCCAGTTGATGGAGGACGGCGACCGGCGCATCTACGCGACCACACCCGTGGCGGACGCGGGCTGGCTGCTCGCGGTGTTCTCCGTGCCCGAGTCGGAGCGGCAGAAGCGGCATGTGCTGCGCTCCCGGCTGGCGAGCCTGGGCTTCGGCACGGCGGCACCGGGTGTGTGGATCGCCCCGGCCCGGCTGTACGAGGAGACGGAGCACACCCTGCGCCGGCTGCACCTGGATCCGTACGTCGATTTCTTCCGCGGGGAGCACCTGGGCTTCGCACCGACGGCCGAGGCGGTCGCCCGCTGGTGGGACCTGGCCGCGATCGCCAAGGAGCACGAGCGCTTCCTGGACGCGCACGCCCCGGTGCTGCGCGCCTGGGAGCACCGGCCGGGCACCCCGCCCGACGAGGCCTACCGGGACTATCTCCTCGCCCTCGACTCCTGGCGCCACCTGCCCTACACCGACCCGGGCCTGCCCACCCACCTGCTCCCCAGGGGCTGGCCGGGCGTGCGCTCGGCGGAGGTGTTCCAGGGGCTGCACAGGAAGCTGCGGGACGCCGGGGCACGCTTCGTGGGGGTGTGAGGCAGCCGGGTCAGGCGCAGAACCTGCAGTACAGCTGAGCCCCGGCCGCCCTGGCGCGGCGGGCCAGAGCGACGAACGTGCGCGTGCATTCCGCCGCTTCCTCGTAGTCCCAGCGCATCTCCGCGATGTCGCACCACTGGAGCGCGAGCATCGGCACGGCGTCCTCCACGACCCCGGCGAGCGTGTCCCGCCAGCTCTCCGGTATCTCCTCGAGGATCAGCCCGGTGTCCCAGGCGGTCCCGACCAGGGGATGCCTCTCATGGGGGCGCGGCACCCCGTCCGGGTCCGGCCACACCAGCAGCGGTCCGGTTCCGCTGTCGAACGGCCTGCCCTCGGCGAACGCGACCAACTGGCCCAGCACCACGTGGGCGTCGACGCTCTTCACGTCGAACCGGTCCACACCCGCCCCGTCGCCCGGCCGCTCGGCGAGCCAGTCCCCGCCCGGCCCTATCGCCCACTCCACCGCCGCATCCCGGTCGGCAACCCAGAAGTACTCGAAAATCACGCTCACATGCCGAGTACAGCAGACGGCACTGACATCTCAGCCGCCGAGCGACAGCCGCGGCTTCGGGGCGTCCGTGCGCCCGGTCTGCGGGCGCCGGCTGCCCGCCCGGTAGGGCACCGGCCAGACGACACCCGGCCCCTCGTACCCCTGCTCGGCCGCCGCGTGCAGGGTCCAGTGCGGGTCGTACAGGTGCGGGCGGCCCAGCGCGCACAGGTCCGTACGCCCGGCCAGGAGCAGCGAGTTGACGTCGTCCCAGGACGAGATCGCGCCGACGGCGATCACCGGGACGCCCACCTCGTGCCGGATCCGGTCGGCGAACGGCGTCTGGTACGACCGCCCGAACTCCGGCCGTTCCTCGGCCACGACCTGCCCGGTGGAGACGTCGATCGCGTCGGCCCCGTGCGCGGCGAAGGCGCGGGCGATCCCGACCGCGTCCTCGGCGGTCGTACCGCCCTCCGCCCAGTCCGTGGCCGAGATGCGGACCGTCATGGGCCGCTCGGCCGGCCACACCGCGCGTACGGCGTCGAAGACCTCCAGCGGGAACCTCAGCCGGCGCTCCGGCGAGCCGCCGTAGGCGTCGGTGCGCCGGTTGGTGAGTGGGGAGAGGAAGCCGGAGAGCAGATAGCCGTGGGCGCAGTGCAGCTCCAGCAGGTCGAACCCGGCCCGGGCGGCCCGCCAGGCGGCGGCCGTGAACTGCTCGCGGATGTCGGTGAGCTGAGCCCGGGAGAGCTGGCGCGGGATCTGGCTGCCCGGCTTGTACGGCAGCGGGGAGGCGGCGGCGAGGGGCCAGTTGCCGTGGGGCAGCGGCTCGTCCATGCCCTCCCACATCAGCTTCGTGGAGCCCTTGCGGCCGGAGTGGCCGAGCTGGACGCCGATCGCGGTGCCGGGCGCCTGGCCGTGCACGAAGTCGGTGACGCGCCGCCACGCCTCGGCCTGCCGGCCGGTGTAGAGCCCGGCACAGCCCGGCGTGATGCGGCCCTCCTCGCTCACGCACACCATCTCGGTCATGACCAGACCGGCCCCGCCGAGGGCGCGGGCGCCGAGGTGGACGAGGTGGAAGTCGCCGGGTACGCCGTCGGTGGCGGAGTACATGTCCATGGGTGACACCACGACCCGGTTGCGCAGGGTCAGACCGCGCAGCCGGAACGGGGTGAACATCGGCGGTGTGCCGGCCGGACAGCCGAACTCGCGCTCGACCGCCTCGGTGAAGTGGGCGTCGCGCAGCCGGAGGTTGTCGTGCGTGACGCGGCGGCTGCGGGTGAGCAGGTTGAAGGCGAACTGGCGGGGCCGCTGACCGAGGTGGAGGGGGAGATCCTCGAACCATTCGAGGCTGGCCCGGGCGGCCCGCTGGGTGGAGGCGACGACCGGCTTGCGCTCCTCCTCGTAGGCCGCCAACGCGCTGGGTACGTCGGGCTGTTCCCGGAGGCAGGCGGCGAGGGCGAGGGCGTCCTCGACGGCGAGTTTGGTGCCGGAGCCGATGGAGAAGTGGACGGTGTGCGCGGCGTCGCCGAGGAGGACGACGTTGCCGTGCGACCAGCGGTCGTCGACCACCGTACGGAAGGTCGTCCACGTGGAGTTGTTGGAGTGCAGGGGGCGGCCGCGGAGGGCTTCGGCGAAGATCTTGGCGCAGCGTTCGATGGATTCCGCCGGGGTGGCGTCGTCGAATCCCGCCGCTTTCCAGACCTCCTCGCGCATCTCGACGATCACCGTGGAGGCGTCGGCCGCGTACGGGTAGCCGTGCAGTTGCATGACGCCGTGTTCGGTCTCGGCGATCTCGAAGCGGAAGGCGTCGAAGGCGAAGTCGGCAGCGAGCCAGATGTAGCGGCAGCGGTGTTCGGTCAGCTGGGGGCGGAACACATGGGCGTAGGTCTCCCGGGTGGTGCTGCGCACACCGTCGGCGGCGATGACGAGGTCGTGGTCCCGGGAGAGCGTGTCCGGGTGCGGGGCCTCGGTGCGGAAGTGGATGGTCACGCCGAGGGAGCGGCAGCGCTCGTGCAGGACCTCCAGGAGGCGGCGCCGGCCGAGGGCGGCGAATCCGTGGCCGCCCGAGCGGTGCGTGACACCCCGGTGGACGATGTCGATGTCGTCCCAGCGGACGAAGTGCTGCCGCAGCGCCTCGTAGACGACGGGATCGGCGTGTTCGATGCCGCCGAGGGTCTCGTCGGAGAGGACGACTCCGAAGCCGAAGGTGACGTCCGGGGCGTTGCGCTCCCAGACGGTGACCTCACGGGCGGGATCGAGCCGCTTGAGCAACGCCGCCGCGTACAGGCCACCGGGGCCTCCGCCGATGATCGCCACGCGCATGAAGGCTCACCTCCCCCGCCATTTCGGCGGGCGCTTCTCCGTGAAGGCCGCGTGGAACTCGGCGTAGTCCTCGCCGTTCATCAGCAGGGCCTGGGTCGAGGCGTCCAGTTCGATCGAGGCCGCCAGGGGCATGTCCAGCTCGGCCGTGAGCAGGGCCTTCGTCTGGGCGTGCGCCAGTGCCGGGCCGCCGGCCAGGCGGCGGGCCAGCGCATGAGCGGCCTCGTCGGCCCGGCCCTCGTCCGTCAGTTCGCTGATCAGGCCGATGCGTTCGGCCTCGGGGGCCCGGACCGGTTCGCCCAGCATGAGCAGGCGGGTGGCGTGGCCGAGGCCGACGACCCGGGGCAGCAGGTAGGCGGCGCCCATGTCGCCGCCGGACAGGCCGACGCGGGTGAAGAGGAAGGCGAAGCGGGCGGTGGGGTCCGCCACGCGGAAGTCGGCCGCCAGCGCCAGAACCGCTCCGGCGCCGGCCGCCACTCCGTGGACGGCTGCGATCACGGGGAACGGACACTCGCGGATCGCCCGTACGACCTGGCCGGTCATCCGGTTGAAGTCGAGCAGCTGGGCGGTGTCCATGGCGAGGGTGGCGCCGATGATCTCGTCGACGTCGCCGCCGGAGCAGAAGCCCCGCCCCTCGCCGGCCAGCACCAGGGCGCGTACGGCGCGCTCCCGGGACAGCTCGGCCAGCAGATCGCGCAGGTCGGCGTAGGCGCCGAAGGTGAGCGCGTTGAGTTTCTCGGGGCGGGTGAGGGTGACGGTGGCGACCCCGTCGGCGAGCTGGACCCGCAGATGCTCCCAGTCGAAGGTGCGGGCGGCGGAGCCGGTGAAGGGACTCATGACGTGCGGCCTCCTTGGGCGGCGGTGCCGTACGTTGCGCTGCCCCATGAAGTTATCACTTGTTTGTGACCGTCGTCACGAGTACGCGACACACGGCCGCCGATTGGCCGGGTCCGGTCACGTGCGTCACCGGTCCTCGACAGCGCCGTAACAGTGGGCGCGGACGTGCGAGGCGGGCCGTTCACCGGGGTAAGCCGCCCGGTACCGGGGCGAACGTCCCGGGCGAAGCCCGTCGACGGCCGCTGTGGCCGGGGCCCGTACCATTCCTTCAGTCGAAAGCAGGACAGCCTGCTCCATGAACGGACTCGCCTTGCACGAACGCCCCGCCGAATCGGCCTCCTGGCGCATCGCGCTGCCCCACACCGCCGCGGCGGTGCCCGTGGCGCGTGCCCTGGTGCGTACGGCCCTCGCCGAGGTGGAGCACCCGGCCGACAGCGACACCGCGGAACTGCTCACGGCGGAGCTGGTGGCCAACGCGGTGGAGCACACCGCGGGGCGCGGGCCGATAGAGCTGGTGGTGGAGCTGTTGCCGGGTGGCTGCCAGGTCGAGGTGCACGACGCGGACCCGGCGCCGCCCGGCCATCTGACCCGGCCGGTGATCGAGGAGCCCGACGTCTGGCAGGAGGGCGGGCGCGGGCTGCTGCTGATCCGCACCCTCAGCTCGTCCTGCGGGCACCGCCCCACCCCGTCGGGCAAGGCGGTGTGGTTCAGACTGCCTGCGGTTCCCGCTCAGCGGCGGCGCTCGGCGTGACCTCGGGGGCCGCCGTGGCCAGCGTGGAGTGCCGGCGGCCGTAGCCGGCGTAGATCAGCAGGCCCACCGCGAGGAACACGGCGAACTGCAGCCAGGTCTGCCAGCCGGTCTCGTACATCAGGTACAGGCAGAAGGCGACGCCGAGCAGCGGGCCCACGGGGTAGAGCGGCACCCGGAAGCTGCGGGTGAGGCCCGGTTCGCGGCGGCGCAGGGCGATCACCACGATGTTGACGACGGCCATGATGGCGAGCGTGCCGATGGTGCACAGGTTCATCACGGCGTCGAGGGAGGCGAAGGCCGCCGGGACGGCGAAGACGACGGCGACGATCAGGGTGCCGGCCACCGGGGTGGAGGTCTTCGGGTTCACCTTCTCGAAGACGCGCGGGATCAGGCCGTCCCGGGACATCGACATCAGGATGCGGGTCTGGCCGTACATCACCGCGAGGACGACCGAGGCGATGGCGACGACCGCGCCGAAGGCGATCACTCCCCCGCCGACGGCCGAGCCGGTGACCTCGTTGACGACGTACGACAGCGCGGCGGGGCGCCCGGCGACCTGCTTGCCGCCGATGGCGCCGATCGCGGCGACCGCGACCGCGCAGTACAGCAGGGTCACCAGGCCCATGCAGACCATGATCGCGACCGGGATGTCCCGGCGCGGGTTCTTCGCCTCCTCGCCAGCCGTGGTGATGGCGTCGAAGCCGATGTAGGAGAAGAACGCGGCGGTGGTGCCCGCGCCGATGCCGCCGAGGCCGGCCGGGGAGAACGGGGTGAGGTTGCCGTGCTTGAAGGCGCTGTAGCCGATGGCGCAGAAGGCCAGCAGGATGACCAGCTTCACGGCGGCCATGGCGGCCGTCGCCCGGGCGCTCTCGCGCACCCCGCGCACCAGCAGCACCGAGGCCATGGCGATGACGATCACGGCGGGGAGGTTGATGATCCCACCGTCGCCCGGCCCCGCCGACAGCGCAGCCGGGAGCTGGACGCCGGTGAGGCTGTGCAGCAGCTCGTTGACGTACTGGCTCCAGCCGACGGCGACGGCCGAGATGGAGATGCCGTACTCCAGCAGCAGGCACCAGCCGACCAGGAAGGCGGTGGACTCGCCGAGGCTGGCGTAGGCGAAGGAGTACGAGGAGCCGGAGACCGGGATCGCGCCGCCCAGCTCCGCGAAGGAGAAGGCGGTGAAGACGCAGGTGATCGCGGCGAGGATGAACGACACGACGACGGCCGGACCGGCCTGGGCGACGGAGTCGGAGAGGCCGACGAAGATGCCGGTGCCGACGATGGCGCCGACGCCGAAGCAGATGAGCTGGAAGAGGCCCATCGTGCGCTTCAGGCCGTGTCCCTCGCGGTCGGCGCCGGATTCGGCGACCAGCAGGTGCGGGGACTTGATGCGGGGAGCGGGCATGCGGGTGGTGCTCGTTTCTCGGTGGTGCGGGCGACCGTCTTGGGTCGTCCTGGTGGTGCGGCGACCGGGTGGGGTCGCGGCGGCGGCACCGGGTGGGGTGGTTCCGGGCCGCCGGTCAGGATAAGGCCTGGTGGGGCCGGTCAGGCAACGCTGTGTGACGCACCCGCCAGGGTGGCGACGAGGACCGCCTTGATCGTGTGCATCCGGTTCTCCGCCTCGTCGAAGACGACGGAGTGCTCGGACTCGAACACCTCGTCGGTGACCTCCAGCTCGGTCAGTCCGTGCCGCTCGTGGATCTCGCGGCCGACGGCGGTGCCGAGGTCGTGGAATGCGGGCAGGCAGTGCAGGAACTTCACGTCCGGGTTGCCGGTGGCGCGCAGCACGTCCATGGTCACGGCGTACGGACCGAGCAGCGCGATGCGCTCGTCCCAGACCTCCTTGGGCTCGCCCATCGACACCCACACGTCGGTGGCGATGAAGTCGGCGCCGCGCACGCCCTCCTTCACGTCGTCGGTGAGCGTGATCCGGGCACCGGAGGCGCCGGCGAGCTGCCGGGCCACCTGGATGATCGTCTCGTCCGGCCACAGCAGCCGGGGCGCGACGATCCGGACGTCCATGCCGAGCAGGGCGCCGGTGACGAGGTAGGAGTTGCCCATGTTGTACCGGGCGTCACCGAGGTAGGCGTAGGCGACCTGGGCCAGCGGCTTGTCGGTGTGCTCGGTCATGGTGAGCACGTCGGCGAGCATCTGGGTGGGGTGCCACTCGTCGGTGAGGCCGTTGTAGACGGGGACGCCGGCGTGCGCGGCCAGCTCCTCGACGACGCCCTGGCCGTGTCCGCGGTACTCGATGGCGTCGAACATCCGGCCGAGGACCCGGGCGGTGTCCTTCACGGACTCCTTGTGCCCGATCTGCGAGCCGGCCGGGTCGAGGTAGGTCGTGTGGGCGCCCTGGTCCGCGGCGGCGACCTCGAACGCGCAGCGGGTGCGCGTCGAGGTCTTCTCGAAGACGAGCGCGATGTTCTTGCCGCGCAGGTACTGCGTCTCGGCCCCCGCCTTCTTGGCGGCCTTCAGCTCGGCCGCCAGCTCGACCAGGCCGCGGAACTCCTCGTCGGTGAAGTCCAGCTCCTTGAGGAAGTGGCGGCCGGCGAGGGCGGTCGGGACTGTCGCCATGGGGGCGCTCCAGGGATACGGAAACAGGGGGTACTGGAACTCTATACGACTGATGGCATTTATATACAGCCTCCCCGAGTCCGCTCGGTCACACTCGTCATACCGGATCCCGCTCGACCGGGCAGCTCATGCACCGGGGCCCGCCCCGGCCCCGGCCCAGCTCGCTGCCCGGGATCTCGATGACCTCGATGCCCTGCTTGCGCAGATGCGTGTTGGTGGTCGAGTTGCGCTCGTAGGCGACGACGACGCCGGGCTCGACGGCGAGCACGTTGCAGCCGTCGTCCCACTGCTCGCGTTCGGCGGCGTGCACGTCCTGGGTGGCGGTCAGGACGCGGATCTCGCTCAGCCCGAGGGCGGCGGCGATCGCCCGGTGCATGTGCTCCGGCGGATGGTCGGTGACCTTCAGCTCCTTCTCGGCGGCGCCCGGCTCGATGGTGTAGGAGCGGAGCATGCCGAGGCCGGCGTACTGCGTGAAGACATCACCGTCGACCATGGTCATCACGGTGTCGAGGTGCATGAGGGCGCGCTTCTTGGGCATGTCGAGCGCGACGATCGTGCGCGCCGACCCGGCGGCGAACAGCTTGTGCGCGAGCATCTCCACGGCCTGCGGGGTGGTGCGCTCACTCATGCCGATGAGCACGGCGCCGTTGCCGATGACCAGGACGTCCCCGCCCTCGATGGTGGACGGGTAGTCGACCTGCCCCTCGGACCAGAGGTGAAAGGCCTCGCCGCAAAAGAGCGGGTGGTGCCGGTAGATCGCCTCGAAGTGGACGGTCTCGCGCTGCCGCGCAGGCCAGCGCATGGCGTTGATGGAGACACCGTCGTAGATCCAGGCGGAGGTGTCGCGAGTGAAGAGGTGGTTGGGTAGCGGGTCGAGGAGGAAGTCGTCGAGGTCCATCGCGTGGAAGCGCACGGAGATCGGCTCCTCGTGCGCCTGCAGGAACTCCCGCTTGGTCATCCCGCCGACCAGGGCCTCGGTCAGCTCGCGCGCGGGCAGGGACTCGAAGGCGGCCCGGAGGTGGTCGGTGGCGAGCGGGCCGTACTCCTTCTCGTCGAAGACCCGGTCCAGGACGAGCGCCCGCGCGGCCGGGATCTCCAGCGCCTCCGCGAGCAGGTCGCCGAAGAGGTGGACCTCGACGCCGCGGTCGCACAGGACGTCGGCGAACCCGTCGTGCTCGGCGCGCGCCCGGCGCACCCACAGCACGTCATCGAAGAGGAGGGCGTCCTTGTTGCTGGGGGTGAGCCTTTTGAGCTCCAGGTCGGGCCGGTGCAGGATCACCCGGCGCAGTCGCCCGGCCTCGGAGTCGACGTGGTATGCCATGCATCCATCCTGGCCGTAGCCGCCCGTCTTCACGCCCCTGTTGACCGTTTCCGACCCTTCCTGCTTTCGTCACACTGACGAGAACGAGAGGCTCATCAGATCGCGGTGCAGGGGACCGGCCAGCGGCGGATGCGCGGGGGCAGGGCCACGGCCCAGCCTCCGGTGGCCAGCACCAGCCGCTCGGCGACGAGGAGGTCCACGGCCTCCCGGTCGGTCGCGTCGAGCGGCGCGGGTTCCTGGAGCCGGAGGAAGGCGGCGAGGAGTTCGGGGTGGTCGAGGGTGAGCCGTACGGCCGTGCCCCGCACCCTGCGGTCCAGGACCGTCACGAACCCGGGCCCGCGGCGGTGGTAGAGGGTGCCGTGCCTGTGTCCGGCCCGCCAGGCCGCCAACTCCGCCCCCTCACCCGGGAGTTCGATGGGAGGCGGCAGATGGCGCAGGGCAGCGGTGTCGTACGACGGGCTGCCCGTGGCCCGCCAGGTCACCCGCAGGCCGTGGCTCTGGGCCTCGCGCAGGAACCCCACCGCCTCCGCCGTCCCACGGCCCGCCCCGCTCAGGTCCAGCGGCTCGGCCGCCTCGACCCGCCGCCCGGTGAGCCGGTACGGCACGGTGGCGGACAGCGGGCTCATACGGCACCCTCGGGCAGTCGGACCGGCTCGCCCCAGGTCGGCAGGGACACCCAGGTGGCTCCGTCACGGAACAACAGACCGAGTTCGAGGGCCTGTTGGATCCACTCCGTCACGGCGTCCACGCTCGGCCCGGTACCGTCCGCGGTCAGCAGCCGGTGCAGCGCCGGTACGGTCCGGCCGTCCTCCAGGCGGCGCAGGGCCTCGGCGTGCCAGCCGGTGAACCGGTGGGTGGCCGCCGGCCGGCCGTGCCGCCGGTCGTGCACCAGCAGCCCCTCGCCGTCCTCCTCGAACAGCAGCCGTGAGTGCGCGTGCCCGGCCCGCCACGCGGCGACGGCGTCCTGCAGGCGCCGCTCGACCGTGCCCGCGATCCCGGCGTCCTCGGTGTCGAACAGATAGACGAGATCGGCGAGTTCGTCCTCGGGCAGCTCGTAGACGTGCTGGTACATCCGGGCCGGGCGGCGCTTGCCGAAGCCGAGGTCCGGGTCGGTGAAGTGCGGGCTGAACCGTTCCAGCTGGATGCGGTGGGCGCCGCTCGGCGGCTGGAGGTGGACCAGCGCGGGGAGCTGGTCGAGCACCGGCGTGTAGTCCTCGGCCGTCTCGCCGGGGAAGCCGTAGAGGAGGTTCCAGGAGCAGGTCAGCGCGTGGTTCTCGCACTCGCGCAGGGTGCGGACGTTACGGGCGCCGGTGACGCCCTTGTCCATCAGGTCCAGCACCCGGCTGCCCAGGCTCTCGATGCCGGGCTGGATGTGCACGGTGCCGGACTCGCCGAGGAGCCGCAGCTGTGCCGGGGTGAGGTTGGACTTGACCTCGTAGTGCAGCCGCAGGTCCCAGCCGCTGTCGGCCACGCGGGGCAGGAAGTCGCGGAAGTAGGCCATGTCGATGATGTTGTCGACGGTGACGATGTCGAGGATGCGGTGCCGGCGCACCAGCCGGTCGATCTCCGCCCACAGCCGCTCCCCGGGTTTGGCCCGGAAGGTCATGGCGGAGCCGTTGAGCCCGCAGAAGGTGCAGTGGTGCTTCTCGCCCCACCAGCAGCCGCGGGCGCCCTCCACGACGAGCTTCGGATGGACGTACTCGCGGACCGGGGAGGCGTCCAGCGCGGCCTGCCACTGGTCGTAGTCGGGCGAGGGGATGTCGGCGGGGGCCACGGTCCGCCGGGTCGCGGGGTTGGCGCGGGACACCGGGCCGTCCCACCAGCACAGGTCCGGCACGTCCACGGGGTCGGTGCCCTCGGCCAGGTGTCGTAACAGGGCCGGGAAGGCGTGCTCGGCCTCGCCGCGGACGACGTGGTCGACGAAGGGGTGGTTGCGGTGCAGGGCGTGCCCCATCGGCCCGTCGCAGTTGCTGCCGCCGAAGACGACCGTCGATTCCGGGCGTCTTCGCTTGAGTTCGCGGGCGAGCGCGAGAGAGGCGACGTTCTGCATGAAGGTGGTGGTGAACCCGACGACGTCCGGCCCGGCCGCCAGTACCTCGTCGGCACAGGCGGCGACGAAGGCGGCGGCGTACGGCCGCATGGCGACGGCCGTGTCGATGAGGACGTCCCGGTCGGCGGCGTAGTCCCGCAGCCGGGCCAGACCCCAGCCCGGATCGTCGTACAGGACACCGGAGAAGACCCAGTCGCCGAGGCCGTGGAAGATGGCATCGCTGCCGACCGAGACATAGTCACCCGGCCGCAGCCGCCCCCCGGACTCCGCCAGCAGGAACTCCGCCCAGCGCAGCGACCCGTGGAACTCCGTCACCTCCGCCTCGGGGCGGGCCCGCCGGACCAGCCGGTTCAGCAGGCCGAGTTGCAGGGACGGAAGGTCGAGCGGATGCCAGGGCATCGTGACCAGGTGAACGCGCATGCTCAGCGGGTCGGCCGCTTCTCCAGGATCGCCGGCCGCCGCCCGGTGCTCTGCTGCTCCTCGCGCACCACGACCTTCTTGATCTCCATTGCCCGCCGCTCCCCTTCCGACGCACGAACACCCCTGTGCCGCACGGCCGTCCACCATATGGACAGGTGTGTGTGCGACACAAGGGTGTTCTGTGACGGATGGCCGGATCGCGCCTACAGCCGCGGGTCCACCGGCTCCGACTCCAGGGCCAGTACCCCGAACACCGCCTCGTGCACCCGCCACAGCGGTTCACCGTCGGCGAGCCGGTCCAGGGCCTCCAGGCCCAGGGCGTACTCGCGCAGGGCGAGCGAGCGCTTGTGGTTCAGGAAGCGCCGGCGGAGCCTGGCCAGGTTGTCCGGGCGGGTGTACTCGGGACCGTAGATGATCCGCAGGTACTCACGGCCGCGGCACTTGATGCCGGGCTGCACCAGCCGGCCGTCCCGGTTGCGGACCAGCGCGCCGACCGGCTTGACGACCATGCCCTCGCCGCCGCGGCCGGTCATCTCCAGCCACCAGTCGACTCCCGCGCGCACCGACTCCGCCTCGCCGGTGTCGACGTACAGCCGCCGGGTGGTCTGCAGCAGTCCGGTGCCGTCGTGCTCCACCAGCCGGTCGATCAGGGCCAGTTGCTCGTCGTGCGGCAGCGCGGCGAGGCTGCGGCCCTGGACGGCCAGCAGCTGGAAGGGGGCCAGGCGTACGCCGTCCAGGCCGTCCGTGGTCCAGCAGTAGCGGCGGTAGGCCGTGGTGAACGCGGTCGCGTCGGCGGCGCGTTCGCGCTGCCGGTCCAGCAGGCCGGTGAGGTCGACGCCCCTGGCCGAGGCGGCTTCCAGCGCGGCCAGCGTGCCCGGGAACACCGCGCCGGACGCGGCGCCGACGGCCGCGTACTGGCTGCGCAGCAGGCCCGAGGCCTTCAGCGACCAGGGCATCAGCTCGGCGTCCAGCAGCAGCCAGTCCGTGGCCAGTTCGTCCCACAGACCGGCGTCCGTGACCGCCGCGCGGAGGCGGCTGAGGATCTCCTCGGTCACCTTCTCGTCGTCGAAGAACGGCCGGCCGGTACGGGTGTAGAGGGAGCCCGTCGGCCCCTGCACTCCGAAGCGCTTGCGCGCCGCCGCCGCGTCCCGGCACACCAGGGCCACCGCCCGCGAGCCCATGTGCTTTTCCTCGCACACGACCCGCTCGACCCCGTCCGCCGCGTACTGCGCGAACGCCTCGGCCGGGTGCTCCAAGTAGCCTTCCACCTGCGAGGTCGCCGTCGGTGCCATGGTCGGCGGCAGGTAGGGCAGCAGGCGCGGGTCGATGGCGAAGCGGCTCATGACCTCCAGGGCCGCCGCCGCGTTCTCCTCACGGACCGCCACCATGCCGGCGTGCCGGGTCTCCACGGCCCTGCGGCCGTACACGTCCGCCAGACCCAGCGGCCGGCCGTCCTGGCCACCGGGTGCCTCGGAGTGCAGCGGGCGCGCCGGCTCGTACCAGACCTGCTCGGCCGGCACGTCGACCAGCTCGCGCTCCGGCCAGCGCAGCGCGGTCAGCTTGCCGCCGAAGACCGCGCCCGTGTCCAGGCAGATGGTGTTGTTGAGCCAGGTCGCCTCCGGGACCGGGGTGTGGCCGTAGACCACCGCCGCGCGGCCCCGGTAGTCCTCCGCCCAGGGGTAGCGCACCGGCAGCCCGAACTCGTCGGTCTCGCCGGTGGTGTCGCCGTACAGGGCGTGCGAGCGGACCCGGCCGGAGGTGCGGCCGTGGTACTTCTCGGGCAGGCCGGCGTGGCACACGACCAGCCTGCCGCCGTCGAGGACGTAGTGGCTGACGAGTCCTTCGAGGAACGTGCGGACCCGGGCCTTGAACTCCTCGCTCTCGTCCTCCATCTGCTCGATGGTCTCGGCGAGCCCGTGGGTGTGCTGGACCTTGCGGCCCTTGAGGTAACGGCCGTACTTGTTCTCGTGGTTGCCCGGCACGCACAGCGCGTCGCCCGACTCGACCATCGACATCACCCGGCGCAGCACGCCCGGGGTGTCCGGGCCGCGGTCGACGAGGTCGCCGACGAACACGGCGGTACGGCCCTCGGGGTGCACGCCGTCCGTGTAGCCCAGCTTGGCGAGCAGCGACTCCAACTCGGCGGAGCAGCCGTGGATGTCGCCGATGATGTCGAACGGGCCGGTGAGGTGGGTCAGGTCGTTGAAGCGCTTCTCGGTGACGACGGTGGCGTGCTCGGCCTCCTCGACGCCGCGCAGGACGTGCACCTTGCGGAAGCCCTCGCGCTCCAGGTGCCTGAGGGACCGGCGCAGTTCGCGGATGTGCCGCTGGATGACCCGGCGGGGCATGTCGGCACGGTCGGTGCGGGCCGCGTTGCGCTCGGCGCACACCTCCTCCGGGATGTCCAGCACGATGGCGATGGGCAGCACGTCGTGCTTCCTGGCCAGCTCGATCAGCTGGCGCCGGGCGTCCTGCTGCACGCTGGTGGCGTCGACGACGGTGCGGCGGCCGGCGGCCAGCCGCTTGCCGGCGATGTAGTGCAGGACGTCGAAGGCGTCCCGGGTCGCGCTCTGGTCGTTCTCGTCGTCGGAGACGAGGCCGCGGCAGAAGTCCGAGGAGATCACCTCGGTCGGCTTGAAGTGCCGGCGCGCGAACGTGGACTTGCCGGAGCCGGAGGCGCCGACGAGGACGACGAGGGAGAGGTCGGTGACGGGGAGCGTCCGTCCCTTGTTCTGCGTCTCGGTCATGCTGCCTTCGCCTCCTTCTCGGTGTCGTCACGGTGGAACACGGCCATCTGGGTGGGCGGCCCGACCTCGGGGTCGTCCGGCCCGACGGGTACGAACTCCACGTCGTACCCGTGCCGTTCGGCGACCGCCTGCGCCCAGGTGCGGAACTCCTCGCGGGTCCACTCGAAGCGGTGGTCGCCGTGCCGGACGTGTCCTGCGGGCAGGGACTCCCAGCGGACGTTGTACTCGACGTTCGGGGTGGTCACGAGGACCGTGCGCGGGCGGGCGTGCCCGAACACGGCGTACTCCAGGGCGGGCAGCCGGGGCAGGTCGAGGTGCTCGATCACCTCGCTGAGCACGGCCGCGTCATAGCCCTTGAGCCGGTTGTCGGTGTAGGCGAGCGAACCCTGGAAGAGCTTGACGCGCGAGGCCTGCCGCTCGCCCATGCGGTCCAGCTTCAGCCGGCGGGAGGCGATGGTGAGCGCCCGCACGGACACGTCGACACCGACGATCTCGGTGAACCGGACGTCCTTGAGCAGCGCCTGCACCAACTGGCCCTGTCCGCAGCCCAGGTCGAGCACCCGGGCGGCACCGGATCCGTGCAGGGCGGTGAGGATCGCCTCCCGCCGCTGCGCGGCGAGCGGGGTCGGCTTCTCCTCCGCCTCCGTCTCCCCGGTGTCCTCCGGGACCGCGTTGTCGATCTCCTCGACCTCGCTGTCGTCGGCCTCGGCGAGCCGCACCAGTTCGAGCCGTTCCATCGCCTGCCGGGTCAGCGACCAGCGCCGGGAGAGATACCGGCTGGTGATCAGCTTCTGCTCCGGGTGGCCGGGCAGCCAGCCCTCGCCGGCCCGCAGCAGCTTGTCGACCTCGTCGGAGGAGACCCAGTAGTGCTTGGCGTCGTCGAGGACCGGCAGCAGGACGTACAGATGGCGCAGCGCCTCGGCGAGGGTCAGTGTCTCCGCCTCCAGGACGAGGCGGACGTACCGCGAGTCGCCCCACTGCGGGAACTCGGCATCGAGCGGGACGGGATCGGCGCTCACCGTCCAGCCGAGCGGCTCGAACAGCCGGCGTACGAGGTCCGGGCCGCCGCGGGCGGGCAGGGCGGGCACCTCGATGTGCAGGGGCAGCGGGGTGGCGGCACGCTCGGGGCGGGCGGTGCACACCCCGCGCAGGGCGCTGGAGAAGACGCCGCTCAGTGCGACCGCGAGCAGCGAGGAGGCCGCGTACGGGCGGTCGTTGACGTACTGGGCGAGTGCCGCGTCGGGCGCGCCGCCGCGGCCCTTTCCCTTGCCCCGCCGGACCAGCGCGAGCGTGTCGATCTCCAGCAGCAGCGCGGCCGTGCAGCGCCGTTCGTCCGCCTCGGGGTAGAAGACGTGCGCCGTACCGTAGGACGTGGAGAACTTCTGCGCCTTGTCGGGGTGCTTGTGCAGCAGGTACCCGAGGTCGGTGGCCGGGTGGGCGGCGTCGCCGCGCGTGGAGATCGTCAGGAACACACATCCGAGTCTTCCGGTATCAGGGCGCGCTGACCACCTGTTTTTCCCGCGTCTTTGTGGTGTTGCGCCCCTGGGTGTGTGTCATGACGCGTGGCCGTTGATCGTCCGTGCTTTCCGCACCGCCCGCTCGTCCGCCGCCCGCGTCGCGTCCAGCTTCTCCTTGTTCTCGCTGATGACGGACTTCTGCGTGCGCGCTTCGACGGCGTGCACGGCCGGGACGTAGCCGGTGTCGAGCTTGCACCGGGCGTCGGCGGAGGCGGTCTTCTTCTCCTTGTCCGACGGCTTGTCGCCGCGGAACCAGTCGACGTCCGTGGACGCCTTGTCCGGGTCCGGGTAGTGGAAGCCCTTCTTCTTCATGCAGGCCGACCAGTCGCGGTCGGCCTTCTTCCAGGCCGGGTCCTCGCCGGCCTTCTTGTGGGACTCGTACCACAGCTCCAGGGCCATGGAGTAATAGCCGGACAGCTTCACGCCGTTGACCTTCGTCGCCTTGGGCGGCTCGCCGTAGATCGTCCGAGTGGCCTGTCCCAGGCAGCCGCCCTCGGGGATGCGGTGCCCGTGAGCGAAGTGGCTGTCTTTGGACTCGAAGGTGCCGGTGAGGGCGGCGTACTGGTCGGCGGGCCACTGCTGGGGCTGGGCGCCGGAGTCCGGGGTGCGGTTGTGGTAGCCGTGCTCGGACGCCAGGTCGGGGTCGGTCACGCCGTACGGGCTGTCGTCACCGGGCATGCCCGCCCCCCGTGAGCGTGCCCTGCCGGACCGGGTAGGTCGACTCGACGCCCCTGGTGTCGAGTGCGGCGAACCCGTCGAAACCCAGCCGGACCATGCACTGCTTGCCGAGGATCCACTGCGCCCTGCTGACGGCCTTTGCGCCGTCCGAGGCGGGGTCCGGATCACGGGCGCCGTGATGGAGCCCACGCTTCCGGCACAAGGAGAACACAGGAGGTCCACGGAAACCTCCTGTGATCTCCACCATGGCCCCGGCGGCACGGACCTGATGGAGTGTCACCGTCAACTGACCACTGACTGAAGGGGGAACCATGGCCTACGGCCACGGAGTCCGCGCCCGCAGGAGAACCGTCGTCGCGGCACTGGCGGGTGCCGTCCTGAGCACGGGCGTCCTCGCGGCCGCTCCCGCCCAGGCGGCCACGGCACCGCAGGTGTCGGCCCAGGGCGCGTACGCGATGAACCCGGCCACGGGCAAGACGCTGTTCGGCAAGGCGCCGGACGGACAGCTCCGGACCGGGTCCACGACGAAGATCATGACGGCGCTCGTGGTGCTGTCCCAGCCGCACCTCGACCTCGGCAGGAAGGTGAAGATCAAGAAGGAGTACACCGACTACGTCATCGACCCCGCCCACCCGGGCAACCTGCGCTATTCGAGCGCCCGCCTGATCCTCGGCGACTCGATGAAGGTGAGCGACCTGCTGTACGGGCTGCTGCTGCCCTCGGGCTGCGACGCGGCCTACGCGCTCGCGGACACCTACGGCACCGGGTCGACGACGGCCCAGCGGACCAAGTCGTTCATCGCCAAGATGAACGGCAAGGCACGCGAACTGGGCTTGACCAACACCCACTTCGACTCCTTCGACGGGATCTCCAACGGCGACAACTACGCCTCGCCGCGTGACCTGACGAAGCTGGCCGCGACCGCGCTGAAGAACAAGACGTTCAAGACGGTCGTGGGCACCCCGCTGTACAAGGACATGCAGTCCTACCGGCCGGGCGGCGGCACGCACGCGATGGACCCGTGGAAGAACAGCAACACACTGCTCGGCACCTACCGGGGCGCGATCGGCGTGAAGACCGGCTCCGGGCCGGAGGCGCAGTTCTGCCTGGTGTTCGCGGCGACCCGGGGCGGCCGCACGGTCGTCGGCACGGTGCTCGCCGACACGTCGGCGGACCAGCGCTTCAAGGACGCCACGAAGATCCTCGACTACGGCTTCGCGCAGCGCGGCTGAGGCCCGGCCGAGGTCCCGGAGGCCGCCGCCGTGCCGCGGCGGCGGCCGTTCGCCCTCGGGCTCGGGCGAAGTCCGCCTCGGTGAGATGGGTCCCGCAGTCGCGGCAGTGGAAGCGGTACGGGGTCGGCCGGCCCTCCTTGTCGAGCGCCGCGAGGAACTCCTCGGTCGCACCGGGCTCCGAGCCCCATTCGGCGCAGCACCGGCGTGGCTGGGGGCAGAGGCGGCCGTCCGGTACGTCCTCGACGTGGACCGGGCCGGTGTAGAACCAGCCCTGGCCGTGCCCGCGGCATCCCCACGTCTCGTCGGCGGCGCCGAACGATCCGGCGGCCGGCGGGTCGGGGTGGTAGGGGTGGTAGGGGACGACGGCAGCATCGGGCGGGGCGACGACCGCCTGCGGCCGCGGGGCCCCCGGGACGTGCCGCAGAACCTCCTCGCCGGTCACGATCGCCGTCGGCTCGCTCGGCAGCACGGCCGCCGCCCCGGCTGGGCGGCCGGCACGGCGGGCCGACTCGGCGATGATGTCCAGGACGCCGGGCCCGGCCGGTCGAACGTCGCCGTGGCCCCCTGCGCCGGTGCGTGGCGGAGGGGGCGGTCCGGACGGTGTTACGGCAGCTGCGACTGGACCTGGGCCGAGATCAGCTCCAGGTGGTCCAGGTCGTCGAGGTCCAGCACCTGCAGATAGATCCGCCGGGAGCCGATGCCGGCGTACCGCCCGATCTTGTCGACGACCTCGGCCGGGGAGCCGGCCAGGCCGTTGGCCTTCAGCTCGTCCACCTCGCGGCCGATCGCGGCCGCGCGCCGGGCGACCTCCCGGTCGTCCCGGCCGACGCAGACCACGAGCGCGTTGGAGTACGTCAGCGCGTCCGCGCCGCGGCCGGCCTCCTCGGCGGCGGCACGCACCCGGCCGAACTGCCGCTCGCTGTCCTCGACGGAGGCGAAGGGGATGTTGAACTCGTCCGCGTACCGGGCGGCCAGCCGTGGGGTCCGGGTCGCGCCGTGGCCGCCGATGAGGACCGGGACCTTCTTCTGGGCCGGCTTGGGCAGTGCCGGCGAGTCGGTCAGGTCGTAGTACGTGCCGTGGAAGTCGAAGGTCTTGCCGGCATCGGTCGCCCACAGCCCGGTGACGATCGCGAGCTGCTCCTCCAGCCGCGCGAACTTCTCCTTCGGGAACGGGATGCCGTAGGCCCTGTGCTCCTCCTCGAACCAGCCCGCGCCGAGGCCCAGCTCCACCCGGCCGCCGGACATCTGGTCGACCTGGGCGACCTGGATGGCGAGCACGCCGGGCAGGCGGAAGGTTCCTGCCGTCATCAGCGTGCCCAGGCGGATGCGCTTGGTCTCGCGGGCCAGGCCGGCCAGGGTGATCCAGGCGTCCGTGGGACCGGGCAGGCCGTCCGCGCCGCCCATGCGGAGGTAGTGGTCGGAGCGGAAGAAGGCGTCGAAGCCGAGGTCTTCGGTGGCCTTCGCCACGGTGAGCAAGGTGTCGTAGGTGGCCCCCTGCTGGGGCTCGGTGAAGATTCGAAGGTCCATACATCCATCCTGCACGCCACCCACCACGTCAACCTCTCCGGTACCGCCGGGCACGGCCGTCCACGGTCGGGTGAAAATCGCCTGCCCGGCGCGCCGGGCGCCGCGCGGGCCAGTGACCGGCCCCGGTGGTGATCGTTGGGCCGTCGGAGCCGGACCGTCCGGCGCACCGCGCCGAGGAGGCCGTCATGTCCGAAGAGAGTGGCTCCGCCGGTAAGCCGAAGGGACTGCTGGAGCAGATGGAAGAGCTGATGGCGGCGCTGAACGCGGATCTGTCGGAGTTGGCGGATCTGCACGCCGGTCAGAGCGGCGCCGAGGAAGCCGACCTGCGCTGAGGCGCTGTACTGGGGGGGCTGGCACCCCCGGACTCCGCTGTCGGCCCCAACGGCCTTGTCCTCATACGCCGGACGGGCTGCTCTGGTTGCCTTTCGGGCATTTCTGACTGCTCTGACTGCTCTGACTGTTCTGGGTGTCGTCCTCCCGTAGCGTCTCCTCCCGCGCCGCCAGTTTGCGCAGCATCTCCAGGACGCGGTCGCGGGACTCGTCGGCCGCGTCGATGGCCTCCATGCACTGCCAGTACGTCGTCTCGTCGTCGGCGGCGCTGGCCATGCCGACCAGGGCTATGCCGACCTCGCCGAGCAGACCGCCCAGGCAGAGCAGCGTCTCGCGGGCGTCGTCCAGCTCGGTGAGCTGGGCGGCGCGCAGGTCGCCCAGGTCGAGTTCGGGCGGGTCCAGGACCCCGCAGCCCCGGCCCGCCAGTTCGGTCAGGCCGAGCGCCTCGCCGCGCAGCTCCGGCGGGCCGGAGACCGCGAGCCGGCTGCCGATCGCCTGGGCCAGGGCCTGCGCCTGCCAGACCTCCGTCATGATCTCGCCCGCGTCGGCGCCGCCCGCCAGCGCACGCCTGCTCGTGAGAATGAGCCGTACCGCATCCATGCGTCGCCCCCGTCCTTCCGCGTGCTCCGTCGCACGCCCTCTTGAACTCCCTTGTCCACTACCCAGAGTGAAGGTGCTTGAGACGAAAAGCCAGAGGTAAACGGAAATCTGTGGACAACAATTCGGATTCGGCGGGTGAATTGACTCCGGAGAGTGATACCGGAGTTCAGTCCTCCGGCAGTTGGCGGCGCTCGGCCCCGCCCTGCGCCCCCGGCACCGGGAAGCGCCGCTCGTTGCGGTCGATCTTGGCGGCCAGAGCGGCCAGCGGGTCGATGTCCACAGCCGCGCAGAACTGGAGGAGATAGGCGAGGACGTCGGCGACCTCGTCGGCGACCCGGTGCGCGGTGCCGGGGTCGTCCATCACCCGCGCGGACTCCTCCGGGGTCAACCACTGGAAGATCTCGACCAGTTCGGAGGCCTCCACGCTCAGCGCGGCGACGAGGTTCTTGGGGGTGTGGTAGGGCTGCCAGTTGCGCGCGGCCGCGAACTCGGCGAGCCTGCGCTGGAGTCCGGCCAGGTCGAGGGGGTGTTCCGTCACGCGTCCAGGTGTACCACCGTGACGCCCTCCGTCCCGACGGCCCATGAGGCGTCGCTCACCGCGCCCACGCACCGGATGTGCCCGCGCTCGCCCATCCGGACCGCCGTGCCCAGCAGTTCCCGGCGCTGGGACGGGTCGAGGCAGCGGTCGAAGCCGTCGACGAGGACGGTCAGGGTGCGCAGGGCGTCGGGCACCTCGCCCGGGGCGTCCACGTCCAGCACGCCGGGCCCGGTCAGCAGCACGAGTGTCAGCGCGAGATGGCGGAGTTCGCCGTCGCCGAGCCGGGCCAGTTCGGTGCGGAAGCCGTCGCCGTGGTCCAGCACCGCCCGTACCGTGCCGTCCGGCAGCGGCTCGGCGATGAGATCGGTCACCGGACCCGCACAGCCCGCGCGCAGCGCCTCGACCAGCTGGGCGTGCCGACGGCCGCACTCGGCGCGGGTGCGCCACAGCACGTCGGCGAGGTTGTCGCAGCCGGGCAGCAGCCGGCCGGAGCCGAGGGGGACGGGGGTGCGCATGCACTCGGGGCGGGGATCGCAGGGAAACACGGAGCGCAGGGCGACCACCATCTGCTCCGCCGCGGCGAGCACGTGGCGCTGCCCGTCCGTCTTGCCGGCCACGCGCAGCGGCAGCAGGGCGGTGCCGAGGCGGTCGTCGGGGAGCGGGGCGCGGGTCACCGGGGCGGAGCCGGCGGTGTGCCAGGCGGCCTGGACGGTACGGCGCCCGGGGTCGCGCAGCGCGGTCTCCAGCAGGACGACCCCACCCGCGGTCAGCCGCTCCCCCACGATCCTGAGGTCCGGTTCGGCCTGTACGGCGACGTCGAGCCGGACCGGCCCCTCGGCGCCGTGGGCCGTACAGCCGATCCGGAAACCGCGCCGGCCTCCGGCGTCGGGGCGCGCCCGCCGCGGCACACAGGCGAGGGGATCCGGGAACGCCTCTACGAGCGAGGCTCCGCCGCCGAGCCGGGCGAGCGCCTCGTACGCCGCGAGCGCGGTCGTCTTCCCCGCTCCGCTGGGCCCCGCGAACAGGGTGACGGGCCCCAGCGGAAACCCGGCCCGCCGATGCCCCGCGAAGGCCGACAGCCGCAACTCGGTGATCCGGGCACGCACATCGGTGGACTCGGGCGACTGACGGGACTGCGCGGGGACGGTCACGGCGGACACGGAGGGCACGACCATGCCCGGACGGTAGAACTCCCCCACACCGACGAACCGTTTTACCCTCCCCGCGTTCCTCCGATCGGGGGACGACCACCCTGCGGGGGCGGGCCAGAACGGGCCGAGGGACAGGCCGCCGACTGCCTGCGAGCGACCGGCGACCGCGCCAACGGCTGGTCAGACCCGAACAAGCCAAACGCGCTGCGCACCGCCGAAGGCACCCGTCCGTCACCACACGCACGGCGCCCCACCACCGGAGGCATCCGCCAACCGCCGGAGGCAGGAGGCAGGAGGCAGAGGGATCCCTCAGCCCCCCGACACCCCCACCCCGTCCATCAGCCCGCTGACCTCCGTGCCGGGTGGGGTGAGGAGGAACACGTTGCGGTCGACGCGGTGCATTCCGCTGCCCAGGCCGAAGACCACGCCCGTGCTGAAGTCGAGGACGCGCTTGGCGACCTCGGTCTCCGCGCCGGTCAGGTCGAGCAGCACCGGCGCGCCGGCCATCAGGGTCTCGGCGACCTCGCGGGCGTCCGCGAAGACGTTGACCCGCAGGACCACGAACCGGCGCCGGGTCTCGGTCTCGGCGTCCGGCAGCGAGCGGTGGTTCACCGCGGACGGCCAGGCGTCCCGGCCCCGTAGCGGCACGACCTGGGCGAGCCCCTCCCACTGTTCATCGGTGACGTCGTAACGGTTCACCGGCTCCCCCCGACCTGACTCGCACTCCATGCCTGCACCAGCCAATTCTTACGCCAAGTCACCCGTTCGGCCCAACAACGACACACTGCGCGACCGATCGGGTGTCACGCCACCCGGGGGCAACCTGCGGCACATGTACGAATACGCCCGCTTCTTACCTCGCTCATACCGGACTCTTCACATGCCGCCGCGTGCCGTTCATCGGCTGCCATTAGCGTCCACTCCCGTGCACTTGGCAGAAACACAGCAGGTGACAGCCGGCCGGCGGACTCAGTCGGCGGTGTCCGCCGTCCCGGTCGCCCGCGCGGAGGTCCACGAGTCCCCCGCCCAGTGGCATCGGGTGCTGACGCTCCTCGCCGACGTGAGCCTGTTCATCGGCACGCGCACGGTGTGGACGCAGGCGGCCACACACCGGCTGTCCCTGGCGGCGGCCATCTCGGTCTGTTACGCCTCGATCCTGGTGACCGGCGTGCTCGCCCTGACGGTCCGCCGGGCGCGTTCACTGGCCCGCCTGGACCTGGTGGTGCTGGTGACGGCGATCACCCTCACCCTGTGCGCCTGGGCGCTCAACCACACCGGCGGCGACGAGGCGGTCCTCACCACCCAGGCCGCGAAGGAGATGGTCAACGGGAACCAGTTGTACGACCAGCCGTGGCCGTGGCTCTTCCACCTCAAGGGCGTCGCCCTGACGGCGACGACGACCGGCGGTTACGACTTCACGTACGGCTATCCCCCACTGACCCCACTGCTCACCGCCCCCTTCCTGTGGCTCGGCCACAACGGCGCACCGGCGACGGCGGCGGTGACGGTCGTGCTGATCGTGGGCACGGTCGCGCTGTGGCGGCTGCTGCCGACCCCCTGGCGCTCCGCGGCCACGATGGTCTGTCTGGGCTTCAGTTTCCTGCCGATGTACGCCCGTCAGGGCTATCCGGCGATCGTCGGCCTGGTCCTGCTGGTGCCGGTGGTGGTGCGCTGGCCGCGACTCGGTGCCGGGGGCCGGCTGGGCCCGGCCGGGATCGCGCGGGCCGCGTGCCTCGGCGCCGCGTGCGCGGCACAGCAACTCCCCTGGTTCGTCACGCCGTTCCTGCTGGCCGGGATCTACGCCGTGCGCCGCGGTGAACTCGGCGGGCGGGAGGCCGCGCGGGTGGTGCTGCGGATCCTCGGGATCGCGGTCCTCACCTGGCTGCTGATCAACGCGTACTTCATCGTGACCGAGCCGGGTCCGTGGCTGGGCGGCATCGCGCTGCCGCTGACCCAGGGCGCGGTGCTGCACGGCCAGGGCCTGGTGGGCATCTCGCTGTACTTCACCCACGGCAGCGACCGGCTCGACTGGTACGGCCACGCGAGCATGCTGCTCGCCGCGGCCCTGCTGGCCCTGTTCGTGCTGTTCGTCCGGCGGCTGGGTCCGGCCGCGACCGTGCTGCCCTGGTGCGCCTTCTATCTGGCGACCCGCTCCCAGGACGGCTACTACCTGATGATGACGCCGCTGTGGCTGGCGGCGGCGATCACCGTGCCGCTGTCGGACGTCTCGCACGCGTGGCAGCCGCGGCCCCGCTGGCTGACCGGCACGCGCCGCCGGCCCGCCCTGGTCGCGGCCGTGGTGCTGCTGGTGGCGCCGGCCCTGGTGAGCGCGACCCTCGCCGTGACGGGCCGGCCGCCGCTGCGGATGGACATCACGGCGGTCCGGCACCCTGCCGCGCACACGGTCACCGCGATGACCGTGAAGGTGACCAACACCGGCGACCACGCGCTCACCCCGCACTACATGATCACCACGGGCCAGGGCATGACCCGGTACTGGACGCAGGTGCGCGGACCGGCGACGATTCCCGCCCACACCACGGCGACCATCGAACTGAGGGCACCGCTCGGCAAGTTCCCGGTGCCGACGAAGAGGAGCACCCGGCTGCGGCTGCGCGCGTTCACGGCGACCCCGCAGACGCTGTCCACGCTGGACGTGAAGCGGGCCCAGCTCGACCCCGACGGCTGACCTCAGGAGGCGGCGCGGGTGAAGCGCAGCCCCGCCGTCACCGTGGTCAGGCCGCGCATCATGCCCAGCTGGTTCCAGCCCATGCCGAACTGCTCGCGGTCCACGGTGAACTCCGCGTCCAGGGCGAGCGCCTCGGCGTTCGCGTCGGCCAGGCGGGCGGTGAAGGTCACCGGCCTGCTGGTGCCCCGCACGGTCAGCTGACCGGTGACCCGTACGCCGTCGCCGTCGAGGCGGTCGGCGCCGCGGACGGCGAAGGTGATCTCCGGGTGGTTGTCGGTGTCGAAGAAGTCGGCCGAGCGCAGGTGGGTGTCCCGCTTGGCGTTCTTCGTGTCCAGGGAGGCGGCGTCCAGGGTCACCGTGCCGGTGGCCGAGCCGTCGGGCCGTACCTCGCCCCGGCCGGTGACGGCGGTGAACGTGCCCTTCACGGTGACCAGGCCCCACATGGTCCGGTGGCGCAGGCCGACGGTGGACGCGGCCGGGTCGAGCTGCCAGGTGCCTGTCTGCACGGCGACGGTCATGGCGGTACTCCCGAATCGAGTGGTTCAAATTTGGATGACTGCCGCCACGCTAGCGCCTCATCCAAATTTGGACAACAGGTAGACTCGATCCATGTCCGCCTCCGACGCACACCCGGCCGACCAGTTCACTTGCCCCGCCGCGGGGAGCGGGCTGCTGCCCGCCGAGCTGCGTGCGTGGATGGTCCTGCTGGCCGCGACGGGCGCTGTGGAGCAGCGGATGCGGTCGGTGGTGAAGGAGACCCTCGACGTCTCCCACGACGAGTTCCTGATCCTGTGCCTGCTGGCGGAGCAGCCGCGCACCGGACTGCGCATGACCCAGGTCGCCGATCTCCTCGGCCGCCCCAAGACCCGGCTCACCTACCAGATCGCCTGCCTCCAGCGGGCCGGCCTGGTCGCCCGCACATCCGTCTGCGGCGACAAGCGCGGGGTGCAGGTCGCCCTCACCGACAAGGCGCGTGAGCTGCTGGGCGAGACCTCCGCCCTGCTCGCCGGGACCGTCCGGCAGGCCCTCGCCGACTCCATGGGCCCCGATCAGCGCGCCGCCATGGGCGCGCTGGTCCCGGAGCCTGCGGCCCCCGAGGACGAGCCCTCCGGCGGCTGAGCGGCGCAGGTCACAAGCACAAGTGGAGAAACCTCACAAGCGATAGTCATGCCTGGCTCTGGCGGCCTGCCCTACCATCCGAGCCATGACGGTCCTGCCTGACGACGGGCTCCCACTGGCCGCCGAGTTCCCTGACGCGACACACGAGCAGTGGCAACGCCTGGTCGCGGGTGTGCTGCGCAAGTCGGGCAAGGAAGTCTCGGGCACGGCAGCTGAGGACGCTCTGTCCACGACGCTGGAGGACGGGCTGCGCACCCGGCCCCTCTACACCTCGCGCGACGACGCGCCCGACCCCGGCCTGCCGGGCTTCGCCCCGTATGTGCGCGGCGGACGTCCCGAAGGCAACACCCTGAGCGGCTGGGACGTACGGCAGCGGCACACCGCCCGCACGGAGAACGCCGTCCTGGCCGACCTGGAGAACGGCGGCACCTCGCTGTGGCTGGTGCTGGGCGAGGGCGGCATCCCGGTCGCCGAACTGGGCCCGGCGCTTGAGGGCGTGTACCTCGACCTGGCGCCGGTCGTCCTGGACGCGGGCCGGGACACCGAGCAGGCCGCCGAGGCGCTGCTGCGGCTGTACACGGACAAGGGCGTGGACGCCAAGGCCGTACGCGGCAATCTGGGCGGCGACCCGCTCGGGTACGAGGCACGCACCGGCACCGCCCTGGACTTCGCGCCGTACGCCGCGCTGGCCGCGCGCTGCGCCGAGCAGTACTCCGGCCTGCGCGCCCTCACCGTGGACGCGCTGCCGTACCACGAGGCGGGCGGCTCGGCCGCGCAGGAGCTCGGCGCCTCGCTCGCCACCGGTGTGGCGTATCTGCGGGAGCTCACCGAGGCCGGGCTGGGCGTCGAACAGGCCGCCGGGCAGCTGGAGTTCCGCTACGCGGCCACCGCCGACCAGTTCCTGACCATCGCCAAGCTGCGCGCCGCGCGCCGGCTGTGGGCCCGGGTCGCCGAGGTCTGCGGCGCCCCCGGTGCTCAGGTGCAGCACGCGGTGACCTCGTCGGTGATGATGGCCCGCCGCGACCCGTGGGTGAACATGCTCCGCACGACCGTCGCGACGCTCGCCGCCGGCGTCGGCGGCGCCGACTCCGTGACCGTGCTGCCGTTCGACCACGCGCTCGGCCTGCCCGACGCGTTCGCCCGCCGGATCGCCCGCAACACCTCCACGATCCTCATCGAGGAGTCCCACCTGGCCCGGGTCATCGACCCGGCGGGTGGCTCCTGGTACGTCGAGCGGCTCACCGACGAACTCGCCCGTGCCGCCTGGGAGTTCTTCCGGTCGATCGAGCGCGACGGCGGCCAGGCGGCCGTGCTGCGCTCCGGCCGGCTGCGCACCGACCTCGCGACCACGTGGGCGGAGCGCTCCAAGAAGCTCGCCAAACGGCGCGAACCCATCACCGGTGTCAGCGAGTTCCCGCTGCTGGCCGAGAAGCCGGTGGAGCGCGAGCCCGCGCCCGAGCCGCCGTCCGGTGGTCTGCCCCGGGTGCGCCGGGACGAGGCGTACGAGGAGCTGCGCGCCCGCTCCGACGCCCACCTCGCGGCGACCGGCGCCCGCCCCCGCGTCTTCCTCGCCACGCTGGGCTCTGCCGCCGAGTACACCGCGCGCGCGACCTTCGCCGCCAACCTCTTCCAGGCGGGCGGCATCGAGCCCGTCACCGAGGGCGGCTTCGCGGACAGCGGCGCCACCGAGGCCGTGCTGTGCTCCAGCGACGCGCTGTACGCCGAGCAGGCCGAGCAGACCGCCGAGTCCCTCAAGGCGTCCGGGGCCCGCCATGTGTTCCTCGCGGGCCGGGGCGAGTACGCCGGCATCGACTCGTACGTCTTCGCGGGCTGCGACGCCATCGACGTCCTGTCCGCGACCCTCGACCGCATGGGAGTGTCCTGATGGGAATCCCCGACTTCTCCGGCATCGAGCTGGGGACGCCGGCCGTCGACGGCGGTGCCGAGGAATGGCGTGCGGCCGCCCGGCGGGCGACCGGGAGCGAAGAGCCGCTGTGGGAGACCCCGGAGGGCATCGGGGTCAAGCCGCTGTACACCGGCCGTGACCTGGAGGGCCTGGACTTCCTGGGCACCTACCCGGGCGTGGCGCCGTATCTGCGCGGTCCCTACCCGACGATGTACGTCAACCAGCCCTGGACGATCCGCCAGTACGCGGGCTTCTCCACCGCCGAGGAGTCCAACGCGTTCTACCGGCGCAACCTGGCGGCCGGCCAGAAGGGCCTCTCGGTCGCCTTCGACCTGCCCACGCACCGGGGCTACGACAGCGACCACCCGCGCGTGACCGGCGACGTCGGCATGGCGGGCGTGGCGATCGACTCCATCTACGACATGCGGCAGCTGTTCGACGGGATCCCGCTGGACAAGATGACGGTGTCGATGACTATGAACGGCGCCGTGCTGCCGGTGCTCGCGCTGTACATCGTGGCGGCGGAGGAGCAGGGCGTACCGCCCGAGAAGCTGGCCGGAACCATTCAGAACGACATTCTGAAGGAGTTCATGGTCCGCAACACCTACATCTATCCGCCGAAGCCGTCGATGCGGATCATCTCCGACATCTTCGCCTACACCTCGCAGCGGATGCCCCGCTACAACTCCATCTCCATCTCCGGCTACCACATCCAGGAGGCCGGGGCGACGGCCGACCTGGAGCTGGCGTACACCCTCGCGGACGGCGTGGAGTACATCCGGGCGGGCCGGGAGGCGGGCCTGGACGTGGACGCGTTCGCACCGCGCCTGTCCTTCTTCTGGGCGATCGGCATGAACTTCTTCATGGAGATCGCCAAGCTGCGCGCGGCCCGGCTGCTGTGGGCCAAGCTGGTCAGCCAGTTCGACCCGAAGAACACCAAGTCCCTCTCCCTGCGCACCCATTCGCAGACCTCGGGCTGGTCGCTGACCGCGCAGGACGTCTTCAACAACGTCACGCGTACGGCCGTGGAGGCGATGGCGGCGACCCAGGGCCACACCCAGTCGCTGCACACCAACGCCCTGGACGAGGCCCTCGCCCTGCCGACCGACTTCTCGGCGCGCATCGCCCGCAACACCCAGCTGCTCATCCAGCAGGAGTCGGGCACCACCCGGGTCATCGACCCGTGGGGCGGCAGCGCGTACGTCGAGCGGCTGACGTACGACCTCGCGCGCAAGGCCTGGGCGCACATCCAGGAGGTCGAGCAGGCCGGCGGCATGGCGCAGGCCATCGACGCCGGCATCCCGAAGCTGCGCGTGGAGGAGGCGGCCGCCCGCACCCAGGCCCGCATCGACTCCGGGCGCCAGCCGGTGATCGGCGTGAACAAGTACCGCGTGGACAGCGACGAGCAGATCGAGGTCCTGAAGGTCGACAACTCGTCCGTACGCGCCCAGCAGATCGAGAAGCTGCGGCGGCTGCGCGCGGAGCGGGACGAGCAGGCCTGCCGGGACGCGCTCGACGCGCTCACCCGGGCCGCCGACGGCAAGGAGAACCTGCTGGAGCTGGCCGTCCACGCGGCCCGCGCCAAGGCGACCGTCGGTGAGATCTCCGACGCCCTGGAGAAGGTGTACGGCCGGCACGCGAGCCAGATCCGTACGATCTCCGGCGTGTACCGCAACGAAGCAGGGGAGTCTCCCTCCGTGGACCGCACCCGTGCCCTGGTGGACGCCTTCGAGGAGGCCGAGGGGCGCCGCCCGCGCATCCTGGTCGCCAAGATGGGCCAGGACGGCCACGACCGCGGCCAGAAGGTGATCGCCACCGGGTTCGCCGACCTCGGCTTCGACGTCGACGTCGGCCCGCTGTTCCAGACCCCGGAGGAGGTCGCCCGTCAGGCGGTCGAGGCGGACGTCCACGTGGTCGGCGTGTCCTCGCTGGCCGCAGGCCATCTGACCCTCGTCCCGGCGCTGCGCGAGAAGCTCGCCGAGGAGGGCCGCGAGGACATCATGGTCGTGGTCGGCGGCGTGATCCCGCCGCAGGACGTGCCGACGCTGCTGGAGATGGGCGCCGTGGCCGTGTTCGGGCCCGGGACGGTGATCCCGGACGCGGCGTACGACCTGGTCAAACGGCTGTCGGCCGACCTCGGCCACGAGCTGTAGGGCGCCGATGGCACCGATCGATCTCGACGCATATGTGAAGGGTGTACTCGACGGAAAGCGGGCGATCGTGGCCCGCGCGATCACGCTCGTCGAGTCCACCCGCCCCGGGCACCGGTCGCTGGCGCAGGAGTTGCTGACACAGCTGCTTCCGCACAGCGGCCGGGCGCGGCGGATCGGCGTGAGCGGGGTGCCGGGTGTCGGCAAGTCGACGTTCATCGACGCGTTCGGCACCCTGCTGACCTCGCTGGGCCATCGGGTCGCCGTCCTCGCCGTGGACCCGTCCTCGACCCGCACCGGCGGCTCGATCCTGGGCGACAAGACACGCATGGAACGCCTGGCGGTCGACCCGAACGCCTTCGTCCGCCCCTCCCCCAGCGCGGGCACGCTGGGCGGGGTCGCGAAGGCCACCCGGGAGTCGATGGTGGTGATGGAGGCGGCGGGCTACGACGTGGTCCTCGTGGAGACCGTCGGCGTGGGCCAGTCGGAGACGACGGTCGCGGAGATGGTCGACTCCTTCCTCCTGCTGACCCTGGCCCGCACCGGCGACCAGCTCCAGGGCATCAAGAAGGGCGTCCTGGAACTGGCCGACGTGATCGCCGTCAACAAGGCGGACGGCCCGCACGAGCGCGACGCGAGGGCCGCCGCCCGTGAACTGGCGGGCGCGCTGCGCCTGATGCACGGCAAGGAGTCGTTCTGGACCCCGCCGGTGCTGCACTGCAGCGCCCGCGAGTCGGCGGGCCTCGATGTGGTGTGGGAGCGCCTGGAACAGCACCGTACGCTGCTCGACTCCACGGGCCGGCTGACCGCCAAGCGGCGCGATCAGCAGGTCGGCTGGACATGGGCGATGGTCCGCGACGAGCTGCTGGGCCGGCTGCACGCCGACCCGGCGGTGCGCGAGGCCGCCCCCGACCTCGAACGCCAGGTCAGGGACGGCCGGCTGACGGCGACACTGGCGGCGGAACGCATTCTGGAGGCGTTCGGGGAACGTACGACTCCCGTGGCCGGGGCCTGAGTCGGAAAGCAGGCCCCGGATCTCCCTCACCGTCGCGTCCCGGCCGGCCAGGACCGGTAGGGGCCGCGCCGTTCAGCGGGGCGACGACCCGGCGCGGGGATACGGCCGGGGTCACGGGCCGGCAACTCCTGGGCGACGGAGACGCCGTAGTCGTGGGCGCCCAGCGCGATCTCGCGGATCCCCTCACGCGCCCGGACGGCCTCGACCAGGCACGGCACGGTCGTCGCCGTTCAGCTCGGCCGTGGCGCCGCCGACGATCCAGTCGGCACGATTCATCCGGGGTCTCCGATGCCGCCCAGCAGGGCGTTCAAGCCGAAGGCGAACTCCTGGTCGCCATCGGGAAGGTTGAGCGGCTCGGCGAGTTCCCGGACCACCGGGTACTGCGGTAGCCCGGCGAACAGCTCCGTCATCGCGGTCCGCTCCTCGACGCCGCGCGCCGCGCCGCCGGTGCCCAGCAGCGCGGTGCCGATGACGAAGTGCGCGACGGTCAGATAGATCTGGACGGCTTGCGCCGGTTCCCATCCGGCCCGGATCAGCAGGCCGAGCCCGATCTCCCGGGCCCGCAGGGCGTTGGGCCCCAGCAGCTGGCCCATCGTCAGCAGCGGCACGATCGCGGGATGCGCGAGCAGAACCCGTCTGAACTCCCACGCGCCCGCCTCCAGACCGGCCCGCCACCCGCTGCCGGTCTCCGGTGGCGCGCCCTCGCCCAGCACATGGTCGACGAGTTCCACCAGCAACTCGTCCCTGCTGGCCACGTGCCGGTACAGCGAGGTGTGCCGCACACCCATCTCCTCGGCCACCCTGCGCATGGTGAGCGCTGCGAGCCCTTCGGCGTCCACGATCTCCAGGGCCACCTGGGTGATCCGCGTCAGCTCGAGCCCGCCCGCGCGCGGCCGCTGCCGCTCCCGCGCCGCGTACCGGGCCCGCCACCATGCCGCCGATCCCGCCTTGGTCATCGGCTGAGCAGGTCCCGGCCGACGTCGGCGAGCGTGGGCCGGCCGGCCAGGGCGAGGGTGAGGTCCAGCTCGGCCATCAGGCAGCGCAGCACATGCCGTACGCCGTCCTCGCCCGCCAGGCCCAGCCCGAAGGCGTAGGGACGGCCGATCATCACCGCCTCCGCACCGAGGGCCAGGGCCTTGGCGACGTCGGCGCCCGAACGGATCCCCGAGTCGAACAGGACGGTGATCTGCGAGCCGACCTCCGAGGCGATCGCGGGCAGCGCCTCCAGGGAGGCGATCGCCCCGTCCACCTGGCGGCCGCCGTGATTGGAGACCACGATCCCGTCCATGCCCGCGTCCACGGCCCGGCGGGCGTCGTCGGGGTGCTGGATGCCCTTGAGTACGATCGGGCCGTCCCACTCCTCCCGCAGCCACGCCAGGTCGTCCCACGTCAGGCTGGGATTACCGAAGTTGGCCACCCAGTGCAGCAGGGCCCGGTCGCGGTTGCCGTCGGTGACCGGCCCGCCGATCGCCTTGTGGAACACCGGGTCGCTCCAGTAGTTCTGCACACCGATCCCCTGGAGGAATGGCAGGTAGGCCTGGTCGAGGTCGCGCGGCCGCCACGCCATGGCGAAGGTGTCGAGGGTGACGACCAAGGCGCTGTAGCCCGACTCCTTGGCGCGGTGGAGGAAGCTGGCGGCCAGCTCGCGGTCCTTCGGCCAGTACAACTGGAACCAGCGCGGCCCGGCCTCGGCGGCGACCTCCTCCATGGCGGTGGAGGCGGCCGTCGAGAGCGTCATGGTCACACCGAGCGCCTTGGCCGCACGGGCCACGGCGAGTTCGCCGTCCGGATGGAGGATCCGCAGCACCCCGACCGGGCCGAGGATGACCGGGGCGGGCATCTCCGTCCCGAGGACCGTGGCCGAAAGATCGCGCTCGGCGACGTCACGGAGCATCCGGGGCACGATCTTCCACTGGTCGAACGCGTCGAGGTTGGCCCGCGCCGTCCGCTCACCCCCCGCCGCCCCCGCGACATAACCGTGCGCCTGCGGAGCCAGCCGCACCCGCGCCACCTCCTCCAGCCGACGCAGATCGGTCGGAAGCTCCGGCACGACCCCGCCGAGGCCGGCCAGATAGATCTCGTTCTGAAAATCGGCAAGGGACAACGGGGCTCCTTGGACGAGACCGACGAGCTTGACGCCGCCACTATGCGTCCACTGGACGCATGGGGCAAGGGTATGCAGCCCGACCGACACTCCATCAGAAAGGGCGCCGGATGAATGCGAAGATCACCTGAGGTTTGTGCGCCTGCTGAGCAGCGGTGACGCGGCTCGCTGTGCACCGCGACACCGGGACCCCGACGTCCCTGTGCAGTACGACACCGGGTGCGGTGAAGTGCTGCGCTACGTTTACTCCCCCTGCCGCTACGCCTACTCACTCAGTCGGCCAGGGCAGGTTGGCTGCCGGAGGCATCACACGTGGGTGCCTGCCGCAGGGGGCCGTCTCGGACTCCAACATGAAGACCAAGAGCGGCCAACGCGGCCAGGACGGTGACGTCGATGCCCACCGATGCGAGGGCTTTCGCGAACCCCGAAGAGCCTCCGTTCGCCTCCCGCCACCCCTGCGCTGTAACGCCGAGCGCATCGCCACCCAGCGTCCAGACGGTCTTGACCCCCGCTCACGGCAGGAGTCCGCACATGAACAGGTAGACCACGACCCGGGTTCGCTTCGACGTGGTTCAGTCCGCACCGCGGGCACCTGCCGCGCAGACCGGGATCGCCAGGAACAGTTGGACCGCCGGCGCATACGCAACGTCCGGCGACGGTGCCTGAGATCGGACGTCACCAGTTCGCGTTCGCGGCGGCGGGCCCTGGTCCACAGATACTGGTCACCGCCACCCAGCGATGGTTTCGCGTCCGCCGGGCCCGATGATGTCCGCGGACCCGTACCCCCCTGAGCGTCGCGGATCACGTCCGCCCGAGTGCTGTCTCGACGGCCGCTCGGTGATCTCACCTACCTCGGGCCGGCCGTCGCAGAGGTGGTGGCCGAGGTGGGCGGGTTCGGGGGCTCGGTGAGGTGCTGGGTGCCGCCCGGGGAGGTGCAGGCGTGGACCCCGGAGGTGAGCAGAACACATGCCTTGGCCGTTGAGGGGCTCGGCGCTGCGACCATCGCGCTGAAGGTGTCGGTGTCGTAGTGGACCTTGTTCTGGTAGGTCCGACCCCCCTCGCCGACGACCCGGGCGATGTCGCCGGGGTGTCCCCAGCTGATACGGGACCAGGCGGCCTTGCAGGCATCGCTGTAGCGCAGCTCCACGTAGACCCCGGCGACCTTGTACAGGGCAGCGGTCCAGGCGTCGCCACCGCAGCCGGTTTGTCCGGGGTTTTTTCCGGCACAGCTGTCCGCGAAGCAGTTCACGTCGAGTTGCCTGGTCGGTGCGTCCTTGCCCACGGTGCCGTCCCGGTCGCCGTGCGCGCCCGAATGCCGGCCGAAAGCGCCGTACAGGGAGACGGACAGGCCAACGACGGCGGCCAGGGCGACCACCGTCCGGATCAGCTGCCGCCGGCCGAACCGACGGCTCACGGACGGCGGCTCTTCGGCCTGTGCGGCGGGAGCGCGCTCCGTTACGGGAGCGGATTCCTCGAACGGCCGGTCGTGGCCGTCGGCTGCATCCCGGGCCCCGTCCGTTTCACTGGTTCCATGGTCGTGCCAAGCAGTGCTCGCCAGTTCCCACAGCGCCACGAGCCGGGCGGGATCGGCGTCGGCCAGCTTTCCGAGGGAGGTCACCGCGTGCTGCGGTGGCAGTGCCTTGCCGTTCAGATAGCGTTCCCAGGAGGACTTGCTGTACGGAGTGCGGCCGCCGAGTACGGCCAGACTCAGCCCGGCGTGGTCCTTTAAGTTCCGCAGTTCGACGACCAGATGCCGGACGTCCGAGGCGAGGCCGCCGGGTAACGGCTTCCAGTCAGTCACGTACGCCCTCCGGGCCAGTGCTCTCTGGGATCATCACCTTCCTCCCTACTGTATCTACGCGGGCGATCGCGGAACCGCTCGTTTTGCATAACTCGGTGCGCGTAAAACGCACTTGACGTCACGACGGTGAGACGGTGCCATGGGCGAAGGGACGACGGCGCGCGCCGCGCTGTGCGTAGTGATTCTGGCGGTGGTATGTGCGGGGTCCGGAGCCCCGCGGTACCACCAGTCCCGCGACCGGCGTGGCGGCGTGCTCGTCGCCGACGAGCTAGGCGCCACACAGCAGTTGGTGGTCGGCCGCACCCGGCGCAGCGACCTGATCGGCCTGTGGCAGAGCCTGCTGTGGGCCGACGGATACTCGGCACGCTCCGGGGTCACCTGCACGTACGACCAGGCGACGGCCGAGGCCACCCGCGTCTGGCAGAGCAATCACCACCTGTCCGCGGACGGGATCGTCGGGCCGGCCACCTGGGGCGCCGCAGCGGAGCGTATCGTCCCCGTCGGCCAGTGGATGGTCTACCAGGGCGAACGCTACGGCCTCCCGTTGCGCCAGGCACCGGACGGCGTCTACGAGGTCTATGACGCCGGGCGGTTCCATCGGCTGCGCACGAACGCCGTCACCCTCACGCGCTGCCGCTGACGGCGTCGATCCAGCTGTCGTACTGTGCGACGCCGAGTTGTCGGCCGTGGACGACGACCGTGGCACGTGCCGCGTCCGGCCCGCTCGCCACCATCGCCGTGTACGCCCCGCCGTCGGTGGCCGTCTGCTGGTCGCCGCCCGTCGTGGCGATCCGCAACCCGGCCGTCGCCGCCGCGGTGTCGACCTCCGCCCAGCTCGCCCGGCAGGCGGGGCTGTACTGAAGCGTCAGGACGCGGCCGTATGCGCGCAGCCGGTGGACGACGACACCGTCCCGGTCACACCTTTCGCGGTAGGGGTCCAGGCCCCGGCAGCCGACCGCCCGGCACCCTGCGGCCGCCCCGTCCGCCGCGCTGTGCAAGGGCCACGGCCAGGCCGGCGCTCCGGATGGAGCGCCGGCCGGCAGGCGGCCTGCCTCCGTCCCGCTGGTCCAGCTGTCCCATGGCACGGCGAGCAGCAGGGGGGCCAGCAGCGAGCAAGCGGCGACAGCGGCCAGTACACCCGCGTGCGGCACTCGAAAGCCACGCGGGGACGGCCGGTCCTCAGCCGGTAAGGGACCTGTGGGTACGGCGTCCGGGGGATCCGGGTCCCGTACGTCACCTGCCGGACGCACCGGTGCGGGTGACGAGTCAGTGTCATCGACCAGGCGCTCTCCCGTCCAGGCGTGGGCCGCCGATTCCCACAGCACACGCAGGGATTCGGCATCGGCCTGCGCCAGCCGCCCCAGCCCGGCCACCGCCGCCCATGGGGGCAGTCTCCGCCCGTTGAGGTAGCGCAGCCACGAACTACGGTGCTGGCGGCATGGACGGTGGGCGACCACTACCGCGTGCTCATCGCCTTGGGACGGCGCCACCTGGGAGAGGACGCGATCCGTACCACTCTGGCACCGGCCCGCGCAGAAGCCGTCGCAACCCTACGGCGCGGTCAGCGCGAAGGCGTCTTCGCGGACCACCTTCCCGCACCTGTCCTCGCCCAAGCGCTGGAGGCACTGATGCTGGCCCTCGCCGAGGAGAACGCCGCATGCCCGTGGGCGGACCCCACTGGTGAGGCTGCGGCAACCGCGTTCCTCGTCGCCGTCGGCGTAGCACCACAGAGGGCCGCGCTTCAGGTGCAGGAGGTCATCGGGCGAGATCGGGCAGCGGCCGACGGGTGACCTCGTGGGCGTCGTCCGCAGCGAGGCCGAGCATGCGCAGGACCATCTCGGCCAGGTCGGAGGCGGCCTCGTCGCCGTCGAGGTCCGGGCGGTCCAGCCGCAGAGCCACCAGGGACAGCAGGGTGCCGCCCAGGGCGGACAACGCGGTGGTGGCGTTGCCGCAGGTGAAACGGCCTGAGGCGATGCCGATCTCCAGGTCGCGCAGGGCGCGTGGGGCGAGGCCGCGGTCGGCGTGGATGTGGGACAGGCCGCGGTCGCGCAGGATGCGCATGAGTTCCGGGTGGGAGTCGGCCATCCGGGCGGTGAGCCGGAAGCCGGCCGCGACCAGCTCGGCCGGGTCGTCGATGCCTTCCACGCGCGCGTCGATGACCTGCCCGAACTCCTCCAGGGCGTCCGTCACCGCCGCGTCGAACAGCTCAGTCTTCGACTCGAAGTGGTTGTAGAAGGACCCGAAGCCGACATCGGCGCGCTCGGCGATGACCTGGATGCTCGCGCTCGTGTCCCCGGTTTCCGCGAGGATCTGCCGGGCCGCGCGGACGAGCGCCTGGCGGGTCTCGGCACGGCGTCGCTCGAAGCGGTTCTTGGGCGGGGCTGACGTCGGCATGCGGCCCAGTGTAACCGCCGCAACGATGACACTGCCATTACTGATGAGATCATCAATTATTTGGGCTGCACCTATTGACGATGAGAAACAGCAGAGTTGATGATTTCCTCATTACGGCAGTGTTGCTTGGAGGACACCATGTCCCACATCCCCGTTGACAAGGGCGGTCCTCTGACGCCCCACCAAGACCTCCACAGTGAGCAGGGCGCCCTACGCGGTGAACACCCCGGACGAGCCCGGAATCCGGTGATCAAAGTGGCGGACCTGGCCTGGCTGGAGTTCGAGAAGCCGGACCTGGACCGGGCCGAGGTGTTCGCCCGCGACTTCGGCTTCGCGATCGCCGCCCGCACCGATCAGGAGCTGTGGCTGCGCGGCACGTCCGCGGGCTCGCCGTGCATGGTCATCCGGCGCGGCCGCGCCTCCCGCTTCCTCGGGCTCGCGTTCCGCGCGGCCGAGCGGGCCGATGTCGACCGGCTGGCCGCCGCCGTCGGACACACCGTCCGGGACATCGACGTCCCCGGCGGCGGCCGGTCGGTCGCCCTGTTCGACCCGTCGGGCGTCCCGGTCCGGGTCGTGCACTGCGCCGAACCGCTTCCCGCGCTGCCCGGGCAGCAGCCGCTGATCCTCAACACCGGCATCGAAGGCCGTCGTACGAACACCACCCAGCGCCCGCCCCGTGAGCCGTCCCGCATCCAGCGCCTCGGCCATGTGGTGCTGGAGACGCGGACGTTCACCCGCACCCTGGACTGGTACCTGGACACCCTTGGCATGATCGTGTCCGACTTCCTGTTCCTGGACGGACAGCGCCGGCGCGGGCCGACCATGGCGTTCATCCGCTGCGACCAGGGCAGCCTGCCCGTGGACCACCACACCCTCGCCCTGCACCTCGGGCCGGGCACCGGCTACGTCCACTCCGCCTACCAGGTCACCGACCTGGACGCGATCGCCGCCGGCGGCGAGTACCTGGCCGAGCGCGGCTACCAGCGCAGCTGGGGCATCGGCCGGCACATCCAGGGCAGCCAGCTCTTCGACTACTGGCGCGACCCCGACCGCTTCATGCTGGAGCACTTCGCCGACGGCGACCTGTTCTCCTGCGACCTCGAACCCGGCTGGGCACCGATGTCGGCGAGCGGCCTGGCCCAGTGGGGTCCGCCCGTCACCCGCGACTTCCTGGGCACCAGCCCCTCTCCCGCCAAGCTCCGCGAGGTCATGACGGCCCTGCGCGACGACAACGAACTCGACCCCGCACGCCTGCTGGGCCTGATGAAAGCGATGAGCTCATGAGCACCAACGTGCTGCGCACCCCCGACGGCTGGTGGGCCGTCCGGGACGATCGCGCCATCCGCATCGAGACCAAGGCGGTCACCACCGCCGAACTGCTCGCCGACCGGGCCGCCGTCCGGGAGGCCGCCGCCTCCGGCGAGCGCGGCACGCCCGTCGCCGACCTGGTGGCGCTGCCTCCGGTCACCACCCCCTGCCGGGTGGTCGCCCAGATGGTCAACTACCGCAGCCACGCCAAGGACTCGGGCTTCACGGGCGACATACCGCCCACCTTCTTCCGCAAGGCGTCCGGCTCGGTCAGCGGCCCGCACGACACGATCGTCCGCCCCACGCACGTGAACTTCCTCGACTACGAAGTCGAACTCGGCCTCGTCATGGGCGCGACGCTCCCGGTGGGCACAGTGGTGGAGGAGCAGGATCTTCCTTCGTACGTCGCCGGGCTCGTCCTCACCAACGACGTCAGCGCCCGCGACGTCCAGCTGACCAAGACCCAGTTCTACGAGAGCAAGTCCTACCCGACCTTCACCCCCACAGGCCCGTACCTTGCCCTGCTGGAGCCGGAGGACTTCGACCGTCTGATCGACCTGCGACTGCGGCTGTCGGTGAACGGCGTAACGCGTCAGGACCGCACCCTGGCCGACATGATCGTCCGGCCCGCGCAGGCGCTCACCCTGCTCGCCCGCTTCCAGACCCTCGACCCGGGCGACCTGCTGCTGACCGGTACGCCTGGCGGCACCGCCCTGAAGGCCCCGCCCAAGCCGGTCGAGAAGATCGCCGCGCTGCTGCCGCCCGCGCTGAAGTGGAAGGCGTTCTTCAACGGCCAGGCCAAGAACCCCCTGTACCTGCGCGACGGCGACGTCGTCACCGCCACGATCGCGACCCCGGACGGGCGGATCGACCTCGGCGCGCAGCGGACCCCTGTGGCGGACGCGAGGTGAGCGCCCCGGCAGCACGCAGACCCGTGGTGATCATCGGCGCCGGACCCGTCGGGGTCACCGCCGCGCTCCTGCTCGCCCAGCACGGAGTGCCCAGCCTGCTCCTCGAACGCCACCGGGACATCTACCCCCTGCCACGCGCCGTCGTCGCGGACGACGAGATCTGCCGGATCCTGCAGAGCGTCGGGATCCAAGAGGAGTTCGCAGCCGTCTCGCGCCCCGCACCGGGCCTGCGGCTGCTGGATCCCCGGCGCCGCGTGATCACCGAGTTCCCGCGCTCCCCGCACGGCCACCACGGCTTCGCACAGACCAACATGTTCGACCAGCCGGAACTGGAACGCCTGCTGCGCGGCGCCTTGGCACGCCACCCCGAGTGCGAGCTGTGGAGCGGCGTGGAAGCGGTGTCCGTCACGCAGCCCGCCGACGGCACGGCTCCGGTACAGGTGACCTTCCGCCGCGACGGCAGTGACGGGGAAGAGTACCTGTGGGCCGATGCCGTCCTCGGCTGCGACGGTGCGGGAAGCATCACCCGCGGAGCCATCGGCGCCGTATGGGAAGACCTGCATTTCGAGGAGAGCTGGCGGGTCATCGACGTGCGCACCAGCCGCCGGGTGCACAGCTGGGACGGCGCCGAGCAGATCTGCTGCGCCACCCGTCCGGCCACCTACATGCGGGTCGGCGAGGACCGCTACCGCTGGGAGTTCCGGCTGTCCGAGGACGAGCGCCTGGACGGTCCCCAGGGGCGGGAGCGTCTGCGAGAGCTGGTCGCCCCCTGGGTGGATCTGCCGTCCGACGGGTCGGAGGACGACGACTTCGAGGTGATCCGGCAGGCGCAGTACACCTTCCGGGCCCGCCTCGCCGACCGCTGGCGCCGGGGACGTGTCTTCCTGCTGGGCGACGCCGCCCACCTCACCCCACCCTTCGTCGGGCAGGGGCTGTGCGCCGGCCTGCGCGACGCGTACAACCTCACCTGGAAACTGGCCCGCGTCCTCCGACACGGCGCGGGCGACGAGCTGTTGGACACCTATGAGTGCGAACGCAAGCCGCACGCCCGTCACATGATCCGTCTCGCGGTCGCCGTCGGCTGGGCCATGACCGGCGGACAGGATCGTGGTGCGGCATTCCGCCGGGCCGTCGTGGGCGCGGCCTGCCGCCTCCCCGGTGTGACCGCGGCGGTGAGCCGCGACCTCAGCCCCGCCCTGACCGCCGGCCCACTCGTACGGCGCCGCCCCCGGCTGACGGGCCGCGTGCTGGCCGGCACCTTCTCCCCCCAGCCCTGGGTACGACACGACGGCAGGCGAGTGCGCCTCGACGACGTCCTCGGGGACTCTTTCGCCGTCCTGACCGCCGTACCGCCGACAGCGCGGATGACGGCAGTGGCCACGGCACTGGACGCCCTCACGATCCACGTCGACGACCTGGGCGACGACGGCACCTTGGCCGCCTGGCTGGCCCGCGGGCGCGCCGACGCCGTCCTGCTGCGCCCCGACCACGTCGTGATGGACACCGTCCCAACCGGCACAGGCGACTTCACGGGCACCACCGTCTGGGCCCCGCTGCTGCACACGACCCGCCGCCCCGCCGAAGCCCGGCCCGACCCCCTGCCGAGGAGCACCGCATCATGACCACCCCGCGCCTCGCACCGTACCCGGAACCCTTCTTCACCCCCGATCCGGACACGGCCGCCCGCAGCCGCATCGCGGACTTCGCCCAGTGGGCAGCCCAGCACCGGGACACGCCGGCCGGCGAAGCCCCGACGGACTACCAAGCCTTGTACCGCTGGTCGGTCACCGACCTGGAGGGGTTCTGGGCAGCGGTGTGGGAGTACTTCGACGTCGACACCACCACTCCGTACGAGCGCGTGCTGGCCGAGGAAGCCATGCCCGGCGCCCGCTGGTTCCCCGGCGCCACCCTCAACTACGCCCACCACGCACTGCGCAACCTGCACCCGGACGCCCCCGCGATCACCGCACTGGACGAGACCGGAGCCGCCTACGAGATCACGGGCCGGCAGCTCCGCGCCCAGGTCGCCTCCGTCGCGGCCACCCTGCGCGACCTGGGCGTCGGACAGGGCGACCGGGTGGTCGGCTACCTGCCCAACACCCCCCACGCCGTCATCGCCTTCCTCGCCACCGCCAGCCTGGGCGCGGTGTGGTCCGTGTGCGGCCAGGACTACGCGCCCAGGGCCGCCGCCGACCGCTTCGCCCAGCTCGAACCCACGGTGCTCATCACGGCGGACGGCTACCTCTTCAACAGCACCCGTCACGACCGCCGCGCCGCCTCCCTCAACCTCGCCGCCGCCCTTCCCACGCTCAAGGCCACGGTCCTCGTGGATCACCTGGGCGGCCTCGCGTGGCCCGCGACCCCGGCCGCGGGGCTGACAGTTCCCTGGGAGGACGCGGCCGGCCGCACCGAGTACCTCACCATCACCCCGGTTCCGTTCGACCACCCGCTGTGGATCGTCTTCTCCTCCGGCACCACCGGCCTGCCCAAAGGCATCGTCCACGGCCACGGAGGCGTCCTGCTGGAACACCTCAAGACCCTCGGCCTGCACTCCGACCTCGGCGTCGGTGACCGCCTGCTGTGGTACACCACCACCCACTGGATGATGTGGAACCTCGTCGTCTCCACCCTGCTGACCGGAGCCACCACCTGCACCTACGACGGCAGCCCCGCGCCGGTGACGCGCCCGGACGTCCTGTGGGAGCTGGCGGCCCGCCACAAGGTCACCGTCTTCGGCACCAGTCCCCAGTACCTGCTGGCCATGGCCAAGCTCGGCGTCGAACCCCGCACGCACGACCTTTCGGCGATCCGCGTCATCGGCTGCACCGGCTCCACCCTGCCCGCCTCCGCCTACCCCTGGGTCCGCGACCACGTCGGCGCAGGCGTCCAGCTGGCCTCCACCAGCGGCGGCACGGACGTCGTCTCCGGCTTCGCCGGCAGCGCCCCCACCACCCCGGTGTGGGCGGGTGAACTGTCGGCCCCCAACCTCGGCGTGGCGCTCGCGGCGTACGACGGCGCGGGACGGCCGGTCGTCGACCAGGTCGGCGAACTGGTCGTCACCCGCCCGATGCCCTCCATGCCGCTGTACTTCTGGGACGACCCCGACGGCAGCCGCTACCGCGACGCCTACTTCAGCGCCTATCCGGGCGTGTGGCGGCACGGCGACTGGATCACGATCACGGGTCACGGCTCGGTGATCGTGCACGGCCGCTCCGACGCCACGCTCAACCGCAACGGCGTACGGCTGGGCAGCGCCGACATCCACGACATCGTCGAACGCCTCCCCGAGATCGCCGAGGCCCTCGTCATCGGTGCGGAGGAACCCGACGGCGGTTACTGGATGCCGCTCTTCGTGGTCCTCACCGACGGGGTCGGTCTGGACGAGTCCCTGTGCGAGAAGATCCGCGACGCGATCCGCACCGGCGCCTCACCCCGCCATGTCCCCGACGAGATCCTCGCCGTGCCGGCCATCCCGCACACGAAGACCGGCAAGAAACTCGAGGTCCCGGTCAAGCGCCTCCTCCAGGGCGCACCCGCCGAGCAGGTCCTCAACCCCTCCGCGGTCGACAACCCCGACCTGATCGCCCACTTCGCCGGCCTGGGAGCCGAACGCCGCCAGGCCCGTCGTCCGCACACCCCCGAAGGCGCCTCGTGATCCTCTCCGCCTCGCTGACCTGTCTCATCGCGTTGATCTTCGCCCTGCTGGGCGCGGCCAAGATCCTGGCCCTGGGTCCGATGCCCGAGCTGGCCGCACACGCCGGCTTCACCACCGCGGCCTACCGGGTCATCGGCGGGCTGGAGCTGGCGGGCGCCATCGGCGTGGCCCTCGGCCCAGTCGTACCGCTGTGCGGCGACCTGGCCGGCATCGGACTGCTGATGCTGCTCGCCGGTGCCGTGACCACGCACGCACGCAAGGGCGACGGGCTGACCAAGCTCCTCCCCGCGGTGACATGCACTGCTTTGGTCGCCTGGTATCTCGTACTCCTCGCCGGCCTCTGACCCGTTCCGGGGGACTGTCGGCGGCCACTCGTCCTGTTAGCGAGCCCACGGCGGGGCTGGCAGACTGACTCTGTGGTTCCGCTGACGGTCGCGGCGGATCAGATCGCGTCCTCATCGCTTACCGGCGCCAGTGTGGTGTCAGCCTGCGCACTGCTCTTCACCGTCGCGTCGTTCTGGTGGCTCAACGCCCGACAGGGACGCCTGCAGGCGTGGGAACCTCATTCCTTCGCGGCGATCGTCCACGGTTCCACGGCACGCCTACGACTGCCTCTCGTCCTGCACAACACCGGTCCCAAGCCGATCGTCGTGCAGGACCTCATCCTGACCTTCCCCGATGAGCCCGCCTCTCATCTGCCCCTCCTGTGGGTGTCCTCCCCGTCCCGGCTCCAACCGGGGCCGGACGAGGAGGCGAAGCTGCCGGCGGGGTTCGTCGTGCCCGGCAGAGAAGCGCAACAGCTCTTCCTCGAGTTCGAGGCACCGTTTTCCGGATTCCTCCCGGAGGCCCGTGACTACAAGGCCCAGATACAGGTGCGGGTCGGCCACCGCAGGGGTTGGCGCCCCCTGCTGACGTTCAGCTTGAGGGCCGCCAACATCATCGATCCAGATCACTACACCGTTTACAACAACGCACCGCTCGAGCTGACGAAGGAAGACCGGAGAAGAGCGGATGCCGCGCTCCTCGAGCTGCTGGAAGAGCACGGGGACGGCTCCCCTCCCGGCGGCAGGAGACAGGGGGCCCGCCTGATGACGGCGACGCCGACACAAGCGGCTGATGCCGAGTCCCGCATCGGCGCAGCGGGCATCCTCTCCGTGGTCGTGGTCCACCGCCGAGAACGTTCCCGAAGCTGGGCGTAGCGTGAAGTGACGGGTGTCTGCTGTCCAGACTCGTACTGCAGCGAGCGGGTCCGGGGCACGGGGCTCGGCAGACCTGTGAGTCCAATGCCGATCACAGCCTCGGGACCGGCCAGGGCGCCGTCGGCTCCCAAGTGTCCCAGGCACTGGCTCCGCGTGGAGAGCTGGTGGTGTGAGGCGCGCTCTCCACCCACCGGCAGACCGACCCGGCGGCGCTGACGATCCCGCTCCAGGCCCGTTCGGTCATCTACAGGTCTCGTCGCCGATGGGGTGCTGAGCATTCCGCAGGGCCGGCCGTTCCCGCTCGTAGCCTTCGCAGAAGCCGTCGCGCTCGCCGAAGGACCCGCACACGGCACCAAGCCACTGTTCGTCTTCGACGAGGGGCGGGACGAACGTGACAGCTACGAAGCGCCCTGATGGTGCAATGGCGGTTCGGCCGCGAGGGCGGCACGGCCGTCCATGAAGGCGCCGAGGCCGAGCGGATACACGCCCTTGTCACCGAAGCCCCCATGAGGCCCGCGGACACGGCGACGTCGATACGGGCGCCAGGCGCTGGGCGACCAAGGCGGCAGAAGATCACTCCACGCGTCCGACCGCAAGGTGACAGCCCATCAGAAGGAGCGTCATCTCAGCGTCGAGACGACCTGCCGCCGTCCGCGCCGAACCGGCTGACGTTCACACATCGTCCCAGCGCGAAGTCATGAAACGCCAGGTCAGCGTCGTTCGTGAGGCATACGACGCGCTTCACGTCATGCACTTCGGGAAACAGGTCGAGCGCGCCCGGCCCCGCCTGAGAAACCCGAGAAAACTGCAGGTCAGGGCCGCTTTGCAGCGGGTTCCAGAATCGCCACGCACTCAACGTGCGACGTCATCGAAAAGACGTGAATGCAACCCAGAACAGCGGGCTTTCGGCGACCTGTTGATCAAAGTGGCTTCGCCAGTCCGGAAGCATCGCGTCGATTGCTGATTCGGCGGCGCGCACCGGACCTGCCTCCCAGGACACTCGCCACCGGTGTTCACTCAGGTAGCGGATGGTGGCGGCGTAAGCGGTGTGGGAGTCCGCGCCGACGCCGAGGTGTGCGTGGAGCACAGCGGAGAACACGACGCCTTGCAGGTCAGTGTTTTCCCACAGAGTGGAGATGACCGCTTTTGCCCCGCGGGCGAGAAAGGCGGACTCGATGCTGCGCAAGGTCTGCACGGTACGGCCGGTGCCTTCATGCGTGCCCGTTCTGCAAGCGTTAAGGATGATCAGGTCGACGCTGGAAAAACACGGCAGGCCCAGGGTGGCAAAGGCGACGGCCGGCCCGATCTGGGTGAGGCCGGCCGTCGGCGAGGTACACAGGCCGGTTCAGCGCTGCAGGGTGAGGAGACCCGGCCGCCAGGGCAGTTGGTCGTAGGGGCCGCTCGCTGTCGGGGACTTGCCCTGGTAGAGGAACTGCAGGTTGCAGGGGTCGATGGTCATGGTCTGGTCGGGGTTGTTGCGTACCAGGTCGCCGTGGCTGATGTCGTTGGTCCAGCCGGCACCGCTGTTGGCCTTGCCGGCGAAGGGGTTGCTCTCGCCGGCGGCCTGCGGGGTCCACGAACCGTTCAGGCTGGAGGCCGTGAACGAGCGGAAGTAGCGCTGCTCGTTCGCACCCCGCGCCTCGACGATCATGAGGTACTGGTTCTGGCCCTGGACCTTGTAGACCTGCGGCGCCTCGAACAGGTTCTTCACGGTGTCGCTCATGACCGTCGTGTAGGACGAGCCGAAGCTGCCCGGGAAGTTCCCGATCGGCATGCTCGCCCGGTAGATCTTGCCGTTGTCACCGGCGAAGAACAGGTACATGTTCTGGTCGTCGGCGATCAGGGTCTGGTCGATCGGGGCGGCGCCCGGGATGCTGCCGGTGAACAGCGGCTGCGGCGCGGACCAGCCGTCGGGGTTGGTGGGGTCGCTCGACGTGCGGTAGACGAAGGGCCATGCACCCCACTGGTACGCCAGCACCCAGATCTTCTTGGGCGCGAAGTAGAACAGCGTGGGAGCCACCGCGGACTGGCTCATCCCGGTCTGGCCGGCCGACGCCATGTCCGACCAGTTCGTGAAGGGCCTGAACATCATCGAGCCGTACGACGACCCCGACACGTTCGACGCGTAGACCAGGTGCCTGCCGTTGTACGTCACGGTGGTGAAGTCCTTCAGCGAGACCCACCCGTTCGCCGGCTGCGCCAGCGCACCCGTCGACGTCCACCGGTACGTCGACGGAAGAGCACACGTGCCGTCCCCCGGTGGGGTCGTCCCGGACAGGCCGGTCCACTTCTGGTTGCTGCCCCCGTTGCACGTCCAGATCTGCGCCGCTGTGCCGTTGGCCGTACCGGAGCCCGTAACCTCCAGGCACAGCCCGGACTCCACGCCGACGACGGTGCCGTCGGAGTTCACCCGCCACTGCTGGTTCGCACCGCCGGAGCAGGCCCAGATCTGCACCCGGGTACCGGCCGCGGTGGCGTGGCCCGGAACATCCAGGCACTTGTTGCCGTACACGGTGAGCTGGTTGCTGTCCGTCAACGTCCACTGCTGGTTGGTCCCGCCCCAGCAGTCATAGATCTGCAGATACGTGCCGTCGGTCTGGCTGGCGCCCGGCACATCGAGACACCGGCCGGAACCAACACCGCGCAAGGCGCCGCTGGAAGCCGCCTGAGCCGGGGCGGCGACAAGTATCGCCGCCAGCGCCGCCAGGGCCGCAACCACGGCGGCGAGCACCACAGACGGATGCCTGCGGCTGGAACTTCCTCTGCGCATGGATACTCCCTAGACCCTGAGTAGGCGGTAGTTGATGGGTCCATGACATACAAAAATGTTCGTTATGTCGAACAAAGGTCGAACCATCGAGCAACCCGATGATAGGGAACCGGTGAACGCCGTCAATACCTCTCGCATATATCGCCTCAAACGCCGAAACATTCGCACCACCACGCGCCGACCAGCGGACGCCACACCGTCAAATGGCTGGCTCGTAAGCGACTTGACCCCGCCAACACTGGGGCTGTCGTCCGCTTACCGGATGACCGAAAGTTTCGTCCGACAATCGGAAATTTCTTCGGCGGAGGGTATTGACGATCCACGGTCACGCCTCAATCATCCCTGTCTGAGAAACCGGGCCTGGTTCGAGATTCCGGGCTTGTATCGGCCTGGGCAATCCATGCTGCACGGCAGATCAGCGACCAGCTGCACGGCAGACCCGCGCACCACATCACCTGCGCCACCCCGTTCCGTTCCGGTGAGGTTCGCACCAGCGCATGCTGGCTCTTCCCGCAGTCGGGCGACGTGCCGGACGCGGCCGGACGACGCAATCCCCTGCGCTTCAGTCGATCAGCGATTTCTACCTCGGAGGCACAGTCATGAGCTCGTATGCCCTTCCCAGATCCGTTACCCGCCGGAAGATCCGCGGCCTGCTGCTGGCGCTGGTCGTCGGCGTCCTCGGTGCGGTCACCGCACTGGCCGCACCGCCGACCGCACACGCCGCCGAGAACACGCTCGGCGCCGCGGCGGCACAGAGCGGCCGCTACTTCGGCACCGCCATCGCCTCCGGCAGGCTGGGCGACTCGGCGTACACGACGATCGCAAGCCGTGAGTTCAACATGGTGACGGCCGAGAACGAGATGAAGATAGACGCCACCGAACCACAGCGGGGCCAGTTCAACTTCAGCGCCGGCGACCACGTCTACAACTGGGCGGTGCAGAACGGCAAGAAGGTGCGCGGCCACACCCTGGCCTGGCACTCCCAGCAGCCCGGCTGGATGCAGAGCCTCAGCGGCAGCTCACTGCGCCAAGCGATGATCGACCACATCAACGGCGTCATGGGCCACTACAAGGGCAAGATCGCCCAGTGGGACGTCGTGAACGAGGCCTTCGCCGACGGCAATTCGGGAGGTCGGCGGGACTCCAACCTGCAACGCACGGGCAACGACTGGATCGAGGTCGCCTTCCGCACCGCGCGCGCCGCCGACCCGGCGGCCAAGCTCTGCTACAACGACTACAACATCGAGAACTGGACCTGGGCCAAGACCCAGGCCGTGTACGCCATGGTCCGGGACTTCAAGCAGCGCGGCGTGCCGATCGACTGCGTCGGGTTCCAGTCGCACTTCAACAGCGGCAGCCCCTACAACAGCAACTTCCACACCACCCTGCAGAATTTCGCCGCCCTCGGCGTCGACGTGGCCATCACCGAACTCGACATCCAGGGCGCCTCGGCCTCGACCTACGCCAACGTGACCAACGACTGCCTGGCCGTCCCGCGCTGCCTCGGCATCACCGTCTGGGGTGTGCGCGACACCGACTCCTGGCGATCGGGGGACACGCCGCTGCTGTTCAACGGCGACGGCAGCAAGAAGCCTGCCTACACCGCCGTCCTCAACGCACTCAACGGCGGCTCCACGACGCCCCCTGCGGATGGCGGACAGATCAAGGGCGTCGGTTCGGGCCGTTGCCTGGACGTGCCCGGAGCCGGCACCACCGACGGCACACAGCTCCAGCTGTGGGACTGCCACAGCGGCACCAACCAGCAGTGGACGTACACCGACGCCGGCGAGCTCAGGGTCTACGGCAACAAATGCCTTGACGCCGCCGGCACAGGCAACGGTTCCAAAGTCCAGATCTACAGCTGCTGGGGCGGCGACAACCAGAAATGGCGCCTCAACTCCGACGGATCCATCGTCGGCGTCCAGTCCGGCCTCTGCCTCGACGCCGTCTCGGGCGGCACCGCCAACGGCACCCTGATCCAGCTCTACTCCTGCTCGAACGGCAACAACCAACGCTGGACCCGCACCTGAGGGGGCCTGCCACAAACGAAGGGGGAAGCCGTGACAGCCCACGGTGCGGCTTCCCCCGCCCCTCCGCAAGGACATCGTTGACGGTCCCTGCACCTGCATGAACAGCAGGTCAGACGCCCTTTGCTGCGGGCTCAAGAATAGCCACGCACTCCACGTGATGCGTCATCGGAAACAGATCGAACGCCCGAAGCGTCCGCACCCGGTACCCGCCCTCCCGGAAGTACGCCAGATCGCGAGCCAGCGCAGCGGGGTCGCAGGCCACGTACGCGATGCGGCGGGCGTCCAGGGAGGTGAGGTGGGTCACCGTCTGGCGGCCGGCGCCGGCGCGGGGCGGGTCCAGGACGATCAGGTCGACCTCGGTGATGCCCGTGCGCGGCAGGACCGACTCGACCTTGCCCTGTTCGATACGGACCCGGGGGAAGTCGGCGAGGTTGTGGCGGGCGTCCTCGACGGCCCGCTTGCCGGACTCGATGCCGAGAACGGCGCCCTTCTCGCCGAGGCGGTCGGCGAGGGCTCCGGCGAAGAGGCCGACGCCGCAGTAGAGGTCCAGGGCCATCTCGCCCTTGCGGGGCAGCAGGCCCTGCATGACCGCCGTCACCAGGGTGTCGGCCGCCTTCGGGTGGACCTGCCAGAAGCCGCCGCCGCCGACCCGGTGCGTACGGCCGTCCGCGCGTTCGCGGACGAAGGGGCGGCCGTGGACGCGGTGCACCCCGCCGGTCTTCTCGTCGACCCGGAGGACGGAGACCGGCTTGTCCAGCTCGACCAGGGGGAGGCGGGCGCCGGGGCGCGGGGTCAGGATCACCTGACGGTCCTGGGAGCCCGTGGCCGCGATCGCCTCGACCGACTCCATGCCGGTCCAGTCCCGCCGCTCGATGCCCAGCTCGCTGACGCCCTCCGCGGCGATCATGCAGTGGTCGATGCGCTCGATCTCGTGCGAGCGATGGCGGCGCAGACCCGCGTGGCCCTCGGCGTCCACGGCGTACTGGACGCGCGTGCGCCACTGCGGGACCTGGCCCGCGGGCAGCTTGTCGCCCTCGGCCGGCATCACCGTGCCGTCCCAGCCGGCCTCCTCGGGGGTGAGGCCCGCGAGCCGCTTGAGCTGCTCGGCGATCACCTCGCCCTTGAGGCGGCGCTGGGCGCCCGGCTTGGCGTGCTGCCAGTCGCAGCCGCCACAGCGGCCGGGGCCGGCGAAGGGGCAGGGGGCCTCGACGCGGTCCTTGGAGGCCTCCAGGATCCGTACGGCGTCCGCGCGGAGGAAGCGGGCTCCCTCCTCGCCCTCGGTCACCCTCGCCACCACCCGCTCACCCGGCAGCGCGTGCCGGACGAACAGCACCTGGCCCTCCGCCGTACGGGCGATGCAGTGGCCGCCGTGGGCGACGGGGCCGATCTCGACCTCGTACTCCTCCCCGACCAGCGACTTCTTCGGTTCTGCCTGCATGGCGGGGTGACTCCAGATCGGGAACGGGGAACGGCCGGACAACAGCCCACCAGTCTACGTGGCTGTCGTCCGGCCGCTCACCACAGGCCGAGCCCCGGGCTCAGTCCTTGGTCGCCGACGGCTGCTTGGGCCGCTCCCCGGCCGGTCCGCGCCGCACCGCGCCCGGCGCGTTCCACTCCTGCCGCTTGCGGGCCCGCTGCTTGGCCGCTTCGGACGACTGCAGCTGGTAGGGCACCGAGGTGACCATGACGCCCGGCGTGAACAGCAGGCGGCCCTTCAGGCGCAGGGCGCTCTGGTTGTGCAGCAGATGCTCGTACCAGTGGCCGACCACGTACTCGGGGATGATCACCGAGACCGCGTCACGCGGGGACTCCTTGCGCAGGCTCTTGACGTACTCGATCACCGGGCGGGTGACCTCGCGGTACGGCGAGTCCAGGACCTTCAGCGGTACCTCGATGCCGCGCCGCTCCCACTCCTCGCGCAGCGCCTTCGTCTCGGCCGCGTCCACGTTGACCGTGAGCGCCTCCAGGGTGTCCGAGCGCATCAGCTTGGCGTAGGCCAGGGCGCGCAGGGTGGGGCGGTGGATCTTGGAGATCAGGACGACCGAGTGGACCCGGGACGGGCGGACCATGTCGTCGGCGGGGCCCTCGGGGGCCGCGATCTCCTCGGCGACGCGGTCGTAGTGCTTACGGATCGCGGTCATCGTCGCGTAGAAGACGCACATGCCCATCAGCGCCACCCAGGCGCCGTGCGTGAACTTGGTGACCAGGACGACGACGAGCACCAGGCCGGTGAAGAAGGCGCCGAACGCGTTGATCGCGCGCGAGCGGATCATGTGGCGGCGCTTGGCCTGGTCCTCCTCGACCGCCAGGTGCCGGTTCCAGTGCCGGACCATGCCGGTCTGGCTGAGCGTGAAGGACACGAACACGCCGACGATGTACAGCTGGATCAGCCGCGTGGAGTCGGCGCCGTAGATGACCGTCAGCAGGGCCGCGGCGCCCGCGAGCAGCACGATGCCGTTGGAGAAGGCCAGGCGGTCGCCGCGGGTGTGCAGCTGGCGCGGCAGATAGCGGTCCTGGGCGAGGATCGAGCCGAGCAGCGGGAAGCCGTTGTACGCCGTGTTCGCCGCGAGGAACAGGACCAGGGCGGTGGCGGCGGCGAGGACGACGAACAGGAAGCTTCCCTTGCCGAACACCGCCTCGGCGACCTGGGAGATCACCGGGTTCTGGACGTAGCCGGAGCCGAGCGGGTGGCCGTTGTGGATCAGGTCGGTGGCGGGGTTCTCGGCCATGCGGACCTTGGTCGACATGGCGAGGGCGATGATCCCGCAGAACATGGTGACGGCGAGGCCGCCCATCAGCGCGAGCGTGGTCGCCGCGTTCTTGGACTTGGGCTTGCGGAAGGCCGGGACGCCGTTGGAGATGGCCTCCACGCCGGTGAGCGCGGCACAACCCGAAGAGAAGGCCCGCAGGAGCAGGAAGACCAGGGCGAAGCCCGCGAGGCCCTGGTGTTCGGCCTTGATGTGGTAGTCGGCCGTCGGGGCGTGCATGGTGTCGCCGAGGACCAGGCCACGGAAGGCACCCCACGCGATCATGATGAAGACGCCGCCGACGAACACGTACGTCGGGATCGCGAAGAGCTTGCCGGACTCCTTCACACCGCGCAGGTTCATCAGCGTCAGCAGCACGATCACGACGACCGCACACAGCACCTTGTGCTCGACCACGAACGGGATCGCGGAGCCGAGGTTCTCGATGCCGGAGGCGATGGAGACGGCGACGGTGAGGACGTAGTCGACGAGCAGGGCGCTGGCCACGGTCAGGCCGGCCTTGGAGCCGAGGTTGGTGGTGGCGACCTCGTAGTCACCGCCGCCGCTCGGGTAGGCATGCACGTTCTGCCGGTAGGAGGCGACGACGGTGAACATCAGCACCACGACCGCGACGGCGATCCAGGGGCTGAAGTGGTACGCCGACACTCCCGCGATGGACAGAACCAGCAGAACCTCCCCCGGCGCGTAGGCGACGGAGGACAGCGGGTCGGAGGCGAAGACGGGGAGTGCGATGCGCTTCGGCAGGAGCGTTTCGCCCAGCCGGTCACTGCGCAGTGCGCGCCCGATCAGGATCCGTTTGGGCACGTCGGTCAGTTTGGACACGACAGAGGATCGTAGGCCTTCGAACTGGCAGCCGCCCACCCGGCATCCCGGATCTGCCTCACGAGTGAAATCAGAGGCGCATGAAACTGCGGATTCCGCGGTCCGTGCGCTCCCCGTGCCTAGATGGCAGACCCCGCCCGTCTTCGCACTTCGGAGGTCCTATGCCCGCCACCGCGGAGCTGATCGGGGCGACGCTCGCCCTGTTCGGCCTCGGAATCCTGACCCTGTGCAGCGTGCGCAGCATCACTCGCCGGCGCCCGCCTCCCGGTGCCCGCCGACGTGGATCGCCGCAGCCGCCGACGCGCTTGATCACGGAGGGTGATCACGGTGAACCCGCGCACGGGGGTGCACACCCCCCGGCGCCCGTGTGTAGCTTTGGGCCTCGGTCTGAGACCCTGATGCTGAGCAGTAACTTTTGGACACCGGAAGGACGGTCGTGCACATCGTCATCATGGGCTGCGGAAGAGTGGGTTCCGCTCTTGCCCAGACCCTGGAGCAACAGGGCCACACGGTCGCCGTGATCGACCAGGACCCCACCGCCTTCCGCCGACTGGGCCCGGGATTCGGCGGTCGCCGGGTCACCGGGGTCGGCTTCGACCAGGACACCCTGCGCGAGGCGGGCATCGAGGAGGCCGGCGCCTTCGCCGCCGTCTCCAGCGGTGACAACTCCAACATCATCTCCGCACGCGTGGCCCGCGAGATGTTCGGCGTGGAGAACGTGGCCGCCCGCATCTACGACCCCCGCCGCGCCGAGGTCTACCAGCGCCTGGGCATCCCCACCGTGGCCACGGTCCGCTGGACCGCCGACCAGATGCTGCGCCGGCTGCTGCCGTCGGGCGCCGAGCCGCTGTGGCGCGATCCCACCGGCGGGGTGCAGCTCGCCGAGGTGCACGTCTCCCCGACGTGGGTCGGCCACAAGGTCAGCAAGCTGCAGGAGGAGACGGGCGTCCGCGTGGCATTCCTGACCCGCCTGGGCGAAGCGATCCTGCCGAGCTCGCAGACGGTGCTGCAGGAGGGCGACCTCGTGCACGTGATGATGCGGACGGACGACGTCGAGAAGGTCGAGGCGGCGTTCGCCCAGGGCCCGGAAGAGGAGAGCGGTCACTGATGAGGGTCGCCATTGCCGGAGCCGGCGCCGTCGGCCGCTCGATCGCGAGCGAGCTGCTGGAGAACGGCCACGAGGTCCTGCTCATCGACAAGGCCCCGACCGCCATCTCGGTGGAGCGGGTGCCCCAGGCGGAGTGGCTGCTGGCCGACGCCTGCGAGATCACGTCCCTGGACGAGGCGGCGCTCCAGCGCTGCAACGTCGTCATCGCCGCGACCGGCGACGACAAGGTCAACCTGGTCGTCTCGCTGCTCGCCAAGACGGAGTACGGCGTCCCGCGCGTCGTCGCCCGCGTCAACAACCCCAAGAACGAGTGGCTGTTCAACGAGGCCTGGGGCGTGGACGTGGCCGTCTCCACCCCGCGCCTGATGTCCGCCCTGGTCGAGGAGGCGGTGAGCGTCGGTGACCTGGTCCGCCTGCTCCGCTTCAGCCACGGCGACGCCAACCTCGTCGAACTGACCCTGCCGGAGGAATCGGCCCTGGCCGGCACCCAGGTCGGCGACGTCCAGTGGCCCGAGGACACCTCCCTGGTCACGATCATCCGCGGCACCCGCGTCCTGACCCCGTCCAAGGAGGACTCCCTGGAACCGGGCGACGAACTCCTCTTCGTGGCGGCGCAGGCCCGCGAGGAGCAGTTGGAGGAGCTGCTGTCGGTGCGGCGGGAAGACACCTGACGGCGCCGGACACCTGACGGCACCGAAGAAGGGCGCCCCCGGAAACCTGGGGCGCCCTTTCGCCTGTGCACGGGACGGTCAGCCCTCCCGACGGTGCCGACCCGCCGTCTCCGCAGCCGCCGCCTTCCTCTCCTCGGCCGCCTTCTCCTCCGCCTCCATCTCCGCGAACACGTCGATCGGCGCGGGCGCCTTCGCGAGGAAGACCCAGGTGAGCCAGACCGCCAGCAGGAACGGCGGGATCTTCAGGGCGATCAGGACCCAGCCGAGCTTGGTGGTGTCGGACCACCAGTACAGCGGGAAGAGGATCGCGCACTTGGCGAGCAGGATCAGGCCCCAGGCCCAACTGGCCTTCGCGTAGGCCTTCTTGCGGCCGGGGTTGCGGGTGCGCCAGGAGAGGTTCTCCTTGAAGACCGGGCCGAGGATGAGACCGATCAGGGGCACCCCGGCGAGCGTCGTGACGATGTACGCCAGCGCCAGGCCCAGCGTGTAGATCATGCCGGGGAGGTAGAAGTCCTTGGCGTTGCCGGTGAACATCGCGAAGACCACGCCGAAGGCCACGCCGAACACGCCGCTGAAGGCGTGCTTGACGGTGTCCTTCATGGCGAGCCGGACCACGACCAGGATCAGGGAGACGGCCAGCGCGGCGAGCGCCGACACGTGCAGGTTCTTGTTCACCGTGAAGATCGCGACGAACAGCAGGCCCGGCACGACCGTCTCGACCATGCCGCGGACACCACCGAACGCCTCGAACAGCGCGGCCTCGGTCACCGCTCGGGCATCCTCCGACGGGCTCTGGTCGGTGCCTTCGGTCGGCTTGTCGAGGGACGTCACCGGCTACTCCCGTCCAAGGGGTCGCAGTTCGTATTTCGGGTTGAACAGCACCCGGCGGCCCCGGCTCATGGAGATCCGGCCCGATGCGATCAGCTTGCGCCCCGGTTCTATGCCCACGATGGAACGCCTGCCGAGCCACACCACGTCCAGCGCGGCGGAGCCGTCGAACAGCTCGGCCTCCAGGGCCGGAACCCCGGCGCGCGGTCGCAGGGTGACCGTGCGCAAGGTACCAGTTACAGTGACGATCTGCCGGTCGTGGCAGTCACCGATCTTCGTACAGCCCGCCGTTTCGGCGTCCTCGCGCAGCTCCTCGGACTCCAGGTCCTCCTGCGACGAGGAGAGCCGGTCGAGCATGCGCCGGAACCGGCCGGCCGGCTTTTCGGAACGAGGAACAGCACTCATACCTGAAGCGTACCGGGGCTCACCGACACCACCGTAGCCAAGCTCACTTCACGGCCGGGCCCACGTCACGGCCCGGCTCACCGCACGGCCCGGCTCACTTCTCGAACCGGTAGCCCATCCCCGGCTCCGTGATGAAGTGCTTCGGGTGCGAGGGGTCCGTCTCCAGCTTGCGGCGCAGTTGGGCCATGTACACGCGCAGGTAGTTCGTCTCGGTCCCGTACGACGGCCCCCACACCTCCTGCAGCAGCTGCTTCTGGCTGACCAGCCGGCCGGTGTTGCGGACCAGCACCTCCAGCAGGTGCCACTCGGTCGGGGTGAGGCGGACGTCCTTGCCGGCGCGGTTGACCTTCTTGGCGGCCAGGTCGACGGCGAAACCCTCGGTCTCGACGGTCGTCACGTCGTCCTCGCCGGGGCCGACCGGCTCGGCCCGGCGTACGGCGGCCCGCAGCCGGGCCAGCAGCTCGTCCATGCCGAAGGGCTTGGTGACGTAGTCGTCGGCGCCCGCGTCGAGCGCCTCGACCTTCTCGTCGGAGGAGTGCCGGGCGGACAGCACCAGGATGGGCACCCGGGTCCAGCCGCGCAGCCCCCTGATCACCTCGACGCCGTCCATGTCCGGCAGACCCAGGTCGAGCACGACCGCGTCCGGGTGCCGGGAGGCGGCGAGGTCGAGGGCCGTACGGCCGTCGGGTGCCGCGTCGACCTCGTACTTGCGCGCTTTCAGGTTGATCACGAGGGCGCGCACGATCTGCGGCTCGTCGTCGACCACGAGCACCCGGGTCATAGGGTCTGCCTTTCTGGTTCTGCGAGGTCCCTGCCCATGTCGGGGGAGTCGGGACGCGATCCTGCCGCGCGCAGGCTGAGGACCATGGTCAGCCCGCCGCCCGGCGTGTCCTCGGCGTTGAGGGTGCCGCCCATGGCCTCCGCGAAGCCCCGGGCCACCGCGAGGCCCAGCCCCACCCCGGCGCCGCGGGGGGCGTCACCGTACCGCTGGAAGGGCTCGAATATCCGGTCCTTGGCCTCGTCCGGGACGCCCGGCCCGCGGTCCACCACGCGCACCTCGACGCGGTCGGCTATGGCGCTCGCCGAGACCAGCACGGCCCGTCCGCGCGGGCTGTACTTGACGGCGTTCTCCACCAGGTTGGCCACGGACCGCTCCAGCAGCCCGGGGTCGACCTCGACCATGGGCAGGGACTCGGGCACGTCCAGTTCGACGCTGTCCTCCGGGACGCCCCCGAGAGCCATCGGTACGACCTCGTCCACGTCGATCTCGCGGATCAGCGGGGTGACCGTACCGGTCTGCAGGCGGGACATGTCGAGCAGGTTGCCGACGAGGTGGTCGAGCCGGTCCGCGCCCTCCTCGATGCCCTGCAGCAGCTCCGCCTGGTCCTCCTCGGACCAGGCCACGTCGTCGGAGCGCAGCGAGGAGACGGCGGCCTTGATGCCCGCCAGCGGGGTGCGCAGGTCGTGGCTGACGGCGGCCAGCAGGGCGGTGCGGATGCGGTTGCCCTCGGCGAGCGTACGGGCCTGGTCGGCCTCCTCCTGCAGGCGCCGGCGGTCCAGGGCGACGGCGGCCTGGGCGGCGAAGGCGGCGAGCACGCGGCGGTCCTCGGCGGGCAGCACCCGGCCGGTGAGCGCGAGCGCCATGTGGTCGCCGACGGGCATGTCCACGTCGGCGTCCTCGGGCCGCTCCAGCGGGCGCCCGAATCCGGCGCGTCCGGCGCAGGTCCACGGCTCGACGTCGCCCGCCCGCTCCAGCAGTGCCGCCGACTCCATCGCGAAGGTCTCCCGGACCCGCTCCAGCAGCTCCTCCAGGCTGGTCTCGCCGCGCAGCACGTTCCCGGCGAGGAAGGAGAGTATCTCCGACTCGGCGCGCAGCCGGGCGGCCTGATGGGTGCGCCGGGCGGCGAGGTCGACCACCGAGGCGACCGACATGCCGACGCCGAAGAAGATCGCGATGGCGACGATGTTCTTGGGGTCGGCGATGGTCAGCCGATGCAGCGGCGGGGTGTAGAAGTAGTTCAGCAGCAGCGACCCGAAGGCCGCCGAGGCCAGCGCGGGCAGCAGGCCGCCGAGCAGCGCCGCCGCGACGGTGACCGCCAGGAACAGCAGCATGTCGTTGGCGAGGCCGAGGTCGATGGTGTTCAGCAGCACCGCGAGCACCGCCGGGCCCACCAGGCCGACCGCCCAGCCCCAGATGATCCGGGCCCGCCCGAGCCGTCCGCCCCGGGCCACGGGCAGGCCGCGGCCCTTGGCGACCTCCTCGTGGGTGACGATGTGGACGTCGAGGTCGGGGCCCGAGTCCCGGGCGACGGTGGCGCCGACGCCGGGCCCGAAGACGTACTGCCAGGCCTTGCGGCGCGAGGAGCCCAGCACGATCTGGGTGGCGTTCACGCCGCGTGCGAAGTCCAGCAGGGCGGCCGGTATGTCGTCGCCGACCACATGGTGGAAGGTGCCGCCCAGGTCCTCCACGAGGGTGCGCTGGACGGCCAGCTCCTTCGGGGAGGCCGAGGTCAGCCCGTCGCTGCGGGCTATGTACACGGCGAGCACCTCACCGCCCGCGCCCTTCTCCGCGAGCCGCGCGGCACGCCGGATCAGGGTGCGCCCCTCGGGTCCGCCGGTCAGCCCGACCACGATCCGCTCGCGGGAGCCCCAGATCTTGGAGACCCGGTGTTCGCTGCGGTACTCGTTCAGGTACTCGTCGACCCGGTCGGCCACCCAGAGCAGGGCCAGCTCGCGCAGCGCGGTGAGGTTGCCGGGCCGGAAGTAGTTCGACAGGGCCGCGTCGACCTTGTCCGGCTGGTAGATGTTGCCGTGCGCCATCCGGCGGCGCAGCGCCTCCGGGGACATGTCGACCAGCTCGATCTGGTCGGCCCGCCGTACGACCTCGTCGGGGACGGTCTCCCGCTGCCGCACCCCGGTGATCGACTCGACGACATCACCGAGTGACTCCAGGTGCTGGATGTTGACGGTGGAGACCACGTCGATCCCGGCGGCGAGCAGCTCCGCCACGTCCTGCCAGCGCTTGGCGTTGCGCGACCCGGGGACGTTCGTGTGGGCGAGCTCGTCCACCAGGGCGACGGCCGGCGCCCGGCGCAGCACGGCGTCCACGTCCATCTCGCCGAAGACGGCGTCCCGGTACTCCAGCCGCTTGCGCGGGATCTGCTCCAGGCCGTGCAGCAGCACCTGGGTGCGCGGCCGGTCGTAGTGCTCGACGAAGGCCACCACACAGTCGGTGCCCCGTTCCACGCGGCGATGTGCCTCGGAGAGCATGGCGTAGGTCTTGCCCACGCCCGGTGCCGCACCGAGGTAGATCCGAAGCTTGCCGCGCGCCATGACCCCATTCTCTTCCCGTGACTGCTGCCTACGCAGCGTCGACCTTACGGCCAGCAATCACGGCAAACGGGACAGGGGGGCGGGCAGCGGGCAACTTTGACGCAACCCTGATGAGCCGGCCGGTTCAGTGCTCGACGATCTCGCCGTCGCTCAGCTCCAGCACTCGGTCGGCCAGGTCGAGGAGGGTCGTGTCGTGGGTGGCCAGCAGCGCGGTGGCCTGCTCGCTGCGGACGACGGCCCGCAGCAGTTCCATGACGGCGTGCCCGGTCTCGGCGTCGAGCTGGCCGGTGGGCTCGTCGGCGATGAGCAGGGCCGGGCGGTTGGCGAGGGCGCGGGCGATGGCGACCCGCTGCTGCTGGCCGCCGGACAGCTCGCCGGGCCGCTGGGCCGCGTGCCCGGCCAGCCCGACGAGGGACAGCAGCAGGTCGACGCGTTCCTCGCGCTCGCGCGGGTCGGCCCGGCGCAGCCGCAGCGATACGCCGACGTTCTCGGCCGCGGTGAGGATCGGAATGAGCCCGAAGGACTGGAAGACGAACCCGATCCGGTCCCGCCGCAGCCGCAGCAGCTCGCCCTCCCCCAGCTCCCCGAGCTCCCGCCCGTCCACCTCGACCCGCCCCCGGTCGGGCGTGTCCAGCCCCCCGACGATGTTCAGCAGCGTGGTCTTCCCGGACCCCGAGCGCCCCTTGAGCGCCACGAGCTCACCCCGCCGCACCTCCAGCGAGACCCCCCGCAGGGCATGCACGGCAGCGGCCCCCCGCCCGTACGACTTGTGAACGTCCTCGACCCTGACCATGGTCTCGGTGACCACCGCAGCGCCCATACCGCCTCCCCCGCCGACAGGGCGCCAGTATGGCGCCCCGCAAGGGGCGCGGGGAACGGCGCGAGCAACCACAACGGCCCCGCACCCGGCAATGAACAGGCTCCCCAACGGCGGGCCCCGCAGAAGAACGGGCCGCACCCCTCAAAGGCACGGCCCGTGTACCACTGCTGAACCCAGCGGAGCGCCTAGCGGACCTCGGTGATCTCAGGCCCCCGCTGCAACTGCCCCATCCCCCCGGAGAAGCGCGAGCCCTCCTCCTGCTGAACGCCCTCGGGGACCATCTGCGCGTCATTGGGCAGCTTCAGGACGATCGGGTCACGAGGTGCCATCGGCCCCTCGCCGCGCACCACCACCGTGTCCCGGAAGATCTGCTCCAGCAGCCCCGCGGCCTGCGGCTGCACCGCACCCTGCCCGGAGATCACACCGCGCAGGAACCAGCGCGGACCGTCCACACCGACGAACCGCACGACCTGGAAGCCGCCGGTGCCGTCCGGCAGCTGCACGGGAACCTGCGCCCGCAGCTCCCACCCGAGCGGGCCCTCGACCTCGTCGACGATGCCACCCTGCTGGGTGATGCCGGACCCGATCTCCTCGCGGACCTCGCCCCAGATGCCCTCGCGCTTGGGCGCGGCGAAGGCCTGGAGCTGGATGGCGCTGTCGCGCAGTACGACGGTCGCGGCGACGATGGCGTCACCGGCGACCTCGACCCGCAGCTCCATGCCGTCGACGCCGGGGATGAACAGTCCGCCGAGGTCCACGCGGCCCTCGGCCGGGTCGCGCACCTCGCCGCTGTCCCACGGCCCGTCGGGCCGGGGCCCGGGCTCCAGCCGTACGCGCTCGCGCTCGGCCTCCTCTTCTTCGTCCGCCTCGGTGTCGACGCTGTCGACGACCTGCTCGGCCTCGCCGGCCGCGTCCTCGGCGGCACCCTTCTTGTTGCGACGTCCGAACACGTCACTGTCCTTCCCGGTCGGATACGACCGAAGCGTATCGATTCCCACCCGTCGGGCCGCCCTCGGCGGACCGACCGCTTGTGCCGCTCTCGTCGCCCACCGCGGCATGGCCACCGGTGGACCCGAAGCCCCCTTCGGCCCGCGCCGAGCCGGGAAGCTCCGCCACCTCCTGGAAGCGGACCCTCTCGACCTGCTGGACGACCAGTTGGGCAATCCGGTCGAAGCGCTCGAACCGCACGGACTCGCGCGGGTCGAGATTCACCACGATCACCTTGATCTCCCCACGGTACCCGGCATCAACCGTCCCCGGGGCATTCACGAGGGCGACACCGCAGCGGGCGGCGAGGCCGGAACGCGGGTGCACGAAGGCCGCGTACCCCTCCGGGAGGGCGATCGACACACCCGTGGGCAGCACGGCCCGTTCCCCGGGCTTCAGCTCGCACGCCTCGGTGGTGCGCAGATCGGCCCCGGCGTCGCCGGGGTGCTCGTACTCCGGAAGCGGTACATCGGGGTCGATGCGCCGGATCAGCACGTCGAGGGGGTTACGGCTCACGGGTTCACCTCGAACGCGCGGGCGCGCCGGATCTGGTTCGGGTCGCTCATGGCGGCCTGGATCTCCTCCTTGCGGCCGTGGTCGATGAAGTGGTCGACCTTGACCTCGATGAAGAGGGCGTCGGCGCGGAGAGCGACGGGGCCGTCGGGGCCGCCGATGCGTGCGGTGGCGGTGGAGTAGATCTTCCGTCGGTCGACGGCGGTGACCTCGGCCTCCAGGTACAGCGTGGTGCCCACCGGGACCGGCCGTACGAACTCGGTCTGCAGCCGGCCGGTGACGGCGATGGTCCGCAGCAGCCAGTTCAGCGAGCCGAGGGTCTCGTCGAGGGCCGTGGCCAGTACGCCGCCGTGCGCGAGGCCCGGCGCACCCTGGTGGGCGGGCTGGACGGTGAACTCGGCGGTCAGCGAGACGCCCTCGCCGGCGCGGGCCTCCAGGTGCAGCCCGTGCGGCTGCCCGGGGCCACACCCGAAACAGTGTTCGTAGTGGGCGCCGAGCAGTTCTCCGGGCGCGGGCGCGTCGGGATGCCGTACCGGTTTCACCGCGTCGGCAGGAGGCTGAAGGCTTGCGGAACTACCACTCACAGCCGCAGACCTTACCCGCGCGTCGGAGATATCAGGATCCCGTGCCAAGCTTGGCCCCATGCAGCTCTCCGCCACCCCCTACGAAGAACGCCTCACCGCCCCCCGGTCCTGGTGGCTGATCAGCTTTCTCGTGGGCGTCTCGTTCGCCCTGATCCTGCTTCCGTTCGGCACCCTGCCGCTGCTCGGCGGCCTGGTCGGCGGTACGGCCGCGGCGGCGGTCGTCGCCAGCGCGTACGGCTCCCCGCGCATCCGTGTCGTGGGCGACTCGCTGATCGCGGGCGAGGCGAAGATCCCGGTGTCGGCGCTGGGCGGGTCGGAGGTGCTGGACGCGGAGGAGGCCCGCGCCTGGCGGACGTACAAGGCCGACACCCGCGCCTTCCTGCTGCTGCGCGCCTACATCCCCACGGCGCTGCGGGTGGAGGTCACCGACCCCGAGGACCCGACGCCGTACCTGTACCTGTCGACGCGGGAGCCGGAGCGGCTGGCGGCGGCGATCGAGGCAGCACGCACGGCGCACGCCTAGAGCCGCCCGGGGTGCCTAGAGGGCCTGTCCGGCGGATCAAGTCGGGGGAGAAGCCGAGCAGGCCCCCGCGTCTCCTGCATGAACCGCCGGACAGGCCCTAGAGCTCCTCGGGGAGGTCGCGCAGTCTCAGGGGCTCCGCCGGCTCTTCCAGCGGCGGAAGCTCGTCCAGCTCCTTCCAGGGCACCTGGATCTTGCGCAGGTCGTCCCGGATGCGCGCGGCGAGCCTCTTGGTGTCCCGGCGGTTCATGACCGCCCCGACCGCGGCGCCCACCATGAACGGCATGAGGTTGGGCAGGTCGCGGACCATCCGCTTCATGATCTGCTGGCGCAGTTCGCGCTTCATGCGGACGCTGAGGGCCGCGTCGTACGTCGACGGCTTCATCACGTCGATGCCGCGCTCCCCCGACCAGGAGGACAGATACGCGGTACTGCGGGTCTTCAGGTTCCCGGGGGGCCGTACGCCGTAGACCTCGTGCAGTTCGGCGATGAGCTTCAGCTCGATCGCGGCGACCCCGGTGATCTCCGCGGCCAGCTCGGTCGGCAGGGCCGGCGGCACCGGCAGCATCGCCGCCGCTCCGATCCCGGCTCCGACGGTGGAGGTCCCGGCCGCCGCGCCCGCCACCAGCTTGTCGGCGAGCTCTTCGGGCCCGAGGCCGGGGAACTGCGCGCGCAGGGCCGCGAGGTCGCGTACGGGGATACGCGGGGCGATCTCGATGATCCGGTCCGCGAGATATGCCAGGCCCGCGCGGGCGCGGCTGCCGCCCCTGCGGGCCCCTTCCCGGGCCAGGTCCCGGGCCTTGTCACGGATCACCGCGACCCGTCGCCGGGCGACGGGCGCGGGCTGCCGCACCGGCGCCGGGTGGTCAGCCCGGTCTGCCGGTTCGAGCGGGGCCACCGCTTCCGGTGCGCCCCGCCCGTCGTCACGTGCGCCGTGCGGGCCGTCGAACGGCCCTTCGTCCGCTTTCCCCAGGGGGAAGCGGCGCTTCCGGGGAGGGGTCGAGCCAGACACGGCCGACCCGTCCTCAGTCGCAGTCGCGGCAGATCGGCTGACCATTCTTCTCACGGGCCAGCTGGCTGCGGTGGTGCACCAGGAAGCAGCTCATGCAGGTGAACTCGTCCTGCTGCTTCGGCAGCACCCGGACGGCCAGCTCCTCGTTCGAGAGGTCGGCTCCGGGCAGCTCGAGGCCCTCGGCGGCCTCGAACTCGTCGACGTCGACGGACGAGGTGGACTTGTCGTTCCGCCGGGCCTTCAGTTCTTCGAGGCTGTCCGAGTCGACGTCGTCGTCGGTCTTGCGTGGAGTGTCGTAATCGGTTGCCATATCGCTCTCCCCCTCTGGGTGTCTGCGGTGTCTCCAGCGCACGTAACGCGTGAGAGGCCGGACTTGTGCCCGACCTGAGGCGGAGATTTTGCCTCACATCAAGGTCTGTTACTCAATCGACACCCAACCCGACCCCTCAAGAGTGATCGGCTTGGATGGCGGTGAGGACCGTACACGGTTCGAATGCCGCACCTCAAAGGCGCCTCACCGTGTACTTCCCGTGATCAAGTGCCCTGAAAACCAGGACTTTCCCGGCTTTCCGTCATGTTTCATGATCACAGAGAGTACATGGCCGAAAATCCGCCCATGTGATCGATCACACAACAGGAAGCTCATTCGGCGGCTGAAAAATTCCGCGCGAAGCGAACACCCTCCGCGTGTGTCGATTCCGTCTTGCGGCGGTCCGGTTATTGATCACAGCGGCAGGGTGACCCGCATCACCAGGCCGCCGCCCTCGCGGGGCCGCGCCGCGATGTGGCCGCCGTGCGCGCGGGCCACGGACCGGACGATGGACAGGCCGAGACCGACCCCCTTGTCGCTGCCCGTGCGCTCCGTGCGGAGCCTCCGGAAGGGCTCGAAGAGGTTGTCGATCTCGTACGCCGGCACCACCGGCCCGGTGTTCGTGACGGTCAGCACCGCCTGCCCGTGCTGGACCTCGGTGTTCACCTCGACCCAGCCCGCCTCTGCCACGTTGTACCGCACGGCGTTCTGCACCAGGTTCAGCGCGATCCGCTCCAGCAGCACGCCGTTGCCCTGCACCACGGCGGGCTTGCGCTCGCCGCGGATCTTCACACCCTTGGCCTCGGCCTCGGCATGCACCTGGTCGACGGCCTGGGTGGCGACCTCGGCCAGGTCGACCGGCCCCCGCTCGACGATCTGGTTGTCGCTGCGGGCGAGCAGCAGCAGGCCCTCGACGAGCTGCTCACTGCGCTCGTTGGTGGCCAGTAGGGTCTTGCCGAGCTGCTGCAGCTCCACCGGAGCGTTCGGGTCCGACAGATGGACCTCCAGGAGCGTTCTGTTGATCGCGAGCGGGGTGCGCAGCTCGTGGGAGGCGTTGCCGACGAAGCGCTGCTGGGCGGTGAAGGCCCGTTGCAGCCGCTCCAGCATGTCGTCGAAGGTGTCCGCCAGCTCCTTCAGCTCGTCATCCGGTCCGTCCAGCTCGATACGGCGGGACAGGTCGGAGCCGGCCACCTGGCGGGCGGTGCGGGTGATCCGGCCGAGCGGGAACAGCACCCGGCCGGCCATCGCGTAACCGAACGCGAAGGCGATCACGGCGAGGCCCAGCAGGGCCAGCAGCGAGCGGCTGAGCAGGTCGTCCAGGGCGTGCTGGCGCTGCTGGTTGACGCAGTCGTTCATGGCGCTGTTGAGCTCGGACGCCGACGGCTGGGACGGGAAGTTGCAGCTGCTGCTGCTCACCGAGCCGGAAAGGATCTTGAAGGGCAGCTCACTGCCCACGTTCAGCGCGTGCGCTGCCAGCAGGTAGATGATCGACAGCAGCAGGATGCCGGCGATCAGGAACATGCCGCCGTACAGCAGCGTGAGCCGTATGCGGATGGTCGGGCGCAGCCACGGGAAGGGGGGCTGCGGCCTTCCGGGGTCCCAGGTGGGCTTCGGGGGCGCCTGCGGCGGTGCGGGTGTGGCGGCCATGGCGGATCAGATCCGGTAGCCGGAGCCGGGGACGGTGACGATCACCGGCGGCTCGCCCAGCTTGCGCCGCAGGGTCATCACGGTCACCCGCACGACGTTGGTGAACGGGTCGGTGTTCTCGTCCCAGGCCTTCTCCAGCAGCTGTTCGGCCGAGACGACCGCGCCCTCGCTGCGCATGAGCACCTCCAGCACCGCGAACTCCTTGGGCGCGAGCTGGATCTCCCTGCCCTCGCGGAAGACCTCGCGACGGTTGGGGTCCAGCTTGATGCCGGCACGCTCCAGGACCGGCGGCAGGGGCACGCTCGTACGGCGGCCGAGGGCGCGCACGCGCGCGATCAGCTCGCTGAACGCGAACGGCTTGGGGAGATAGTCGTCGGCGCCGATCTCCAGGCCCTCGACACGGTCGCTGACGTCGCCGGAGGCCGTGAGCATGAGCACGCGCGTGGGCATGCCCAGCTCGACGATCTTGCGGCAGACGTCGTCGCCGTGCACGAGCGGGAGGTCGCGGTCGAGGACGACCACGTCGTAGTCGTTGACGCCGATGCGCTCCAGGGCGGCCGCACCGTCGTACACGACGTCGACGGCCATGGCCTCCCGGCGCAGTCCGGTGGCCACCGCATCGGCGAGCAGCTGCTCGTCCTCGACGACGAGTACGCGCACGTCGCTTGTCCTTCCTGTGTCCACTCGCGTAGCGCTCCGTGGGCTCACGCGGGCAGGGGTGTTCGTGGGGTGTGACCTCCATCCTGCCCTTTTCGGCCGTAAGTCGGCTGTAAGGCGGGTTGCGGACCGCACAGACCGACGCTCCGGGGCAGGAATACGAGATTTTCTCCTCCGGTTGAGGTTTCCAGGACAGGGAGCGGGGGGAGGACGGCTTTACACCCCGCGATCACGCTCTGCATGTGCCGCAGCACCATGCGGTACTCCGCGATCCGCTTCGGCAGAGCGGGCGCGGGTGTCCGGCACCGTCGCCGCCCAGCAGGGCAGCGCTGGGCACCCGTGAGAGACGTGATCGCCCCTTTCCCAACCGGCACACCCCCGTGCCACCGACCCACGACCCAGGACGAGGGGGCGCAGCATGGACGCTTTCACCGCAGGACTTCTGCAGCGCATAAAGACGACCGAGTCCGACCTGTCGCGGGCTCGTGACGAGGGTGACGACTTCCTCGTCGAAGTGGAGCAGGCAGAGCTCGACGACCTGCGACGCCTCGCCGCCGAACACGGTGTGGAGGTCGGCGCGTACCGCGTCTGATCGGCCCGACAGCGCAAGAGGGGACCCCGGCGAATCCAGCGCCGGGGTCCCTTTGCGTTCAGCGGCCGGGCCGGCTGCGCTCAGTCGTGCCACGCTCCGAAGTCCTCCAGCAGCCGCTGAAGGGGCTCGAACACCCCCGGCGACCCGGCGACGGTCAGTTCCCGCGACGGCCGCTCCCCGGGCCGCCCGCCGACCAGCGCACCCGCCTCCCGGGCGATGAGATCCCCCGCGCCGAAGTCCCACGCGTTGAGCCCCCGCTCGTAGTACCCGTCGAGCCGGCCGCAGGCCACATCGCACAGGTCGACCGCCGCCGACCCGCCGCGCCGGATGTCCCGCAGCAGCGGGATCAGCCGGCCGGCCACCGCCGCCTGATGGGCACGGACCTCGGAGACGTAATTGAAGCCGGTGGAGACCAGCGCCTGGTCCAGCGGGGGCGCGGGACGGCAGGCGAGCGCCTGTTCGCCCTCCCACGCGCCCGTGGCCCACGCGCCGCCCCCGCGCACGGCGTGGTACGTCTCGCCGCGCATCGGAGCCGCGACGACCCCGACGACGGTCTCGCCGTCCTGCTCGGCCGCGATGGACACCGCCCAGGTCGGCAGCCCGTACAGGTAGTTCACCGTGCCGTCGAGCGGGTCGATCACCCAGCGGATGCCACTGGTGCCCTCGACGGAGGCGCCCTCCTCGCCGAGGAAGCCGTCGTCGGGCCGCCGGCCGGAGATCAGATCGGTGATCAGCTTCTCCGCGGCGATGTCCATCTCGGTGACGACGTCGATCGGGCTGGACTTGGTCCTCGCCACGGCGAGGTCGGCCGGGCGGCCGTCGCGCAGCAGGTCTCCGGCGCGGCGGGCTGCCTCCTGGGCCAGTTCCAGCAGTTCCCGGTGCAGGGCGTCGGTCACGGGTCTCCTCACGCGTAGGGGCTGTCGGCGCCTGCGGCGGCCGGGTGCGGGGCGCGGGCCGGGCAGCAGCCGACAGGGCAGAGGTGGTGGCTCGGGCCGAGGGCGCCCAGGGCGCAGGGGGTGACCACCTGGCCGCGTTCCACGGCGGCGCGCTCGGTGATCAGCTCGCGGACGGCGGCGGCGAACCGCGGGTCGGCGCCCACCGTGGCCGAACGGCGCACGGGCAGGCCCAGCTCCTCGGCCTTGGCCTTGGCTTCGGTGTCGAGGTCGTAGAGGACCTCCATGTGGTCGGAGACGAAGCCGATGGGGGCCATGACGACGGCCGGGGCGCCTGCCGCGTGCCGCTCCTCCAGGTGGTCGCAGATGTCCGGCTCGAGCCACGGGATGTGCGGGGCGCCGGAGCGGGACTGGTAGACCAGCCGCCAGGGGTGGTCGATGCCGGTGCGCTCGCGGACGGCGTCGGCGATCAGCTGGGCCACGTCCAGATGCTGCTCGACGTAGGCGCCGCCCTCGCCGTGGGTCTCGACGGGGCCGGAGGTGTCGGCGGCGGAGGTCGGGATGGAGTGCGTGGTGAAGGCGATGTGGGCGCCCGCGCGGACGTCCTCGGGGAGGTCGGCGAGGGAGCGCAGCACGCCGTCGATCATGGGCTCGACGAAGCCGGGGTGGTTGAAGTAGTGCCGCAGCTTGTCGATCCTCGGCGGCTCCACCCCCTCGGCCTCAAGCGTGGCCAGCGCGTCGGCGAGGTTCTCGCGGTACTGACGGCAGCCCGAGTAGGAGGCGTAGGCGCTGGTGGCCAGGACCAGGATGCGGCGGCGGCCGTCGGCGGCCATCTCGCGCAGGGTGTCCGTCAGATACGGCGCCCAGTTGCGGTTGCCCCAGTAGATGGGCAGGTCCAGGCCGTGCTCGGCGAAGTCCTTGCGCAGGGCGTCCAGCAGGGCGCGGTTCTGGTCGTTGATGGGGCTGACCCCGCCGAACAGGAAGTAGTGCTGCCCGACTTCCTTCAGGCGTTCCTTCGGGATGCCGCGCCCGCGCGTGACGTTCTCCAGGAACGGGACCACGTCGTCCGGGCCTTCGGGGCCGCCGAAGGAGAGCAGGAGCAGGGCGTCGTACGGGGTGGCATCGAGCGCGTCTGGCATGCCTCGATCCTGCCACCCGGTACTGACAGCCGGGAAACAGCAGGGTGACGAGTCGGGTTCCAGTTGGTTTATGCCGGTTTTTCCCACGACCAAACGGGGTGCATTTAGGATCACCTAACTCGTAAGCTGTACCAGCCGCATTCGCGCCTTACGAGCCGCCTCGGAGACCACGTGCCCAGCCCCTACAGAGCCCTGTTCGCCGAACCCGGCACCAAGGCGTTCTCCGCCGCGGGATTCCTCGGCCGGTTGCCGCTGTCGATGATGGGCATCGGCGTGGTCACGATGATCTCCCAGCTGACCGGGCGGTACGGGCTCGCGGGCGCGCTGTCGGCCACCATCGCGCTGTCCGCCGCGGCGATCGGGCCGCAGATCTCCCGGCTGGTCGACCGGCACGGGCAGCGCCGGGTGCTGCGCCCGGCGACCCTGGTGGCCCTCACGGCGGCGGCCGGGCTGCTGCTCGCCGCGCACTTCAAGTGGCCGGACTGGGTGCTGTTCGGGTGCGCGGCCGGGATCGGTTCGGTGCCGAGCCTGGGCGCGATGATCCGGGCCCGCTGGGCGGCGCTGTACCGGGGCACGGACAGGCTGCACACCGCGTACTCGTTCGAGTCGGTCGTCGACGAGATCTGCTTCATCTTCGGCCCGATCATCTCCATCGGGCTGTCCACCGTCTGGTTCCCGGAGGCCGGGCCGCTGCTCGCCGCCTGCTTCCTGGCGGCCGGCGTCTTCTGGCTCACCGCCCAGCGCGCCACCGAGCCGGAGCCGCACCCGCGCGAGCGCCACGGCGGTGGTACGGCGCTGCGCTCGGGCGGGCTGCAGGTGCTGGTGGCCACTTTCGTGGCGACCGGCACGATCTTCGGGTCGGTGGACGTGGTCACCGTCGCTTTCGCCGACGAGCGCGGCCACAAGGGTGCCGCGAGCGTGGTCCTGGCGCTGTACGCGGCCGGTTCCTGCGTGGCCGGGGTGGTCTTCGGGCTGCTGCGGTTCGCCGGGGCGCCGGAACGCCGCTGGCTGCTGGGCGTGGCAGCGATGGCCGTGAGTATGATCCCCCTCCTACTGGTCGGAAACTTGCCGCTTCTGGCCGTGGCGCTGTTCGTTGCGGGGCTGTCCATCGCGCCGACGATGATCACGACGATGTCCCTCATCGAAGAGCACGTACCTCGCGCGCAGCTCACCGAGGGCATGACCTGGGTGAGCACCGGCCTCGCGGTCGGAGTCGCGCTCGGCTCCTCCATGGCCGGCTGGGTGATCGACACAGCCGGGGCGCGGGCCGGGTACGGGGTTCCGGCCGTGTCCGGGGCCGTCGCGGTGGCGGTCGGTTTCCTGGGGTACCGCCGGCTGCGCAGGCCGGCCGCGGGTCGGGGAGGCACCGTTGAGCAGCACAGCGAGCGGGAAGAACGGCACCTGGCGTAACTGGGGCGGCAACGTCTCCGCCCGGCCCGCCCGGCAGGTCACGCCGGCGTCGGTGGAGGAGCTGGCGGCGGCGGTGCGCCGGGCCGCCGAGGACGGCCTGAAGGTGAAGGCGGTCGGGACCGGGCACTCCTTCACGTCGATCGCGGCCACCGACGGTGTGTTGATCCGCCCTCAACTGTTGACCGGAATCCGCAACATTGACCGTGCAGCCATGACGGTCACGGTCGAAGCCGGCACTCCGCTCAAGAGGCTCAATGCGGCGCTGGCGCGCGAGGGTCTGTCGCTCACCAATATGGGCGACATCATGGAGCAGACCGTCTCCGGGGCCACCAGCACCGGCACGCACGGCACGGGCCGCGAGTCGGCCTCGATCGCCGCCCAGATCACAGGGCTCGAACTCGTCACCGCGGACGGCTCGGTGCTGACCTGCTCCGAGAAGGAGAACCCCGAGTTCTTCGCCGCCGCCCGAATAGGCCTCGGCGCCCTCGGTATCGTCACCGCGATCACCTTCGCCGTGGAGCCGATCTTCCTGCTCACCGCGCGCGAGGAGCCGATGCCCTTCGAGCGGGTCCTTGCCGAGTTCGATCAACTGTGGGCGGAGAACGAGCACTTCGAGTTCTACTGGTTCCCGCACACCGGCAGCACCAACACCAAGCGGAACAACCGCAGCGCCGGCCCCGAGCAGCCCGTGGGGCAGCTGGCCGGCTGGTTCGAGGACGAGTTCCTCTCCAACGGCGTCTTCCAGGTGGCCCAGTGGGTCGGCCGCGCCGTCCCCGCCACCGTTCCCGCCATCGCCCGGATCTCCAGCAAGGCCCTGTCCGCGCGGACGTACACGGACATCCCCTACAAGGTGTTCACCTCGCCGCGCCGGGTGCGCTTCGTGGAGATGGAGTACGCCGTCCCGCGCGCGGCCCTGGTGGAGACGCTGCGCGAGCTGAAGTCCATGGTCGACCGCTCGGGGCTGCGGGTCGGCTTCCCCGTCGAGGTGCGCACCGCCCCGGCCGACGACATCACCCTGTCCACCGCCTCCGGCCGGGACAGCGCCTACATCGCCGTCCACATGTTCCGCGGCACGCCGTACCAGTCCTACTTCACCGCCGCCGAGCGGATCTTCACCGCGCACGAGGGCCGCCCGCACTGGGGCAAGGTGCACACGCGGGACGCCGAGTACTTCGGGCGCGTCTATCCGCGCTTCGGCGAGTTCACTGCGCTGAGGGACCGCCTCGACCCGGAACGGCTGTTCCAGAACGACTACTTGCGGAGGGTTCTGGGGGCGTAGGCGTCGTGGCGGACCCGCTGGGCGTGGCGGCCGGGGACGAGCCCGGGCCCTCGCTCGGCTGTCCGCTCGGCGAGTCGCCGGGCGTCGGGGAGGCGCTGGGGGCCGTACCGCCGCCGGCATCGGGCGCGTGTTCGCGGGACGGCGTGTCCGAAGGGGCCGGTGCCTCCCCGGACTTGGCGGGGGAATCGGACTTCCGGGGCTCCGTGGAGGACGGGCCCCGTCCGGTCACGGCGTCGCTGACCGTCGTACCGGCGCCGCCGCTGAAGCTGTTGCCCGACACCAGTTCGTACGTCGTGATGCCGGCCATGGTCACCGCGAACACGACGGCGGCCGCGGCCACCGGCCGTCGCCAGCTCTTCACCCGCGCGCGGTAGACGGTGCCTTCGGTGAACTCGCCCGGAGCCGGTGGCGCTTGCTCCCGGGGACGGGCCGCGACCTTCGCCTCCTTCAGCTGCTCCCCGGTCCGCTTGATGAAGTGCTGGAACAGCGTGCCCCCGCAGGTGGCGACGACACTGACGACTCCCGCGCCGAGGATCGTGCCGTACACCCCGAAGTACGACGCCAGTTTGGCCGCCACGACGGCCGCAAGGGCACTGCCGGCGACCTGGGGGACGCTCAGGTCGATCCGCTTGCGACCCGCATCGGGCGTTTCACGCATACCCGGAACTTGCCTGCCTTTCCCGCACTTGATCGACATTGGCCAACCGACCGCACGAGATAGGGACGTACAACAGAAGCCATTAGTTCCATTTCTGGGGATTGCGTGAAGTTCGCCACGTTCATGATCGGTAAAACCGGTTGCCGACGGCAAAGTCGCCACCCTTGCCAGAAGTTGGGCGGCGCGCCCATCCACGCACATGGTCCAAATGGAGTACTGTTGCGAGCCCTGGGTCCGGTCTCCCACCAGGGTGTCCGCGGCCTTGCAGGACCGCCGGGAGGGGGGCTCGTTGCACAGGGTGACAGAGTTGGTCACTTAGCGTTGCGAACAGGTAACCGTGCCATAACGGCGATCCAGGGTCCGTGCCCGACACGCCGGGCAACTCGGCAAGGTTGTGGCAGGCTGCACCCGGGCAGGCCACACTCGACTAGCGGAAGCAGCGACGCACGTGACGTCGGCAGGCACCACCCGGGAGGTCCCCATGCCCGAACTGCGTGTCGTGGCCGTCTCGAATGACGGCACACGGCTGGTGCTGAAGGCTGCCGACGCAACGGAGTACACGCTTCCGATCGACGAACGGCTGCGCGCCGCCGTGCGCGGCGACCGGCCGCGCCTCGGCCAGATCGAGATCGAGGTCGAGAGCCATCTGCGCCCCCGTGACATCCAGGCGCGTATACGCGCCGGGGCCACCGCGGAAGAGGTCGCACAGCTCGCCGGCATCCCCGTCGACCGGGTACGGCGCTTCGAGGGTCCGGTGCTGGCCGAGCGCGCCTTCATGGCCGAGCGCGCCCGCAAGACCCCGGTCCGCCGTCCCGGCGAGAACTCCGGCCCGCTGCTCGGCGAGGCCGTCCAGGAGCGGCTGCTGCTGCGCGGCGCCGAGAAGGACACCGTGCAGTGGGACTCCTGGCGCCGCGACGACGGCACCTGGGAGGTGCTCCTCGTCTACCAGGTCGCGGGCGAACCGCACTCGGCGAGCTGGACGTACGACCCGCCCCGGCGGCTCGTGCAGGCCGTGGACGACGAGGCACGCTCGCTCATCGGCGAGTCCGACGACCTCGCCGTACCCGAGCCGAGCTTCCCGTTCGTGCCGCGCATCGCCCGCCTCCCGCGCGAGCGTTCGATGGACCGCGCGCTCGACCGGGGCGAGCGGGAGCGGCCGAGCCTGCCCGCGCAGCCGTCCGAGCCCGCCGAGGAGAGCACCGGTGAACGCGACTCGCTGACCAGCCTGCTGGAGGCCGTACCGAGCTTCCGGGGCGACCTGGTGGTTCCGGAGCGCCGGGAGGAGACCCCGGAGGAGCCCGCCGACGAACCGGCCGCCGAGGAACCGCCCGCTCCCGCCGCCTCGGCCGGTTCGGCCTACGCGGACGTCCTCATGCCCCGGTCCGTGGGCAGCCACCGCGACCGGCTCATCGGCGCGACCGACCGCCAGGCCGAGGCCGACGGCGTCCGCCCCGGCCGCCGCGCCGCCGTGCCGAGCTGGGACGAGATCGTGTTCGGCACGCGCCGCAAGAAGCAGGAGTAACCGGCCGTACGGGAACGGAAAAGTGGGGGCACGCGCGCGTGCCCCCACTTCCGGCCGCACGCGCGCGTGCCCGCTTTTCGGCCGTACGCGTGCGTGCCCCTCTTTTCGGCTGCCGCTACTGCGGATCCGCCCCGACGGCCACCGGCCGGGACGGGTCCGAGGACCACTCGGACCACGAACCGGCGTACAGCGCCGCCGGGATGCCCGCCACGGCGAGCGCGAGGACCTCGTGGGCGCCGGAGACGCCCGAACCGCAGTACACGCCCACCTCCGTGTCCCCGGAGACGCCCAGGGCCTTGAAGCGGTCCCGCAGCTCCGCCGCGGGCAGGAAGCGCCCGTCCGGGCCCACGTTCTCCGTCGTCGGCGCCGACACCGCGCCCGGGATGTGCCCGCCGACCCGGTCGATCGGCTCCACCTCACCGCGGTACCGCTCCCCCGCGCGCGCGTCCAGCAGCAGGCCCGTACGGGCCAGGTCCGCCGCCGCGTCCGCGTCCAGCAGTCCGGTGGCGGCCGGCGCCGGACGGAAGTCGCCCTCGGCCGGCTCCGGCACCTCGGTGGACAGCTCGCCCTCCCAGGACGGCAATCCGCCGTCGAGCACCCGCACATCCGGGTGACCCGTCCAGCGCAGCAGCCACCAGGCGCGCGCGGCCGCCCAGCCCTGACCGCCGTCGTACACGACGACCGGGCGGCCTACCGACACACCCGCACGGCGCATCGCGGCGCCGAACTCCGGGAGGTCGGGCAGCGGATGCCGGCCCCGTTCCCCGGGCGCGCCGGCCAGCTCCCGGTCCAGGTCGACGAAGACCGCTCCGGGGAGGTGTCCGGCCGCGTACTCGGCCGGCCCGTCGAAGGCCGGCGCGCCCGCCGCCTTCGCCAGGCTCAGCTGCCAGCGCACGTCCAGCAGCACCGGCGGGCGGTCGCCGGTCAGCTCGTGTGCGAGATCGGTTGCGGTGATGATGGCTGTCATGGTGTCCATCCATACGCCAGGGGTGGCCGCGGCGTCCAGGTCCGGATACTCTGCTCGGCCGGACAGGCTCGATCACGAGGCGTATGGGATCGGGCACGGGCTGTACAGCCGACGGACACCCGCCGGCCATCGTCAGGAAGCGGCGAAAGACGGCAGATCGGGCATCCTCCCGGAGGTGTCGCCGAGCGGCGGCGCGCTATGGCCCGCTGCGGCGTGGAGGATGCGGGCACCGGCACGGGCGTACCCGGCGCCGGCGTGGACACCCCTTCCGGGGAGCGGAAGCGACACGGCCACCGCGAGGGGCCGGGGAGAGAGTGATCGATGACCGAGGCACGGGAGCCGGCCGGTCCGCACGCGCGGCGCGCACCCGGCACGCCCTGCTGGGTGAGCCTGATGGCGCACGGGCTGGCCGCCACCGAGGAGTTCTACGGCGAGCTGTTCGGCTGGGAGTTCCAGCCGGGCCCGCAGCAGCTGGGCCCGTATGTGCGGGCGCTGCTGGACGGGCGCGAGGTGGCGGGCATGGGCCAGCTGCCGCCGGACCGCCGGCTGCCGATCGCCTGGACGCCCTACCTCGCCTCGGACGACGTGGACCAAACGGCCGACACGGTACGGGAATGCGGCGGCACGGTGGCGGTCGGCCCGCTGGACGCCGCCGAGGCCGGGCGGCTGGCCATCGCCGCGGACCCCTCCGGGGCGGTGTTCGGCATCTGGCAGGGCGCCGGGCACCTCAGCACCGCGATCACCGGTGTGCCCGGGACGCCCGCCTGGAACGAGCTGGTGACCTTCGAGACCGAGAGCGTCTCCAAGTTCTACGCGACCGTGTTCGGTTACGAACGGGAGCCGGTGGTGTCCGCCGACTTCGACTACGTCACCCTGCACCTCGCCGGCCGGCCGGTGGCCGGGCTGCACGGCATGGGCCATGGCCTGCCCCGCGATCGCGGACCGCACTGGCAGACGTACTTCGAGGTCGCCGACGCCGAAGCGACGGTGCGGCAGGTCGCGGACCTCGGCGGCAACGTCATCAGACAGCCGCACGACAGCCCGCACGGCCGGGTGGCGACGGTGGCGGACCCCGAGGGCGCGGAGTTCGCGGTGATCCAGAACCCGCACTGAGCATTCGGGGACGGAATCGGCGGGCCACGATCAGCCGACCACTCAGGGTGGGTGACGGACCCGGGGCCCCGGCCCCGTATCAGGTCGGGGCATCGGCGCGTGACACTCGCGTGGACCGCGCCGGCTCCCCGAACACGTGGTCAACCCGACGTGACCGGCAACACGTCAGGCGACAGTGCCGCCGCTCGTGCCGTCGCGCTCGTCATCCGCCGGCGATGGTGACGGCGGCACAGAACCTCGTACCCGACGGTCTCCGAAGCCCCACCCACATCGCCCACCACGACCTGCTCGCCCTCGACGACCATCTCGCCGCCTATCGTGCGGGCGTTGTGCGTGGCGCGGGCGCCGCACCAGCACAGTGCCTCCACCTGGAGTACCTCGATGCGGTCGGCCAGCTCCACCAGCCGCTGCGAGCCGGGGAAGAGCTTGGAGCGGAAGTCGGTGGTGATCCCGAAGGCGTACACGTCCAGGCCGAGGTCGTCCACCACCCGCGCGAGCTGGTCGATCTGCTCGGGCCCGAGGAACTGCGCCTCGTCCGCGATCACGTAGTCCGCCCGGCGGCCCTGGGAGAGGTGCTCCACGAGATAGGCGTACAGGTCCTGGCCGTCCGCGACCTCCACCGCGTCGGTGACGAGGCCCAGCCGGGAGGACAGCTTGCCCTCGCCCGCCCGGTCGTCCCGGGTGAAGATCATGCCGACGAGGCCCCGTGCCGAGCGGTTGTGCTCTATCTGCAGAGCCAGCGTGGACTTCCCGCAGTCCATCGTTCCGGAGAAGAACACCAGCTCGGGCATGAGGAGTTGAGCACCTTTCGGCAAACAGTCAGGACAGGGGGCTTCAGGAGCGTACTTCGAGCAGCGGGACCAGCTGCTCGGCGGGCGTCATCGAACCGTGGTTGCCGACCAGCGCCGACTCCTTGGGCTCCCGCTCGGACGCGATGATCAGGACGTCGTCGTGCGCGGCCGCGACCACGTCCCCGAGCCGCGGGTACACCCGCTCGGCGCACTCGCCGGGCCGCCCGAACCAGCCCGCCGCGATCGCCTCGTCCCGCGAGGCCACCCAGAACTGCTCGCCCAGCACCTCGCGCCAGACGGCCAGTACGTCGTTCTCGGCGCCCGGCACCGCGTACACATGCCGCGCCCGGCCCTCGCCGCCCAGCAGGGCGACCCCTGCGCGCAGCTCCCAGTCCGTGTCGAAGTCGATGCGGTGCTCGTCGTCGAAGGGGATGTCGACCATGCCGTGGTCGGCGGTGACGTAGAGCGCGCTGCGCGGCGGCAGTTGCTCGGCGAGGCGCTGGGCGAGCCGGTCGACGTACATCAGCTGGCCGCGCCAGGTGTCGGAGGCGACGCCGTAGCGGTGCCCGGCGCCGTCCAGTTCGGAGTAGTACGTGTAGACCAGCGAGCGGTCCCCGGCGGCCAGTTGCTCGGCCGCGAGGTCCATGCGCTCCTCGCCGCTCAGCCGGCCGTGGAAGCTGCCGCCGCTGAGCGCGATCTTGGTGAGCGGGGTGTGCTCGAAGATGGGCGAGGTCACCTGGGCGGCGTGCACCCCGGCTGCCTGGGCCAGCTGGAAGACGGTGGGGTGCGGCTGCCAGGCGCGCGGATCGGTGTACGGCTGCCAGCGGAGCTGGTTCATCAGCTCGCCGGTGTCCGGGTTGCGCACGGTGTAGCCGGGCAGGCCGTGGACGCCGGGCGGCAGGCCGGTGCCGACGGAGGCGAGGGAGACCGCGGTGGTCGCCGGGTAGCCGGCGGTGAGCGGGCGGCCGGTGCCACCGCGCGAGGTGCCGAGCAGCGAGGTCAGGAAGGGGGCCTCGTCCCGGTGGGCCAGCAGCTGCTCCCAGCCGAGCCCGTCGATCAACAGGACACAGGCCCGGTCGGCCGCGGTCAGTTCCCCGATCGTGGCGCTCAGTCCGGGGACGCCCATGCCGGCGGCCAGCGTGGGCAGCAGGTCGGCGAGGGAGCCGGTGCCGTACTCGGGCAGCGGCGCGGTGTCCAGGGCGAGCGGTTCCGGGTGGTCCCAGGCGGAGAGCTGGGACATCAGCGGGTGACGTCCGCGGTCGCCTCCGAGATGGACTGCGCGAAGGCGAGCGCCTGGCGCACCGTCTCCGGGCCGTCCCCGGCCTCGCTGACGCGCAGGCTGAGGTCGTCCGCCGTGGAGTTGCCCGTGTAGCCGTGGTCGGCGTCGCAGTTGGGGTCGCCGCAGGCGGCGGGCTCCAGGTCGATGCGGCTGACCGCGCCCCAGCCGATGGTCAGCACGACCTCGCGGGGCAGCGTGCCCGGCTTGTACTGCTCCGGATTCGCGACCACCCGGCTGACCACGACCGAGGAGATCCGGCCGAGCTTCACGGACTCGGTGGAGGTGGTGGCGTACGGCGTCGGGGACGTGCTGTCGGCGGCCTGCTCGTCGGTGTGGCTGACGATGAACCGGTTGCCGGTGAGAACGAGCACGGTCACATGCCGCCGCACCTCGTTCTGATCGAAGGTGGTCTCCTGGTGGACCAGGTACGACCGGATGGGCTCGCCGCCCACGGCGGCCTCAACCGCCTCGGCCACGAGGGCCGGGTAGTAGCCGCTGCGCTCGATCGCCGAGCGCAGCCCCTGGGTCGTCGTACTGGTCTTGGCCATGGCGTCCATCCTAATCCGTGGGCAAGGGGGGTCCGGGCCGGTCGCCGGAAGCCGACGCGGGGGCAGCCGGCCCGAGGGGCGCGGGGCTTGGCCACGGGTCATGGGGCGTGGCTGCCCTCGGGCACGCGCCGGCCGGCGATCTCCGTGCGGTCCCCCCTCCCCCGCCTCAGTAGGCCGGCATCGTGCGCGGGCCGAGGTCGTCGCGGGCGGGCGGGGGCGCGAGCCGTACCGTGGCGCCGAGGACGCTCACGCCGTGCGGGGCGACGACGACCGGCTCCAGGGTGACGGCGACCACCTCCGGGTGATCGTCGACCAGCCGGGACACACGCAGCAGCAGCTCCTCCAGCGCCGGGGTGTCGACGGGCGTGGAGCCGCGCCAGCCGAACAGCAGCGGTGCCGTACGAATCGAGCGCACCAGCGAGGTCGCCTCCCGGTCGGTGACCGGGACGAGCCGGTGCGCCATGTCGCCGAGGAGCTGGGAGGCGGCCCCGGCGAGCCCGAAGGACAGCACGGCCCCGGCCGCCGGATCGATCACGGCCCGTACGACGGTGTCGACCCCGCGCGGCGCCATGCCCTGCACCACCGGACGCAGCTCCTCCGGCTTCCCGAACAGCTCGGTCAACTCGGCGTACGCCCGGCGCAGTTGTTCCTCGTCCGCGAGGTCGAGGCGTACGCCGCCGAGGTCCGCGCGGTGCCTGAGGTGCGGGGCGGTGGCCTTGAGGGCGACCGGGTACCCGAGCGCACGGGCGGCCTCGGCGGCGGCGTCCGGGGTGGGCGCGGGCAGCGCGCGCCGCACGGGTATGCCGTACTTGCCGAGCAGCTCGCAGGTCTCCGCGTCGGAGATCGTGAGCCCCTGCCCACGCGCGAGCAGTTCACCGATCAGCCGCGCGGCCCCCTTCTCGTCGATGTCGTCGTACTCGGGCACCTTCCCGGGGTCCATGGCCTCCCGTCGCCACTGCCCGTATTTCACGGCTTCGGCCAGCGCCCGGACGGCACGCTCGGCGGCGGGGTAGGCGGGGATGAGCCGGGTGCCTTCCGGAGGGGTGGCTGCGATGGGCGGCCGGTCCGCTCCCGCGGTGGGCAGTCGTTCCGCAGGGTCAACGGCCCCAGGTGCGGTACTCGCCGCAGCCGACAACGCCTCAGCCAGCCCCCCGAGCTCCACATGCACGACAAGCACCGGCTTCCCCGGAACCGCGGCCGCCGCCGACCGCAACGCCTCCGCCAGCTCCGCATCCCCCGGCGACGCTTCCCCGATCGCGGGGATCGCCGTCACCACGACGGAGTCGCACGTGTCGTCGGCCAAGGCCCGCGCCAGCGCCCCGTGGAAGTCCCGCGCCGTCGCCCCGGTCGTCAGGTCCAGCGGACGCGAGGGCCGCAGCCCCTCCGCCAGACACCGGTCGTACGTCAGCGCCCCCAGCGACTCGGAGTTCCCGAGGATCGCCACCCTCGGCCCCGCAGGCAGCGGCTGACGCGCGAGCAGCAGCCCCGCGTCGACCAGCTCGGTGATCGTGTCGACCCGGAGCACCCCGGCCTGGCGCAGCAGCGCGGAGACGGTGGCGTGCGGCAGCCGGGTGGCCCGTACCGCGTGTCCCTGCGGCGCGGAACCGACCCCCTCCACCACGACCAGCGGCTTCGCGGCCGCCGTCCGCCGCGCGAGGCGGGTGAACTTGCGCGGGTTGCCTATGGACTCCAGGTACATGAGGACGACGTCGGTCTCGGGGTCGTCGTACCAGTACTGGAGGACGTCGTTGCCGGAGACGTCCGCGCGGTTGCCGGCGGACACGAAGGTGGACACGCCCGTGACCCCGGTGACCCCTCCCCCGCGCCGGTGCAGCCGGGACAGCAGGGCGATGCCGATGGCGCCGGACTGGGCGAACATCCCGATGCGGCCGGGGCGGGGCATCTCCGGGGCCAGGGAGGCGTTCAGCCGGACGTCCGCCGCGGTGTTGATGATCCCGAAGGCGTTCGGGCCGATGATCCGCATGCCGTACGCGCGCGCGTGCTGGACCAGCGCCCGCTGCCGCTCGCGCCCCTCGGGTCCGCTCTCGGCGTATCCGGCGGACAGCACGACGAGCCCCTGCACACCGTGCGCCCCGCACTCGGCGACCACACCGGGCACGTACTCGGCCGGTACGGCGACGACGGCGAGGTCCACCGGAGCGTCGATGTCCCGCACGGACCGGTACGCCGGCACCCCGTCGACCTCCTTGAGGTCCTCCGGGAAGGCCTTGTTCACGGCGTGCAGCCGGCCGCCGTAGCCGGCGTCCCGGATGTTGCCGAGGACGCTGCGGCCGACGCCTCCGGGGGCCCGGCCGACGCCGACGACCGCCACGGAGCCGGGCATCAGCAGCCGCCGTACCGAGCGGGCCTCGGCGCGCTGTTCCCGCGCGCGCTGCACGGCGACGGAGCGGTCGGTGGGTTCGAGATCGAACTCCAGGCGGACGACGCCGTCCTCGAAGCTGCGCTCCTGGGTGTAACCGGCGTCCGTGAACACCTTGATCATCTTGCTGTTGGCGGGCAGCACCTCGGCGGCGAAGCGGCGGATGCCGCGCTCGCGGGCGACGGCCGCGATGTGCTCCAGCAGGGCGGAGGCGACCCCGCGGCCCTGATGGGCGTCCTGCACCAGGAAGGCGACCTCTGCCTCGTCGGCGGGCGCGGAGGCGGGCAGGCCGTCGGCACCGATGCGGTCATAGCGTACGGTTGCGATGAACTCGCCGCCGATCGTGGCCGCGAGTCCCACCCGGTCCACGAAGTCGTGGTGCGTGAAGCGGTGGACGTCCTTGGCGGAGAGCCGTGGGTACGGCGCGAAGAAGCGGTAGTACTTCGACTCGTCCGAGACCTGCTCGTAGAAGCTGACGAGGCGGTCGGCGTCATCAATGGTGATGGGCCGGATGCGCGCGGTACCCCCGTCGCGCAGCACTACGTCCGCCTCCCAGTGAGCGGGGTACTCGTGCCGGTCCTGCCGGTCCGCCGAGGTCTGCATGGGCCCCAGAGTACGGCTCGCGTCGGACAACGGCGCGGGGCAGTCTGTGGAGGACGAAGTCGGATCGAGGCCGCGATCCGACGCCACTCCGGACCAGGACTAAGGTCCGATCCGGGCATGCCTCACGATATGGGAAACTGGTCTAGACAACCCTGAAGACTGAAGGGCAGCAACACATGGCTGAGCGCCGCGTCAACGTCGGCTGGGCCGAGGGCCTCCACGCCCGCCCCGCCTCCATCTTCGTCCGAGCCGCCACGGCCACAGGCGTCCCGGTGACGATCGCCAAGGCTGACGGCACCCCCGTCAACGCGGCCTCCATGCTGGCCGTCCTGGGCTTGGGCGCCCAGGGTGGCGAGGAAATCGTTCTGGCCTGCGACGCCGAGGGCGCGGACGCCGCCCTGGACCGTCTGGCCAAGCTGGTCTCCGAGGGCCTCGAGGAACTGCCCGAGACGGTCTGACCGCCGGCGCGCTGATACACCGGAGCCGCGTCGCCCTTTTCGGGCGGCGCGGCTCCGCTCTTTCCCGGCCCATTTGCGCACACACGGGAATTAGGGCAGCGGAAATACACCGCAGCCGAATACCTCTCTTCTTTGTATACGGCGCCGTTGTTAATGCCGGAGGCCCGACATGTTTACGGCGTGTTGCGAAGTTCTCACACGCTCGGTGGCCCCGGAAAAACGCAGCCGGTGGGCGGCCGTCGCACGCTCGGTGTGCAGCGCCGTGACCGCCCGCGCGCGCTCGCCGTCGCCACGCGCCACCGCGTCCACGATGGCGCCGTGCTCCGCCCAGTACTCCACCGGGCTCGGCAGCGTCTCCACCGCGTACATCCAGGCGATCTTGTGCCGCAGCTGGGTGAGCATCGCGGTCAGCGAGGGGCTGCCGGAGGCCTGGGCGAGCGTCTCGTGGAACCAGCTGCCCAGCGAGCGCAGATCCTCGCTGTTACCCCGCTTGGCCCGCTCCTGGCCCAGCCTCACCAGACCGCGCAGCACCTTCAGGTGCGCCTCCGTGCGCCGCTGGGCGGCCCGGGCGGCCCCGAGCGGCTCCAGGAGCATGCGCATCTCCAGCAGGTCGGCGGCCTCCTGCTCGCTCGGTTCGGCCACGCACGCGCCCGCGTGCCGGCGGGTCACCACGAAGCCCTCGGCCTCCAGGGTGCGCAGGGCCTCGCGGACGGGGACACGCGAGACGCCGTAGCGGCGGGCCAGGACTTCCTCGGTGAGGCGGCCGCCGCGCTCGTAGACACCGGCGACGATGTCGTCCCGGATCGCCGTACACACCGAATGCGCCGGAATACGCATGACCGACCTCCGCCTTAATCCCCGTGAAACGTCGACGATGGACGCGTGTTCCGTGACTCTATTCCAATGAGCCGGAATTTCCGACGGCGGGTCGGAATCCATGGATATTTTTTGGTCAGCGGGTCCGGTGGACGGCGCGGAAAACGACGAAAGCCCCGGCTCGGTGAGCCGGGGCCATGGATGCCGAACGGGCGTCCGGTCAGACGTTCACACCGTGCTTGCGGAGATAGGCGACGGGGTCGACGTCCGAGCCGTAGTCGGGGGTCGTACGGGCCTCGAAGTGCAGGTGCGGGCCGGTGACGTTGCCGGTCGCGCCGGACAGGCCGATCTGCTGGCCCGGGATGACCTGCTGGCCGACCGAGACGCCGATGGACGACAGGTGGCCGTACTGGGTGTACATGCCGTCGGCCATCCGGATCACGATCTGGTTGCCGTACGCGCCGCCCCAGCCGGTGGAGACGACGGTGCCGGAGCCGACCGTGTGGACGGACGTGCCGCTGGCCGCATGGAAGTCGATGCCGGTGTGCGAGCCGGAGGACCACAGGGAACTGCTGGCCTTGTAGCCCGTGGACACGTAGGAGTCGGCTATCGGGGCGACGAACGCGTTCAGGCGCTCACGCTCGGCCGCACGGGCGGCGCGGGCCTTGGCCTCGCGCTCCTGCTTGGCCTTCTCCACCGCCGCCTTGGCCGCGGCCTCCTCGGCCGCCTTCCGCTCCGCGGCCTGCTTCTGCTCGGCGGCCTGCGCGTCGATCTGCTCGCCGATGTCGTCGCCGACGGTGATCACCGGGGTGAGGCCGGTCTGCTCGACGGAGTTCTGGGCGGCGGACGCGGGGGACGCCGCGAGGGTGCCGATGACACCGGTGGTGGCGAGAGCCGCGACGCCGGCCGCCTGAGCGGTGGTGCGCTTGACCCGGCCGGGCTTGCGGTGCTTCCCGGTGGCGCACATGAACGCCATGAAGTGGCTGGTCCTTTCCTTCCCTCTCGCCTACCGGGTTAGCTGACGGGTTCGGAGCAGGAAGGTCTCCTACGGACCCCCTCGCTCGCGCGCGGGCGTCCGATTCACCCCAGGGACGGTGGGTCCCCGGCTCCCCTGGCTCGCGCCGTACGGGGACTCGGCGATGGCTGTCCGGTGCCGCGGGTGCGGCGCACTGCCTACTGACGAACAGCCCGGACGACGCTACGGAAGCCGGCTTTCGAATCCCAAACGGATCCGGGCTTTTGTAGTGCATCCCACAGGGCAGACAGGCAACCTCCCCCTCAAATCGGGCATCTGAGGAAGGGAGTGGAACAGCGTGGGGCCCTGACGGCCTGTAGGTCGTCAGGGCCCCACGCGCGTGTGCGGCCGCCCGGGCGCACCCGGCCGCTACGACGGCTCCCGCTACTCGGCCGCCACGACGGTGACTTCGCCGATGCCGAGCGCCTCGACCGGCGCCTTGATCTGGGAGGCGTCACCGACCAGGACGGTCACCAGGCGGTCCACCGGGAAGGCGTTCACGACGGCCGCCGTGGCCTCCACCGTGCCCGTCGCGGCCAGCTGCTGATAGAGCGTCGCCTGGAAGTCGTCGGGCAGGTGCTGTTCGACCTGGTCGGCCAGCGTGCTCGCGACGGCCGCCGCGGTCTCGTACTTCAGCGGCGCCACCCCGACGAGGTTCTGCACGGCCACGTCCCGCTCGGCGTCGGTCAGACCCTCCGCCGCGAGGGTGCGCAGCACCTTCCACAGGTCGTCCAGCGCGGGGCCGGTGTTGGGGGTGTCCACGGAGCCGCTGATGGCGAGCATCGACGCGCCCGTGCCGTCCGGGGCGGACCTGAGGACCTGGCCGAAGGAGCGCACACCGTAGGTGTAGCCCTTCTCCTCGCGCAGGACGCGGTCCAGGCGCGAGGTGAGGGTGCCGCCGAGGCAGTAGGTGCCGAGCACCTGCGCGGGCCACACGCGGTCGTGCCGGTCGGGGCCGACGCGGCCGATGAGCAGCTGCGTCTGGACGGCGCCGGGCCGGTCCACGATGACCACGCGGCCGCTGTCGTCGGCGGTCACCGGCGGCACGGGCCGCGGCTGGCCCGGGGTGCCGGTCCAGGCGCCCAGGGTGTCGCCGAGCAGCGCGTCCAGGTCGATCCCGGTGAGGTCGCCGACCACGACCGCGGTGCCCGTCGCGGGCCGGACGTGGCGGTCGTAGAAGGCGCGTACGGCGGCGGCGTCGATCTTCTCGACCGTCTCCTCGGTGCCCTGGCGCGGGCGCGACATGCGCGAGGCCGCGGGGAACAGCTCCTTGGAGAGCTCCTTGGCGGCCCGGCGGGAGGGGTTGGCCAACTCGTGCGGGATCTCGTCCAGGCGGTTGCGGACCAGCCGCTCGACCTCGCTCTCGGCGAACGCGGGCGCGCGCAGCGCGTCGGCGAGCAGGCCGAGGCCCTTGGCCAGGCGGGAGGCCGGGACCTCCAGGCTGATCCGGACGCCCGGGTGGTCGGCGTGCGCGTCCAGCGTGGCGCCCGCGCGCTCCAGCTCGGCGGCGAACTCCTCGGCGGAGTGCTTGTCGGTGCCCTCGGAGAAGGCCCGCGCCATGATCGTGGCGACGCCGTCCAGGCCGGCCGGCTCGGCGTCCAGGGGGGCGTCCAGCAGCACCTCGACGGCGACGACCTGCTGGCCGGGGCGGTGGCAGCGCAGCACGGTCAGGCCGTTGTCGAGTGTGCCCCGCTCGGGGGCCGGGAACGCCCACGGCTTGGCCTCGCCGGGCTGCGGCTGGGGGTGGAAGTCCATGGTGGCGAGCTCGGTCACTTGGCCGTCTCCTCGTTCTCGTTGCCGGCCTCTACGGTCGCTTCCTGCTCCGGGTCCTCGGGCACGTCGGCGTCCGGGGCCTTCTCCGGGGACTTCGGTTCGTAGACCAGCACCGCGCGGTTGTCGGGGCGCAGGCGGGCCTGGGCGACCTCCCGGACCTCCTCCGGGGTCACCTCCAGGACGCGCTTCACGGCGGTGAGGGCCAGCTGCGGGTCGCCGAACAGGACGGCGTACCGGCACAGTTCGTCGGCGCGGCCGGCGACCGTGCCCAGCCGGTCCAGCCACTCGCGCTCCAACTGGGCCTGGGCGCGCTCCATTTCCTCGGGCGTGGGGCCCCCCTCGGCGAACCGGGCCAGCTCCTCGTCGATGGCGGTCTCGATGACCGGCACCTCGACGTCACCGGAGGTCTTCACGTCCAGCCAGCCCATCGAGGGCGCGCCGGCCAGGCGCAGCAGTCCGAAGCCGGCCGCGACGGCCGTACGGTCGCGGCGCACCAGCCGGTTGTACAGGCGGGAGGACTCGCCGCCGCCGAGGATGGTCAGGGCCAGGTCGGCGGCGTCGCACGCGCGCGTGCCGTCGTGCGGCAGCCGGTAGGCGGCCATCAGGGCGCGCGCCGGGACCTCCTCGACGACGACCTCGCGCTTCTGCTCGCCGATGACGTCCGGCAGGGTGCCGTCGCGGGGCGCGGGCTTGCCGTCGTGGGACGGGATCGACCCGAAGTACTTCTCGATCCAGGCGAGCGTCTGCCGGGGGTCGATGTCGCCGACCACGGAGAGTACCGCGTTGTTCGGCGCGTAGTAGGTGCGGAAGAACTGGCGGGCGTCCTCCAGGGTGGCCGCGTCCAGGTCCGCCATCGAGCCGATCGGCGTGTGGTGGTAGGGGTGGCCCTGCGGGTACGACAGGCCGGTCAGCTTCTCGAAGGCGGTGCCGTAGGGCACGTTGTCGTAGCGCTGGCGGCGCTCGTTCTTGACGACGTCCCGCTGGTTCTCCATGGACTCGTCGTCCAGGGCGGCCAGCAGCGAGCCCATCCGGTCTGCCTCCAGCCAGAGGGCGAGCTCCAGCTGGTGGGCGGGCATGGTCTCGAAGTAGTTGGTGCGCTCGAAGCTGGTGGTGCCGTTGAGCGAGCCGCCGGCGCCCTGGACGAGCTCGAAGTGACCGTTGCCCTTGACCTGCCCCGAGCCCTGGAACATCAAGTGCTCGAAAAGGTGAGCCAGGCCGGTACGTCCCTTGACTTCGTGGCGGGAGCCGACGTCGTACCAGAGGCAGACCGCCGCCACCGGGGTCAGGTGGTCCTCGGAGAGCACCACGCGCAGACCGTTGGCCAGGCGATGCTCGGTCGCTGTCAGGCCCCCGGAGCCTGCCTCGGCTGTGGTCGTGTGACCCATGGGCATGTACGTCCCTTCGCGAGCGGAGCGGTTGTCGAAACCGCGGTTTCCTGCCGTTCCTGCCACTGTATGCAAACCGTGCGGGGCGTCGGCGAAGTTCCCGCGGGCCGTACGCCCACAGCGGATCCCTTAGCCTGCCCCGGACCGGCCCGTGGCTCCCGGAAGTCCGCCGGGACCGGGTCGCGGTACGGGTTGTCAGTGCCGCGGTCCACAATGGTCGGCGTCAGATCCGTCAATCGCTTCAGCAAGGAGCCGGCAGCGATGGCCCGCCGCAGCACGAAGACCCCGCCGCCAGACGACTCGTACGAGGAGAAGATCCTCGACATCGACGTCGTGGACGAGATGCGTGGCTCCTACCTCGAGTACGCGTACTCGGTCATCTATTCGCGCGCCCTGCCGGACGCCCGCGACGGCCTCAAGCCGGTGCACCGGCGGATCGTGTACCAGATGAACGAGATGGGCCTGCGCCCCGACCGCGGCTACGTGAAGTGCGCGCGTGTCGTCGGCGAGGTCATGGGCAAGCTGCACCCGCACGGCGACGCGTCGATCTACGACGCCCTGGTGCGCATGGCCCAGCCGTTCTCCATGCGTGTGCCGCTCGTCGACGGCCACGGCAACTTCGGCTCGCTGGGCAATGACGACCCGCCGGCCGCCATGCGGTACACCGAGTGCCGGCAGGCCGAGGCGACGAGCCTGATGACCGAGTCGATCGACGAGGACACGGTCGATTTCGCGCCGAACTACGACGGCCAGGAGCGGGAGCCGGTGGCACTGCCGGCCGCCTTCCCGAACCTGCTGGTCAACGGCTCTTCGGGCATCGCGGTCGGCATGGCGACGAACATGCCGCCGCACAACCTGCGCGAGGTCATCGCGGCCGCCCGCCACCTGATCAAGAGCCCGAACGCGGACCTGGACGCGCTGATGAAGCACGTCCCCGGCCCTGACCTGCCGACCGGCGGCCGGATCGTCGGCCTGGACGGCATCCGGGACGCGTACGCGACGGGCCGCGGCACGTTCAAGATCCGTGCCACTGTGTCGGTGGAGACGGTGACGGCCCGCCGACAGGGCCTGGTCATCACCGAACTGCCCTTCACGGTCGGCCCCGAGAAGGTGATCGCGAAGATCAAGGACCTGGTGAACTCGAAGAAGGTCCAGGGCATCGCCGACGTCAAGGACCTCACCGACCGCGAGCACGGACTGCGCCTGGTCATCGAGGTCAAGAACGGCTTCGTGCCGGAGGCGATCCTGGAGCAGCTGTACAAGCTGACCCCGATGGAGGAGTCCTTCGGCATCAACAACGTGGCGCTGGTGGACGGTCAGCCGCTCACGCTGGGCCTGAAGGAGCTGCTGGAGGTCTATCTGGACCACCGCTTCGAGGTGGTCCGCCGCCGCAGCGAGTTCCGCCGCGGCAAGAGGCGCGACCGGCTGCACCTGGTCGAGGGTCTGCTGACCGCGCTGGTCGACATCGACGAGGTCATCCGGCTGATCCGGTCCAGTGAGAACTCCGCGCAGGCCAAGGAGCGCCTGATGGAGCGCTTCTCGCTGAGCGAGGTGCAGACGCAGTACATCCTCGACACGCCGCTGCGCCGCCTCACCAAGTACGACCGCATCGAGCTGGAGGCGGAGAAGGACCGGCTCACCGCGGAGATCGAGGAGCTGACCCGGATCCTGGAGTCCGACGCGGAGCTGCGCAAGCTGGTCTCGGCCGAACTGGCCGCCGTGGCCAAGAAGTTCGGCACCGACCGGCGTACGGTCCTGCTGGAGTCCGCGGGCGCCCCGGTCGCCGCCGTGCCGCTGCAGGTGGCCGACGACCCGTGCCGGGTGCTGCTGTCCTCGACGGGTCTGCTGGCCCGTACGGCGACCGCCGAGCCATTCCCGGAGCAGGCCGGCGCCAAGCGGGTCAAGCACGACGTGATCGTCTCGGCGGTCCCGGCGACCGCGCGCGGCGAGGTCGGTGCGGTGACGTCGGCGGGCCGCCTGCTGCGGATCAACGTGGTCGACCTGCCCCAGCTGCCGGAGACGGCGGCGGCGCCGAACCTCTCCGGAGGCGCGCCGCTGGCGGAGTTCGTCTCCTTGGAGGACGACGAGACGGTGGTCTGCCTGACCACGCTGGACGAGTCCTCCCCGGGCCTCGCGCTCGGCACCGAGCAGGGTGTCGTCAAGCGCGTGGTGCCCGACTACCCGTCCAACAAGGACGAGCTGGAGGTCATCACGCTCAAGGAGGGCGACCGGATCGTCGGCGCGGTGGAGCTGCGCACCGGCGAGGAGGACCTGGTCTTCATCACCGACGACGCGCAGCTGCTGCGCTTCCAGGCGTCCATCGTGCGCCCGCAGGGCCGCCCGGCGGGCGGTATGGCGGGTATCAAGCTCGCCGAGGGCGCGAGGGTCATCTCGTTCACGGCGGTCGACCCGGCGGCCGAAGCGGTGGTGTTCACGGTGGCCGGCTCGCGCGGCACGCTGGACGACTCGGTGCAGACGACGGCCAAGCTGACCCCGTTCGACCAGTACCCGCGCAAGGGGCGGGCCACGGGTGGCGTGCGCTGCCAGCGGTTCCTGAAGGGCGAGGACTGCCTGGCGCTGGCCTGGGCGGGCCCGACTCCGGCGCGTGCGGCGCAGAAGAACGGCACCCCGGCGGACCTGCCGGAGCTGGACCCGCGCCGGGACGGTTCGGGTACGTCGCTGCCGAAGACGGTGTCGGTGGTCGCGGGGCCGGTGTTCTAGCTGTCGTAGGCCTCGGCTTCGGGATCTTCCTCGGAGCCCTGGACATAGCGCAGGACGCCCCACATGCCGTGTTCGTCGGCGTGTGGGGCGTCGCCGTTCTCGCACCCCTTGAGCTCCTGGCCGAGGGCCTCGGTGTCGATGCCGGAGCCGATCAGCACGAGCTGGGTGAGAGGGGCGTCGGCGGCGGCCCGGGGCTCCGGGTAGAAGCGCAGGAACCGGCCGACGGCGTGCACGGCGTACCGGTTGAGGGTGTCGTACGGCCCGAAGTCGACGTACCCCTTGATCCGGTACAGCCCGTCGGGACGGCTGTCCAGGAACCGCATGAGGCGGCGGGGTTCCAGGGGCGTCTCGGAGGTGAAGGACACGCTGTCGTAACCCGTGTGCAGGTGTCCTGCGTGCTCGTCGCCGCCTGTGTGCTCGTGCAGGTCGTCGAAGGACAGCTGCCCGATGCGCTCCTGGCTCGGCCGGCAGTCGAAGAGGAACTCCGGGTCGATCCGGCCGTAGGTGGCGGGGACGACGGCGGCGCGGTCCGCGAGGGAGCGCACCACGGCGAGCACCCGCTCGCCGTGCGCGGCCCGGTCGAGCTTGTTGACCACGACCAGGTCGGCGAGGGCCAGGTGCCGGTCGATCTCGGGGTGCCGGGCACGGGTGTCGTCGAACTCGGCGGCGTCCACGACCTCGACCAGGCCGCCGTAGACGACCCTCGGGTGCTCGCTGGCCAGCACCATCCGCACGAGTTCCTGCGGCTCGGCGAGCCCGCTGGCCTCGATGACGATCACGTCGATGCCGGTGTCCGGGGCGGCGAGCCGGTCCAGATAGAGGTCGAGTTCGCTCGCGTCGACCGCGCAGCACAGGCAGCCGTTGCCGAGCGAGACGGTCGAGTCCCCGAGGGCGCCCGCGACGGCCATCGCGTCGATCTCGATGGCGCCGAAGTCGTTGACGATCGCCCCGATACGGCTGCCTCCGCTGCGGTGCAGGAGGTGGTTGAGGAGTGTGGTCTTCCCGGAGCCCAGGAATCCGGCGAGCACGACGACCGGGATCTGCGGACCGTTGCTGTTCCCCAACGGGTGACCTCTCTCATGTGGACCGGGTTGACCGGGTTGACCAGGTGGACCGAATGCCGGACCAGCATAAGAGGGCGTTACCGTCGGCTTCCGGCAGTCAGAGCGCGGCCGGTACCGCGACCGGCGGCCGCGGTCCCACATACCGTGCCACCGGCCGGATGATCTTCGAGTCGGCCGCCTGTTCCAGGATGTTGGCGCTCCAGCCCACGACCCGTGCCGCCGCGAAGGTGGGGGTGAACATCTCACGGGGCAGCCCGCAGAGTTCCATGACCACGCCGGCGTAGAACTCGACGTTGGTGTGCAGTTCGCGGCCCGGTTTGAGTTCGGCGAGGATCGCCTCGACCCGGCGCTCGACCTCCACCGCGAAGTCCACGCGCGGGCCGCCGAAGCCGAGGGCGATCTCCCGCAGCATCCGCGAACGGGGGTCCTCCGTGCGGTAGATGGCGTGTCCGAAGCCCATGATCCGGTCGCCGGCGAGCACCCGCTCCCGGATCCAGGGATCGATCCGGTCCGGCGTGCCGATGGCGTCCAGGGTGTCCAGGGCCCGGCTGGGCGCACCTCCGTGCAGCGGCCCCGACAGGGCGCCCACGGCGCCGGTCAGACAGGCCGCCACGTCGGCGCCGGTGGAGGCGATGACCCGGGCAGTGAACGTTGACGCATTGAAGCCGTGATCAATGGTTGAGATCAGGTATTGCTCGACCGCACGGGCCCGCCGCGGCTCGGGTTCCTCACCCGTGAGCATGTACAGGTAGTTGGCCGCGTACGGGAGGTCCTCGCGCGGCTCGACCGGGTCCAGGCCCTGCCCGAGCCGGTAGAGGGCGGTGAGCAGCGTGGGCACGGCAGCGCAGACGGCCACGGTGTCGGCGCGGCGCCGGTCCCCTTCGATGTCGTAGACCGGTCGCAGCCCCCGCGCCGACCCCAGCAGGGACAGGGCCGTGCGCAGCCCGGACAGCGGGCCGGAGACGCGGCTCGCCGCGGCGATCGCGGGCAGCGCCGTGCGGACCTCCTCGGGCAGCCGCCGCAACGCCGCGGTCTCGGCGGTGAAGGCGGCGCGCCGCGACGCGTCCGGGAGCGTGCCGTGGACCAGGAGATGCCAGACGTCCTCGAAACCGCGGGTCTGCGCGAGTTCGACGGCCGAGTACTGGCGGTAGTGGTAGAAGCCCTCACGCCCCCGGACGTCACCGATCTCGGTCTCGGTGACGACGACGCCGGCGAGTCCGCGCGGTGCGTCGATGAGCGGGGTCGCGGTCCTGTTGATGGCCATGGTTCTCCTCCCTGGACTTGATCCGACTGTCCATGCTTGACTAATTTCTTGTCAATATTGATCCAATCAATGTATACCAATCAAGATGTGCGGAGGCGGCTACGGTGACCCCCATGCGCGATCACGAACCCGCTCCCGGCCGTCCCGGACGAAGGCTGACCACCAAGGAGACCGCCGAACTGCTCGGCGTGAAGCCGGAGACCGTGTACGCGTACGTGAGCCGCGGCCTGCTCAGCAGCAGACGCGAGCCCGGCGGCCGTGCCAGCACCTTCGACGCGAAGGACGTCGAGGCGCTCGCCCGGCGCAACCGGCGCGAGGCGGCCGGGACCCCGGGCACCGGCGGGGACCTGTCCGTCCGGACCCGCATCACGCTGATCGAGCGGGACCGGTACTTCTTCCGGGGCGTGGACGCCGTCGAACTGGCCACCCGGCACTCCTACGAGGAGGTCGCGGAGTGGCTGTGGACGGGCCGCCTGACCCCGGGCATCACCTTCCGCGCGCCCGGCACCACCGTGGAGGTCGCCCGCCGCGCGGTGAACGCCCTGTCCGAGCACGCCTCCCCCACCGACCGGCTGCGCGTGGCGGCGATCGCAGCGGCGGCCGAGGACCCGCTGCGCTTCGACCTCTCCGAGGACGCCGTGCTGAACACCGCGCGGATCCTCATCCCCACGCTGGTCGCCGCGCTGCCGCCGGTCCGGCACGCCCACAAGGGCGACGGCCCGCTCGCCCAGCGGCTCTGGGGCCGGCTGACCGGCCGCCCCGCCGACGAGGCGTCCCTGCGCGTCCTGGACACCGCCCTCGCCCTGCTCGCCGACCACGACCTGGCCGCCTCCACACTCGCCGTCCGCGTCGCCGCCTCGGCCCGCGCGCACGCCTACGCGGCCGTCTCGGCCGGGCTCGGCGTCCTGGAGGGCCCGCTGCACGGCGCCGCGAGCGGCCTGGCCCACCGCATGCTGCTCGACGTGCTCGACCAGGGCACGGCGGTCCCGGTGATCGCCGACGAACTGCGCGCGGGCCGCCGCATCCCCGGGCTCGGCCACCGCCTGTACGCCGACGAGGATCCCCGAGCGAGCGTGCTGTTCGCCCTCCTGGAGCAGGTCCCGCGCGCGGAGTCCGCCCTGCTCGCCGCCCGGGACATCGTGGCCACGACCGCCCGGCACACCCCGCTGCACGCCAACGTCGACCTGGCCCTGGCGGTGTTCACCGCGTCCAGCGGCATGCCCGCCACGGCCGGCGAGACGATCTTCGCCGTGGCGCGGACGGCGGGCTGGATCGCACACGCCCTGGAGGAGTACGGCGAACGCCCGTTGCGCATGCGCCCCGTCGGCCACTACGTCGGACCGCGACCTCCACAGCCGCTCCCGGAGTAGAGCACCGATCCGCTCCCGGAGTAGAGCACCGATCCGTGGCCGGGTGCCGATCCGTGGCTCCCGAACCCGCCCGGAGCAGGGCACAACCGCCGCCGGAAGTCGCCCCAGGGAGAGTCAGGTTAGGCTCACCTCTGTGAGTAGGTGCGCGACCGTCTCCCGGAGCCTCGACGAGCCCGTTTCCGGTACGGCGGCCACGGCGACGACGTGGCTGCTGCTGGAACAGCCCGGCCCATGGGGTGCCAAGGCACTCACTTCGAGCCACCTGGACCCCGCGCTGGGCCGGGCGCTGGAGGCGGCCGCCGAGGGAACCGGCGTACGCATCGCGCTCATCCGGCGACCCGGGCGCCACGCCGACCCCGGCGGGCCCGCCATCCGGCAGCTGTACGCCGCCCACACCGTGCCGGGCCGCGTGTGGCTGCACAGTGCCACGACCCGCGATCCCGGGCGGCTGCTCGGCCTCGACTTCGCCGCCCTCGGAGCGGGGGACCATCGCTCCTTCGGCGCCGCGCTCGGCGGGCGACCGTACCGCGGCGACCCGCTCGCGCTCGTGTGCACCAACGGCAAGCGCGACCGCTGCTGCGCCCTCCTGGGCCGCCCCCTCGCCACCGAACTGTCCGCCTCCGGCGTGCGCGGCGTCTGGGAGGTCACCCATCTGGGTGGACATCGCTTCTCGCCGACGGTGCTCGTCCTGCCGTACGGCTACGCCTACGGCCGCGCCGAGGCGCACACCATCAAGGAGGCGCTGCACGGCGCGCAGGAGGGGCGCGTGGTGGTCGAGGGGTGCCGCGGCTGCTCGGCCTGGGAACGGCCCGGCCAGGCGGCCGAGCTGGCCGTGCGGTCGGCCGCGGGCGAGTACCGGGCGGGGGTGCTGAGCGTCGTACGGACGGATGGCGGGGACCCGCGCTGGGAGGTCACCGTCGGGCACGCCGACGGCCGCCGCTGGCGGGTGACCGTGGTGCGGGGCGCGTCGCTGCCGCCCCGCCCGGAGAGCTGTGGTGCCGCGGTCCTGGGCACGCCCGCGCGGATGGACGTGGTGGCCGTGCGCGAGCTGAGGCCGACGGCGCTGGCGAGCTGAGCGACCACCTCGTTCAAGAACTGGTCAAGAGATCCCCACCACATCCCCTGGGGCGCGTCGGGCCACCCCACGTACCGTCGTGCCCATGAGCCCCACTCCCCCCGCCCGGCGTCTGCGCCTCGGTCTGCCACGCCGGGTGTTCTCGCAGGTGCTGCTGATGCAGGTGGCGATCGCCGCGGGGGTCGCGGTGCTCGCGACCGGGCTGTTCCTGGCGCCGCTGAGCAAGCAGCTGGACCAGGAGGCGGAGCGCCGCGCGCTGGCCATCGCGCAGACGACTGCCCAGGACCCGCAGATCGCCGAGGGCATCCTGACCACCCCGCCGACCAGCGGCGGCCCGGTGCAGAAGGAGGCCGAGCGGATCCGGAAGGCCACGCACGCCGAGTACATCGTGGTGATGGACCACCGCGGAGTTCGCTGGTCGCACCCGACCCCCGGGGAGATCGGTCACCACGTCTCCACCAGTCCATGGGACGCCCTCGCCGGCAACGAGGTCATGGAGATCGACAACGGCACCCTGGGCCGCTCGGCCCGCGGCAAGGTGCCGCTGTACGACGCGGACCACCGCATCATCGGGGCGGTCTCCGTCGGTATCGCCTACGACAGCGTGCGGGCGCGGCTGATCAGCGCCATCCCGGGCCTGTTCGCGTACGCCGGCGGCGCTCTCGCGGTGGGCGCGCTGGCCGCCTGGCTGATCTCCCGCCGCGTCCAGCGGCAGACCCGTGACCTGGCCTTCTCCGATATCTCGGCGCTGCTCGCGGAGCGCGAGGCGATGCTGCACGGCATCCGGGAGGGCGTGGTCGCCCTCGACCGGGGCGGCCGTATCCGCCTACTCAACGACGAGGCGCGACGGCTGCTCGGCATCGGCGACGAGGCCGTCGGGCAGACCCCCGACGAGGCGCTCGGCGCGGGCCGTACGACCGACGTCCTGGCCGGCCGGGTGACCGGCACCGATCTGCTGACCGTGCGCGGCCAGCGCGTGCTGGTGGCCAACCGCATGCCCACCGACGACGGCGGCGCCGTGGCCACCCTGCGCGACCGCACCGAACTGGAGCAGCTGGGGCGTGAACTCGACTCCACGCGCGGGCTGATCGACGCCCTGCGCGCCCAGGACCACGAGCACGCCAACCGTATGCACACCCTGCTCGGACTGCTGGAACTGGATATGTACGACGACGCCGTGGAGTTCGTCGGCGAGGTGGTCGGCGACCACCGGGCCACCGCCGAACAGGTCACCGAGAAGATCCAGGACCCCCTGCTGGCCGCGTTGCTGGTCGGCAAGGCGACGGTCGCGGCCGAGCGCGGAGTCGCCCTGTGGGTGTCGGAGCACACCCGGCTGCCGGACCGGCTGATCGATCCGCGGGGCCTGGTCACCGTGGTGGGCAACCTGGTGGACAACGCTCTCGACGCGGTCGCCGGCACCCTGCACGCGCGCGTGGAGGTCGAGTTGCGCACCGAGGGCCGTACGGTCGTCCTGGCAGTACGCGACACGGGACCCGGAATCCCCGCCGACCAGCGAGAGTTGATCTTCACGGAGGGCTGGTCCACCAAGAAGCCGCCCGCGCACGGCAAGCGGGGCATCGGGCTCTCGCTGGTGCGCCGGCTCGCCGAACGGCAGGGCGGGAGCGCGACGGTGGGCGCGGCGGAGGGCGGCGGTGCGGAGTTCACCGTGGTCCTGCCGGAGGCGCTCACCGAGCCGGAACCGGAACCCGCGGTGTTCGGGACGTCGCCCGAGCCCGCTCCCGTCGCCGAGGAGGAGGCGCGATGATCGAGGTCCTGGTCGTGGACGACGACACCCGCGTCGCCCGGGTCAACGCCGCGTACGTGGACAAGGTGCCGGGATTCCATGTGGCCGGTGAGGCGCACAACGCCGCCGAGGCGCTGCGGCAGGTGGAGACTCTGCCGCGTCTCGACCTGGTCCTCATGGACCACTACCTGCCCGACGACACCGGCCTCGCGGTCGTCCGGGAGATGCGCCGACGCGGCCACCAGACCGACGTGATCATGGTGACGGCGGCGCGGGACGTGTCGACGGTCCAGGCCGCGATGCGGCAGGGGGCGCTGCAGTACCTGGTGAAACCGTTCGCCTTCGCCGGTCTGCGCGCCAAGCTGGAGGCGTACGCGCAGCTGCGGCGCACTCTGGACGGCGGCGGCGAGGCCGAACAGGCCGAGGTGGACCGCATCTTCGGCGCCCTGTCCGCGCCGTCGGAGCCGGGGCTGCCCAAGGGGCACTCCCCCACGACGGCCGAGCTGGTGCGCCGGGCGCTGATGAACGCCGAAGGACCGCTGTCCGCCCAGGAGATCGCCGAACGGACGGGGGTGAGCCGGCAGACGGCCCAGCGGTATCTGAAGCTCCTGGAGCGCACGGGACGGGCGCGACTGACCCTCAAGTACGGCGACGCGGGCCGCCCGGAACACCGTTACGTGTGGGCGACCCGCGGCTGAGCGGACCCGTGTCCTACTTGGCGGCCTTGACGAACTCGGTGGTGTACGTCTTGCTCAAGTCGACCTTGGCGTTCTTGATGAGGGGGTTGAACGACTTGAGGACCTTCTCCACCGTCTCCGGGCCGCCTTGGGGCATCACGCCGTCGTCGGTGAACATGGGCAGGGTGCTCTTGATGGCCTGCGCGTAGAGCGTCTTGTTGCCCTGGGAGTAGTCGGCGGGCATCTTGGCGGCGATCTCGTCGGCGCTGTGGGTGGACATCCACTTGAGCGTCTTGACGAATGCGTTGACCAACTTCTGGACGGTGTCCTTGTGTCCGTTCACCCAGTCCGTCTGCATGTACAGACTTGACGACGGGTACGGCCCGCCCAGCGCCTTCTGCGAGCCCTCGGGGGTGCGCATGTCGATGAGGACCTTGCCCGCCTTCTTGTCCAGGATCGTCGCGACGGTCGGGTCGGTGGTCATACCGCCGTCGATCGCCCCCTTCTGCAGGGCCGCGACGAACGTCGGTCCGGCCCCTACGGCGACGGGCGTGAACTCGCTGATCTTCACGCCGTTCTTGACCGCGAGGTACTTGGTGAGGAAGTCGGTGGACGAACCGAGCCCGGTCACCCCCAGCTTGCGGCCCTTGAAGTCCTTGGGCGAAGTGAGGTCGCCGGCGGCCCTTTCGGAGACCACCTCGACCTCGCCGGGCGCGTGCGAGAACTGCACGACGGACTCCACCGACTTGTCCTTCACCTGGAGGTCGAGGGTGTGGTCGTAGAAGCCGACCGCGCCCTGCACCTGGCCGGAGACGAGCGCGGTCTCGGCCTGGACACCGGCGGGCTCACTGAGGAGTTGGACATTCAAGCCCTCCGCCTGGAAGTAGCCGAGGCGCTGGGTGAGCATCGCGGGCAGGTAGATGACCTTGTCCAGACCACCGACCATGATCTTGACGCTCTCGCCCTTGCCGCCCCCGCCGCCGCTTCCGGCGTCGGCGGTGGAGCCGGCCGCGTCGTTGGCGCAGGCGGTGAGCGAGGAGAGCGCGAGCAGGCCGGCGGCGGCCAGGGAGGCGTATCTGGCGGTGTTGCGCATGCGGTTCACGTCCTTGTGAGAGGGCGGTGCGGGGAGAGGCGTGGGGGGCTGGTCCGAGGGGGAGAGAGCCGGTCAGCTGTCGGGGCCGGCGGGCTTCCAGCGGAAGATGCGGCGCTCGGCGAAGGTCAGCAGCCCCTCGGCGGCGAGGGCGACGACCGCGAGGATGACCATCGCGGCGTAGACGCCGGCCGCGTTGAAAGTGTTCTGCGACTGCGCGACGAGCAGGCCGATGCCCTTGGTCGCGCCGATGTACTCGCCGACGATGGCGCCGATGAGGGCGAAGCCGAAGCTGACGTGGAGGCTGGTGAAGATCCACGAGGTGGCCGACGGGATGACCACCTGGAGCGTCACCCGGCGATCGCTGGCGCCCAGGATGCGGGCGTTGGCCACCAGGTTGCGGTCCACCTCCCGGGCGCCCTGGAAGGCGTTGAAGAACACGGGGAAGAAGACCAGCACGACGGCGGAGGCGACCTTGGAGGACGGCCCGAGCCCGAACCAGATGAGGAAGATCGGCGCAAGTACGATCCTGGGGATCGAGTTGAGCACCTTGATGTATGGACCAAGGACCTCGGCGAGCAATCTGACCCGCCCGAGGGCGATACCCAGGAGCACACCGGCGACGACGCCGATGACCCAGCCGAGCAGTGCCTCGTACAGCGTGTACCAGATCTGTTCGCCCAGCGAGCCGAGCGCGGTTCCGTGCATCACCCAGGTCCAGATCTGGTCCCAGATCTTCGACGGCATCGAGAAGTTGAAGGGGTCGATGATCTTCGCCCGGGACAGTCCCTCCCACAGCCCGAGGACGGCCACCAGCAGCAACACGCGCGCGGCGATGACGAAGGCCTTGCGACGGCGGGCGGCCTGGGCGCGGGTCTGCGCGCGGTTCGTCTTGTTGGCGGGCTCGGTCATGGTCGGTGCGACCTGGGCCTCGGGCATGACGTCAGGCGACATGGGCGGCACCTCTTTCGCGGGTGATGCGGACCTCTTCGCCGAGGGACTCCCAGATCTCGCGGTAGATCTCGATGAACCGCGGCTCCAGGCGCACCGACTCGACCTTGCGCGGCCGCGGCAGGTCGATCTCGAAGACCTGCTTCACGGTCGCGGGTCCGGCGGTCATCACGACGACCTTGTCGGCGAGCGCGATGGACTCCTCCAGGTCGTGGGTGACGAAGACGACCGAGGCGCCCGTGCCCTCCCACAGCTCCAGCAGCTCGTCCGACATCAGCGCCCGGGTCTGTACGTCCAGCGCCGAGAACGGCTCGTCCATCAGCAGGATCTCGGGGTCGTTGACGAACGTGGCGGCAAGGGCGACCCGCTTGCGCTGTCCGCCGGAGAGCTGGTGCGGATAACGGTCCTCGAAGGCGGCCAGTCCGACCCGGGCCAACCACTCCCGTGCCTTCTCCCTGGCCTCGGCCTTCGGTACGCCGCGAAAACGCGGGCCGGCCATGACGTTGGACAGGACCGTGCGCCAGGGGAACGTGGCGTCCTGCTGGAAGACGAAGCCGACCTTGTCGCCGACGCCCTCGACCGGCTCGCCGGCCACCAGCACCTCGCCCTCGGTGGGCTCCTCCAGGCCGCTGACCAGCGTCAGCGTGGTGGACTTGCCACAGCCCGTCGGGCCTACGACGGCCACGAACTCGCCGCGCTCGACGCCGAGGTCCAGACCGCGCACGGCCGTGTGCAGTCCCCCGGACGGGGTTCTGAAGGTCTTGCTCGCGCCCCGCAACTCGATGGCGGGGCTGGTGTGTGCGCTCATGGCCCGGGACGGTAGGTGTGGCCCCGGCCACAGCAGGAGTCTTGTGGGCACAAGCCGTTCTTTTGCTCGCAAGAGCCTGTTGTGCTCTTTTTGCTCGCGCTACAACTGCGGAGCCGAAACACGGGCTTAACGCCCGTCGGCCTTGAAGGAGAGGCCCGATGATTGACGTCCTGGTCGTGGACGACGACTTCCGCGTCGCTGAGATAAACGCCAAGTACGTGGGAAAGGTTCCCGGCTTCCGGGTGAGCGCCCGCGCGCACAGCGCCGCCCAGGCCCTGGCCGCCGTCGAACGCGGCCCCATCGACCTGGTCCTGCTCGACCACTATCTGCCGGACCAGACCGGTCTCGACCTCGTCCACCGGATGCGGGAGCAGGGCCACGGCACCGACGTCATCATGATCACCGCGGCCAGCGATGTGACGACCGTCCAGCAGGCGATGCGCCTGGGCGCCCTGCACTATCTGGTCAAACCCTTCACCTTCGCCGCCCTGCGCACCCGCCTCGACTCCTACGCCGCCCTGCGTCGCACGGTGGACCGGGTCGGGGGCCGCGGCGTGACGGGACAGGAGCAGGTGGACCGCATCTTCGGTGCGCTGCGGACGCCTGCCGCCCCGTCCGCGCCCGGCCTGCCGAGCGGCCACTCGGAGCCCACGACCGATCTGATCTGCGGCGTCCTGCACCGTGCCGGCCAGCCGTTGTCGGCCCACGAGGTGGCCGCCAGGACCGGCCTGAGCCGCTCCACCGCTCAGCGCTATCTCCGCCATCTGGAACAGGTGGGCCGCCTCCGGCTCTCCCTGAAGTACGGCGACACCGGCCGACCGGAGCACCAGTACGCCTGGGTGGCGCCGTAGCGGGCCGTGCGGGGCGCTACACCGCCCCGGCGCCGGTCAGTGACCGCACCTCCGTCTCGGCGTACTTGGCCTCGTCCGCAACCTCGTCGGACGTGACCGTGCCGAGCCAGCCGGCGAGGAAGCCGAGCGGGATGGACACGATGCCCGGGTTCTGCAGCGGGAAGTACTGGAAATCGACGGCCGGGAAGAGCGAGGCCGGGCTGCCGGACACCACCGGGGAGAGCAGGACCAGCCCGAGCGCCGGGATCAGCCCGCCGTACACGGCCCACACCGCACCGCGGGTGGTGAAATCGCGCCAGAACAGCGAGTACAGCAGCACCGGAAGGTTCGCCGACGCGGCGACGGCGAAGGCGAGGCCGACCAGGAAGGCGACATTGAGGTCGCGGGCGAGCAGACCGAGCGCGATCGCCACGACACCGATGCCGACCGCCGCCCACCGCGCCACCACCACCTCGCTGCGCGCCTTGCCGCCCGGCCGCCGCAGCGACGCGTACAGGTCGTGGGCCACCGACGCCGACGAGGCGAGCGTGATCCCGGCGACCACGGCGAGGATCGTGGCGAAGGCGACGGCGGCGACGACCGCGAACAGGACCGTGCCGCCGGTGGAGCCCGCGCCGCCGCCCAGGTCGAGGGCGAGCAGCGGCACCGCCGTGTTCCCGGCCGCGTTCGAACCACGCACCGCATCGGGCCCCACCAGCGCGGCCGCCCCGAAGCCGAGGACGAGCGTCATCAGATAGAAGCCGCCGATCAGCCCGATGGACCACACCGCGGACCGGCGGGCGGCCCGCGCGGTGGGCACGGTGTAGAAGCGGGACAGGATGTGCGGCAGCCCCGCCGTGCCCAGCACCAGGGCGAGCCCCAGACTGATGAAGTCCAGCCGGGCCGTCCACGTGCCGCCGTACTTCAGACCCGGCGCCAGGAACGCCCTTCCGTGGCCGCTGCGGTCCGCGGCAGTGATCAGCAGCCGGTCGAGGTCTCCGTGGAAGCGCAGCAGGACGAGCACGGTCAGCGCGATCGTGCCGCTCAGCAGCAGCACCGCCTTGACGATCTGGATCCAGGTGGTGGCCCGCATCCCTCCCAACGACACATAGATCACCATGAGCGCGCCGACCCCGATGACCGCCCAAGCCTGCGTGGCCCCGCTCGTCCGCCCCAGCAGCAGCGCCACCAGACTGCCCGCACCGACCATCTGCGCCACCAGATAGAGAACGGACACCGTGACCGAGGAAGTTCCCGCGGCGATCCGCACCGGCCGCTCGATCATCCGCGCGGCCACCACGTCGGCCAGCGTGAACCGCCCGCAGTTGCGCACCAGTTCGGCCACCAGGAACAGCACGACCAGCCAGGCCACGAGGAAGCCGACGACATAGAGCATCCCGTCGTACCCGTACAGCGCGATGAGCCCGGTGACCCCGAGGAAGGAGGCGGCCGACATGTAGTCACCCGCGATGGCAAAACCATTCTCCATCGGAGAGAACAGCCGACCTCCCGCGTAGAACTCCTCGGCCGAACCGTGCCGGTGACGGCTCACCCACGTCGTGATCCCGAGGGTGACGGCCACAAAACCGCTGAACAGCAGCAGCGCCAGGGTCTGATGGCCGCCCGTCACGAGTCGTCTCCACGCACTTCGCGGGTCAGTTCCTGGGTGTCCCAGCGCAGTTCCAGCGCCGCCCGGTCCCGGCGCAGCCGCGCATGCCGGGCATAGGCCCAGGTGAGCAGGAACGTGGTGAGGAACTGCCCGAGCCCGGCCAGCATGGCCACGTTCACCGCTCCCGCCACGGGCCGGGCCATCAGTCCGGGCGCCGCCGTGGCGGTGACGACATAGCCCACGTACCAGGCGAGGAAGGCGGCGACTCCCGGCACGACGAACCGCCGGTACCTGGTGCGCACCTCCTGGAAGGCCACGCTGCGCTGCACCTGGACGTACACATCGCGGGCCCGCGCCGCCGTTCCGCTCCGCTCCGCGCGAGCGGACGGCACCGCTGGCACCGGCACACCGGCGCCGGTCGCCTCGCCCCAGCCGGAGGCCAGTGCGTCGTACCAGGGGTCCTCGTACGTCACGTCGCGGATGGGCGCGCTGTGGTCTTGCTGGTTCTGGGCCGAACTCTCGGGATCGTCCCCGGCTCCCCGGGAACGACCATTACTTGACTTCATGCCCAAGGATGGACAGATCGGGAAGATCCCCGACTCTTCTTCCCCCGGCTCTTCACCCCATCAGGTGATTCACTGCGTAGGCGGCCGCACCAGCCCCTTGCTGTAGGCGTAACGCACCGCCTGCGCCCGGTCCTTGAGGCCTGTCTTGGCGAAGAGGTTGTTGATGTGTGTCTTCACGGTCGCGGTCGACACATGCAGCTTGCGGGCGATCTCCTGATTGCTGAGTCCTTCGGCGATCAGCAGCAGGACCTCGGTCTCCCGCGCGGTCAGTCCGTCGGGCGGCGCCTCGGTGGTCGTCGGCGGGCCGGCCTCGGGCTGCGACAGCCGCTCCAGCAACCTGCGCTGGACACTTGGCGACAGGCCCGCGTCCCCCGACAGCACACTCTCCACGGCACGAACGATCTCGTCCCCGCCCGCGTCCTTGGTCAGGTAGCCCCGGGCGCCGGCGCGCAGCGCGGGGAACAACGACTCGTCGTCCGCGTACGTGGTGAGCACCACGACCTGGGTCCCCGGATACTCCGCCCGGATCCGCCGGGTGGCCTCCACGCCGTCGCAGCGGGGCATCCTGAGATCCATCAGGACGACGTCCGGGGCCAGTTCCCCCACCAGTCGCACCGCTTCCTCACCGTCTCCCGCGGCGCCCACGACCTCCACTCCGGGCAGTAGCCCGAGCAGCATCACGATGCCCTCCCGGACCACGGTCTGGTCGTCGGCGACCACCACCCGTGCGGGCTTCTTCTCCCCCTCCGCCTCCGTCATACGGGCACCTTCAGCGTCACCACGAACCCCTCCTCGTCCGGCCGCGCGTCCAGTGAGCCGCCCAGCAGCTCAGCCCGCTCGCGCATACCCAGCAGACCGTACCCGGCTCCGGACCCCGTGAGTTCGCCCGGCCGGCCGCCCGAGTCCCGTACGTCCAGCCTCACTTCGTGCTCGCTGTAGTCGAGTCGCAGGTGCACCTTGGCGCCGTGGGCGTGCTTGCGGACGTTCGTCAGCGCCTCCTGGGCGACTCTGCGCACGGTCTGGGAAGCCTCGGCCGGCAGGGGCCTGCGCTCACCCGTCACGGTGACCTCGGCGCCCTCGGCCGCGCTGACGAGTTCGCTCAGGAAGTCCTCCAGCGGAGTCAGCTCGCCGCGCAGCGCGGACAGGGCCTGCCGGGTCTCGGCGAGTCCGTCGCGCGCCATGCCCCGGGCGGCCACCACACGCTCCAGGATGCGTTCGCGGTCCGCGCCGTTCTCGATCAGCAGCCGGGCCGCCTCCAGGTGCACCAGCTGTGCCGACAGGCTGTGGGCCAGCACGTCGTGGATCTCCCGTGCGATGCGCGCTCGCTCGGCCAGTGCCGCGGACTCGGCCTCGGCGGCCCGGGCGGCGCGCTCCTGGGCGAGGAGCCGCTGCGCGTGGCCACGGGCCTCCGCGTCCAGCCGCAGGACGTATCCAGCGAGGGCCATGCCCACCACCGTGGCGGCCGTGGTCAGCCAGACGTCGTTGTTGAACGCGGAGTACGCGGCCAGCGCCACACACGCCACGGGCACGGCCGCGGCGAGCGGAAGCCGCTCCAGGGCGCTGATTCCGCATCCGCACCAGAGCAGCAGGGCCGGTCCTCTGAACCCCGTGGCCTCGGCGGCGACCGCGAGGGCCAGGAGAACGGCCATGAGCGCGAGGGAGGGCACCAGCCGATGCTGATAGGTGGTCTTGAAGAAGGCCCAGGAGACAAGAGCGGCGAGGAGGACGCCGGCGGCTGCCGCGAGGGCCCCGCCGATGCCGACGTGCCGCTTGCTGAACGCGCTCCACAGGAGCAGTGCCAGCACGAGCACCCGCACGGCCCAGGCGAGCATGCGCCGGGGACGAGAGATTCCCGTACGGCCGAGTGCCTCTCGGGACGGCCAGCGGATCCAGACGTTCTCCGTCACACGCGCTCCTTCCGGGCCGACCACATGTCGTCACCGTACGCCGGGGCAGGACCGGTCGCGGTGGCGGAGGACTGGGCCCGCCAGACCAGGATCCCGCTGCGGACCAGCAGGGTGGCGGCGAGGCCGATCATCAGCGCGGAGCTGTCCTGGTGCAGGCCGAGCGCGGCGCCGACGGCGTAGACCCCGATGCGCAGGGCTATGCCCACGATCCATACCGCAACGCTCGCCTTGGTGCTCTTGGTCCACACGACGCCGTCCGACTCCGTCCAGATGCGGGTCGTCCAGGCCCAGCCGGCGCCGGTGACCACTCCGAGCACCATCTCCACGGCGAGCAGTACGGCGGATCCCGCACGGTGGTGAGCATCGAGGATGCCCGGCTCGCGCAGCGCGACGACAGCGAGGATCACGGGCAGCAGCCACCAGCGCCGGTCGGTGTTGATCGCGCGGGCGCGGAACTGCCGCGCGATCACTACGGCGGCGACGGCCACGATCACCAGCGCGTTGACAAGCCCGGACATCAGAGCCTCCGTGAGCGAGAAGGTGGTGCCGGGAGCGGGTGCCGCCGACACCTACGAAGCTACGGAAAAGCGCAGGTCGGGAGATCGGAGCCGGGGTGGATCACGGGTGGAAACCTGCAGTGGCCCGTCTCCACCCACGGGTGTAGACCCCGTGGGTGCGCATACCGAGCCGGGGCGGAGGCGGAGGCGGAGGTCGGTCGGGGTAGGGTCCGGCCGACCGCAAGCGGCGCGGAGTCCGGGCCGACAGTGCCGACGGCGGGGTAGGCGCGGAGTCCGGGACCACCTTCTATGCGTATCCGTCGGAAACGCCGGGGCCACCCACAGCTCACGACGGCGCGGCCTGGAATGGGGGGACCTGACGCAAGCACCCGCGAACACCCGCGAGCCGCGACCGTACCCGTGCCGGACCAAGCCTTGTGAAGCCGGCGTCGCAGGTGCGGGGCCGGCGACCAGCGGCCGGTCGTCGCGGTCGAAGACGTGGTCTGCCGTGTCCAGGCCACGACCCACCGGCCGCCGCACCCCGACCGGTGAGGGAAAACCACCCGACCGCGCATGCCCAACCGGCCGACGCCGTAGGCCCATCCAGCCGAAGGCGGAGGCGCCCTGCTGCCCCGAGAAGGACCACTTGACGCGCGGAGGCGAGCCACCGTCCCCCTCCGTCGGCGGCGATCCCCGTCGCCCGCCCCGGCCGACCGGGTCAGCCCTCCTCGGGCAAGCCCAGTCGGCCGAAGCCCGGCGCAGCGGCTACGCGTCGATGCGCGACCGGTCCAGCGTCGCCGCCGAGCTGGAGATGAACTCCTTGCGCGGGGCCACGTCGTTGCCCATGAGCAGGTCGAAGACCTGCTCGGCGGCCTCCAGGTCGGACAGGTTGATCCTGCGCAGCGTGCGGTGACGCGGGTCCATCGTGGTCTCGGCCAGCTGGTCGGCGTCCATCTCACCCAGACCCTTGTAGCGCTGGATGGAGTCCTTGTGCCGGATGCCCTTGCTCTGGAACTCCATGAGCTTGTCGCGCAACTCGCGGTCCGAGTACGTGTAGACGTACTTGTCCTGGCCCTTCTTCGGCTGGACCAGTTCGATGCGGTGCAGCGGCGGCACCGCGGCGAAGACCCGGCCGGCCTCGACCATCGGCCGCATGTAGCGCTGGAACAGCGTGAGCAGCAGGCAGCGGATGTGGGAGCCGTCCACATCGGCGTCGGTCATCATGATGATCTTGCCGTAGCGGGCCTGGTCGATGTCGAACGTGCGGCCCGAGCCCGCCCCTATGACCTGGATGATCGCGCCGCACTCGGCGTTCTTGAGCATGTCGGTCACCGACGACCGCTGCACGTTGAGGATCTTGCCGCGGATCGGCAGCAGTGCCTGGAACTCGGAGTTCCGCGCCAGCTTGGCCGTGCCGAGCGCCGAGTCGCCCTCGACGATGAACAGTTCGCTGCGGTCGACGTCGTCGCTGCGGCAGTCGGCGAGCTTCGCCGGCAGGGACGAGGACTCCAGGGCGGTCTTGCGACGCTGGGCGTCCTTGTGCTGGCGGGCCGCGACGCGCGTACGGGCGGCGGCCACCACCTTCTCCATGACGACCCGGGCCTGGGCGGCGGCATCCCGCTTCGTGCTGGTCAGGAACGCCTTCAGTTCTTTGGTGACCACGTTGTTCACGATGCGGCGAGCCGCCGAGGTGCCCAGGACCTCCTTGGTCTGGCCCTCGAACTGCGGCTCGGCCAGACGCACGGTCACGACGGCGGTGAGGCCCTCGAGGGCGTCGTCCTTGACGATGTTGTCCTCGGCGACCCGCAGCAGCTTCTTGGCGCGCAGCACATCGTTGAACACCCCGGTCAGGGACTGTTCGAAGCCCGAGACATGGGTGCCGCCCTTGGGGGTGGCGATGATGTTGACGAAGGACCGGATGGTGGTGTCGTACCCCGTGCCCCAGCGCATCGCGATGTCGACGCCCAGTTCGCGGGTGACCTCGGTGGGGGTCATCTGCCCGTGCTCGTCCAGGACCGGGACCGTCTCCTTGAAGGTGCCCTTGCCCGAGAAGCGCACGACATCGCAGACGGGCCTGTCGCCCGCCAGGTACTCGCAGAACTCGCTGATGCCGCCGTCGAAGCGGAAGGACTCCTCGCCCTTGCTGCCGCCCTCACCGAGGCCGAACTCGTCGCGGACGACGATCGTCAGGCCCGGCACCAGGAAGGCGGTCTGCCGGGCGCGCTGGTGCAGGTTCTCCAGGGAGAGCTTGGCGTCCTTGAGGAAGATCTGGCGGTCGGCCCAGTACCGCACGCGTGTACCGGTGCGGGTCTTGGGGATCTTCTTGGTCTTGCGCAGGCCGCTCTTGGCCTCGAACTTCGCCTCGGCACCGCCGGCCGCGAAGGCCCCCGGCACGCCGCGCCGGAAGCTGATGGCGTGCGTGTGACCGCCGCGGTCCACCTCGACGTCGAGACGGGCGGAGAGGGCGTTGACCACGGAGGCACCCACGCCGTGCAGACCGCCGGAGGCGGCGTACGAGCCGCCGCCGAACTTGCCGCCCGCGTGGAGCTTGGTCATGACGACCTCGACGCCGGACAGGCCAGTTCTGGGCTCGACGTCCACGGGGATGCCGCGGCCGTTGTCGCGCACCTCCACGGAACCGTCGTCGTGGAGGATCACCTCGATGCGGTCGCAGACGCCCGCGAGGGCCTCGTCCACGGAGTTGTCGATGATCTCCCACAGGCAGTGCATCAGACCGCGGCTGTCGGTCGAACCGATGTACATGCCCGGGCGCTTGCGCACGGCCTCGAGGCCCTCGAGGACGAGCAGGTGCCGCGCGGTGTAGTTGGAACCGTCGCGGTCTGCTCCTGCCAGCAGCGCTGTGGACGGCACGGACGTATCGGCGGTCACGCGGTTCGCTCCTCGCTGAATTTCAGTTGGCCCCCTACTGGGTAAGGGGACGGCTTCGGTCGCCGCTCAGAGGGTACCGAGGCCTGGTAGAGCCGGTGTAACGCCACCCTCGTCGTGAACTCAGACTAGTCCAGGCTCGCATACATGTTCGATCCCTCGATGGAGTGAAGTACATATCACGTTCCCTTGGAGGCATGAACCATTTAGGCTCCGGGCACGTCCTCATGAACAACAGGCAACCCGGCCTGGAGGACCGAGACACAACACTGCGCGAAACCGTAAGCACACAAGAGACGCACTACGGCACATTCGCCGCCAACCGGCAGCAAACAGCCGCCCCGGAAGATTTTTTTCGAGGAAAAGCCACGAGCGGGAACGTTTTCGGGCTGGTTGGATGTTGACCCTGGTACGACAGCTCGTCGAGCTAGAGAAGAGGCGACGTGACTACTGTTCTGACCCCCGCGAGCCCGCTGACGGCCGCCGATCGCTGCGACCGCTGCGGCGCCCAGGCATACCTGCGCGTCGTCCTGCTGAGCGGCGGAGAACTGCTCTTCTGCGCCCACCACGGTCGCAAGTTCGAGCCGGAACTCAAGAAGATCGCCGCTGAGATACAGGACGAGACGGAGCGGCTGACGTCCGTTCCGAACATCGCTTCCGACGAAGAGCGCTGAATCTCGCACACACGACGAGCCAGCCCCGGCACAGGCCGGTGAACGGGCGGCCGCTCCTCTTCAGGAGCGGCCGCCCGTGCTCATGCCCGCGGGGACGCTTCAGGAGCGCCTGTGGGGCCGCTACTGGCTCCCGAGGCCACCCCCAGGCTTCGTACGACTTCGGAGACGCGCGTGTACACGCCCGGGCGGCCGGCCCTGCCACAGCCGCTCCCCCATGACACGAGCCCGATCAGCCGCCCTGCCGCCACCAGCGGGCCGCCACTGTCTCCTTGGCAACTGTCCGGGCCACCGGTGGCCTCTCCGGCGCAGAGCATGCTGCCCGCCCGGTAGGTGCCGTCGGGACCGCCCGGGTAGGCGCGGGCGCAGAGGTCGTCGGACAGCACGCGCACGTGTGCGGCGTACAGCCTGCGCGCGTAGGCACCCCCGCCGGTCGTGTCCCCCCATCCGGAGACCAGGGCCTGCGTGTCCGGCGCGTAGGCGGGGTCGCCCGCGCCCGCCATCGCTATGACCGCGCTCTGCGGCAGCGGCTTGGCGAGGGTGAGCACGGCGAAGTCGCCGGCGTTGGTCACGCTGTCGTATCCAGGGTTGATCCGGGCGTCGCGTACGGCGATCTCCTGGCCCTCGCTCGACAGCAGGTCGGTGCGGCCGGCGATGACCCGGAGGTCAGGGAGGCGATTGGCGGGCGCCCCCAGGACGTCCTCGGCCAGGCAGTGTGCCGCGGTGAGCACCTGCGTCGGTGCGACCGCCACCCCGCCGCAGAACTGGCCCGCCCGCGTACCCCCGAACCGGTCACGGCTGGACAGCGCGACCGTCCACGGGGCTTGCGAGACGTCTATCGGAAAGCCCCCGACCACTACGCTGTCGGCGGCCACGGGGGCCGCGTTCACCAGGGGTATGACGGTCATGGTGGCCGCCAGGGCCAGCGGCCGGATCAGTGACCGGGCAACGGAACGACGCATGCAGGATCCTCACTCTCGGGTTGTACCGGAACACCCAGAGTGATCCACCGCACGGCAGTGCGCAGCACGAAGGCCCGGCTCCCGCGCGGGAACCGGGCCTTCGCCGTCGTACGAACTCGACCTAGTCGAGGTAGTCGCGCAGCACCTGGGAACGCGACGGGTGGCGCAGCTTCGACATGGTCTTGGACTCGATCTGGCGGATGCGCTCACGCGTCACGCCGTACACCTTGCCGATCTCGTCGAGGGTCTTCGGCTGACCGTCGGTGAGACCGAAACGCATGGAGACGACGCCGGCCTCGCGCTCGGACAGGGTGTCCAGGACGGAGTGCAACTGCTCCTGCAGAAGCGTGAAGCTGACGGCGTCGGCCGGGACGACGGCCTCGGAGTCCTCGATGAGGTCACCGAACTCGCTGTCGCCGTCCTCACCCAGCGGGGTGTGCAGCGAGATGGGCTCGCGGCCGTACTTCTGGACCTCGATGACCTTCTCCGGGGTCATGTCGAGCTCCTTGGCCAGCTCCTCCGGGGTGGGCTCGCGGCCCAGGTCCTGGAGCATCTGGCGCTGCACGCGCGCGAGCTTGTTGATGACCTCGACCATGTGCACCGGGATACGGATGGTGCGGGCCTGGTCGGCCATGGCGCGGGTGATGGCCTGACGGATCCACCAGGTGGCGTACGTGGAGAACTTGTAGCCCTTGGTGTAGTCGAACTTCTCAACCGCGCGGATCAGACCGAGGTTGCCCTCCTGGATGAGGTCCAGGAAGAGCATGCCGCGGCCGGTGTAGCGCTTGGCCAGCGAGACCACCAGACGGAGGTTGGCCTCCAGGAGGTGGTTCTTGGCGCGGCGGCCGTCCTCGGCGATGATCTCCAGCTCGCGCTTCAGCTTCGGCGCCAGCTTGTCGGCGTTGGCCAGCTTGTCCTCGGCGAACAGACCCGCCTCGATGCGCTTGGCCAGCTCGACCTCCTGCTCGGCGTTGAGCAGGGGGACCTTGCCGATCTGCTTCAGGTAGTCCTTGACCGGGTCGGCGGTGGCGCCGGCCGCGGCGACCTGCTGGGCGGGCGCGTCGTCCTCGTCCTCGTCGGACAGGACGAAGCCCGCGTTCTCGGCGCCCTCGGGCTCGTCGGCGACCTTGGTGTCCTCGAGAACCTCGTCCTCGAGAAGCTCGACGTCGTCCTTCTTGGCCGTGGTCTTCTTGGCGACCGCCTTCTTCGCGACGGTCTTCTTGGCAGCCGCCTTCTTGGCGGTCGTCTTCTTGGCGGCGACCTTCTTGGCCGTACCGGCTTCCTCGGCGGAATCGGCTGCGACGTCCGGAGCTGCGGGTACCGAGGGAGCGGCCGTGGTGGCGGTGGCCTTCCTCGTGGTCGTCACCGTCTTCGCCGCCACCGTCTTGGTGGCGGTGCGCTTCGCCGGACTCTTCGCTGCGACGCTCTTGCGGGTGCGCTTGGGCTCTGCGGCACTGACCATCAGCGTCACACCCTCTTCCTCAAGAATCTGGTTGAGGCTGCGCAGTACGTTCTTCCACTGAGTGGCCGGAATCTGGTCAGCTTCGAAGGCCCGACGCACATCGTCGCCGGCGATCTGCCCCTCAGCCTTTCCCCGCTCAATGAGCGCCATGACAGAGACGGACTCGGCGATCTCCGGCGGGAGCGTACGGGATGTGCTGGCCGACACGAACAACCTCTCGGAACGTTGGAAAACGGCTTCCGGCACCGTCCACTGCGGACAGGAGCCGACCACCGGCCTGGGGATGGGCCGACGGCGCGGGCGGGGCCGGGAAGATGCACAGCGCCTGTCATGGCGTCCGTATTCCCTCCGCGGCTGTCACCTCTTAGGTCATCGCGCTGTTCCCACGAGCGTTACGCCCAATCTGCGTGGCCCGAGTCACATCCCGTAAGCGGTCAAAAGCAATCAGACACGGACAGAGCAGATCACCGTTGTCATCATGCCCGGTTGCGCATCCGGCTCCGGCGGCCCGTCGCACCGCTGGACCCCGCCGGACCACACAGGTCCGGCGGGGTCCGGCGACGGCCGGCATCCGAGCCCGGCGCCGCCACGAGCACCACGAGGACGCCGCGCACCGACGACCGCACCGCCCCGGCCGCGGGCGTCAGTGCTCGCGTGGGGCGGGCACCACCCGCTCGACCTCGGGGTGGACCGTGAGCAGTTGACGCATGGCCGACTCGGCCGCCGTACCGTCGCCCGTGCCGAGCGCGTCGACGATGCGCGCGTGCTGCGCGAGCGACGCCTCGTTCGGCCGGTCACAACCCGTGACCGGGCCGCCGGAGACCTGGAGGGCCGCCGAGACGATCCCGGAGAGGTGCTCCAGCATGCGGTTGCCGGCGGTCTGGATGAGCAGCGCGTGGAACTCGCTGTCGGCACGCGAGTACGTCAGCGCGTCGCCCTGCGCCATGGCATGACTCATGATCTCGACCATGTCGCAGAGGCGCTGCTGCACCTCCTCCCGCCCGTGTCCGGCGGCGAGGCGGGCGGCGAGCGGCTCGATCGTCCAGCGCAGCTCGCTCAGCTCGCGGCGCTGGTCGTCGCGCTGGGGGCCGAAGGCCCGCCACTCGATGATGTCCGGGTCGAGCAGGTTCCAGTCACTGACGGGACGTACGCGCGTGCCGACGTTCGGGCGGGCACTGACCAGGCCCTTGGCCTCGAGGACGCGGAGGGACTCGCGTACGACGGTACGCGAGACCTCGAAGCGCTGGCCGATCTCCTCGGGCACCAGCGGGCGGTCCGCGCCCAGGTCGCCGGAGACGATCATCTGTCCCAGCTGCTGGACGAGTTGGCCGTGCAGTCCACGCCCGCGGCTGCCCGCGGCACGTCGGCCGACGCGGCCCAGCTCCGGGTCCGCGCCTTCCCAGGAGGGTGCGCCTACACGGTCGCCCACCTGGGGCTCCGCGTAGGGGTAGCGGTCGAGTTCGCCCGGGCCGGCCAGACCGGAGTCGGTGGAGCGGGCGGCGGTCATCATGGTGTGCGCAAGGGTACTCACGGATCCTTTGTCGGCGCCGCCTCCAACTCCCTTGAGGTCTTTGGTGAAAAGCACACGAAAGGGTGATCGCTCACCCCGTCGCAATTGACGCCTTATCGGAAAGAAATGGGCTTTCCACGGGGAGTTGTGCGCACGGCGGGATCGGAAGTGCACGCATGCTCGTCACCGGAATCGGGTGCGCAGCGTCGTGAACAGATACGCGCACAGCAGCGCCGACAGCGACAACGTCAGTGCGCCGCCGACGGGTTGGGCGAGCACCCGTGCCATCCCGAGCAGGTAGCGCTCGCCTCCGAAGGGCCACTGCAACAGCAGAACCTCTCGCATCCGCGCCGGGAACCCGGCGGCCATGTGCACGGCCGGTCCCTGCATCGCCTTGTGCACGAGGGGGACGACGACGACGGGTACGGCGAGTACGGTGGCCAGGCCGCCCGCGGTGGACCGGAACACACCGGCCGCGAGCACACCGGCCCAGGCACAGCCGACGACCAGGCCGAACCAACTCGCGCTCAGCGCAAGCCAGTCCGCGGGAACTTGTGTCAGCTCCCGTCCGTAGACGATGTAGAGCGCCTCGGCGTCGCAGCCCACGGTGAGGAAGGCCAGCAGCGCCGCGGTGGCTCCGGAGACGAGGAGTTTCGCAGTGAGCAGCCCCAGTCGGCGGGGCACGGTGCCGCGGTCCGCCGCGAGGGCGGGGTAACGGAACTCGTCCCCGAAGGCCACAGCGCCGAGCAGCCCCGCCGCGAGCGCCGCAGGCGGCAGCGGCAGCTCCCGCGGCCACGCGGCGAACAGCCGCGCCTGCGGGGTGTGGCCGATCCTGGCCAGCAGTACGGCGGTGAGCGCGGACACCACCAGGACGGCACCGCAGGTGAGGAAGCCGATGCCGACCCCGGCGCCGCGCCGGATCTCGTAGCGCAAAGGGCGGAGGGGGCTGGGAGCGGGGCGGACGGTGATGGGGGGTGGAAGGGGGGAGCGGACATCAAAGGTGCGGGCGCCGTCGCGACGGGCGGCGGGGGCGCCCGGTGCCGGACGGCTGCCAGGTCTCCTGGCGCCGGGAAGGCGGGTGCGCAGGGCGGAGATGACCGCTGCGGGGGTTCTCGTGCCGGCGGTCTGCGGTTCCCGGGCCGCCTTGGCCACATCGCGCTCCGCGATGGACGTGGCCGCCGCTTCGGCGGTCGGGCGGCGGTCGGCTTCCGTGGCCGCCTTCGCGGGAGCCGCTTCGGCATCCCCGCGGGGCGTGTCCTCGCCGCCGGAGCCGCCCCTGTCGCGTGCCGTCCCGCTGGTTCCCGGGGCCGTGTCGGCCGGCGGCGTGCCCTCGGCCGGTCCGCGTGAGGCGGTTTCCGCGTGCTCCGTCCCGGACCGGGCAGGGGAGGCCTCGCCGGGCGGCGACTGCCCACCGTCGAAGTCCTGGGCCCGCTCCCCCGCCGACGGCTCAATCTTCGACGAGCCACTGGGCACAGTCGGCTGCGGCACCGAAGCGGCCGGTGCGGTGTCCCGCCGCTTCTGCGCCGAGAAGCCGAACGGCGTGCCTCCTCGCCCTCTCGCCGGGGGATCCGCCCCGGTGACACCCGGCTCTCCTGCCGGGAGTCCGGACGCCGCAGCGGCCTGCTCCGCGCCGGACGGGGCGAACGCCGACACGCCGGGCTCCGCCGCCGACAAGCCGAGCACCGAGACGCCCGACACCGACGCCGCCAAGCCGAGCACCGAGCCATCCGGCTCCACCGTCGACAGTCCCCGCACCGCCGTCTCCCGCTCCGCGGGCGACGAACCGGACACAGCATGTTCCCGGTTCACCGGCGGCTCGTTCGCCGCCACGGCGCTCGCTTCGCCCGACGAGGCTCCGCCGGGTCCGGCATCGGCCCCCGGCCCCATGTCACCGACCTCGTCCGCGAGTTGGTGGACGAGGATGCCGTGCCGGAACGCCATCTCGCCGACGTCGGCGGTCGTGGAGCCGTACACCGAAAGACGATTGCCGCCCTCCCGTACGACCTCGACGGAACGGCGCGCGGTGCGGGCCTCCTTGGTGAGCAGGGCCGCGAGACGGGACGCGTAGGGGCTGCGGACGGCCACGCGCGGGCGCAGCCGGGTACGGGCGAACTCCCTGGCGTCCTGGTCGGCCACGAGTCTGCCGCCGTCGAGGGTGACGACCCGGTCGGCCGTGCGCGCGGCCTCCTTGGGGTCGGCGCTGGTGAAGAACACCGCGCCACCCCGGTCGGCGTGGGCTCGCAGCATGCCGTGCAGCCATTGCGCCTCACGGGCGGACAGGCTCTTGGCAGGCTCGTCCAGGACGAGGGTGTGGGGGTCGGGCAGCAGGGCGCAGGCCAGGCCGAGTCTGCGGTCCATTCCGCGCGAGAGCGTGCCGAGGCGCTCCTCACGCAGGCTGACGAGGCCCACGGCTTCGAGGACCTCGTCGGCCCGTCGCGCGGGAACTCCCGCGGCCGCGCACAGCATGCGCAGATGACCGCGCACCGAGCGGGCCGGATGCCCTGGTACGTCGCCGAGCAGCACGCCGACCTCATGCGAGGGATGGGCGGTCCGGTGCAGGGGCCGCCCTCTGAAGTAGGTGATGCCGCGCCCCTGTTGCAGCTCGAGCATCAGTCTGAGCGTCGTCGTCTTACCCGCACCGGCGCCTCCGAGGAGCACGGTGACATGCCCCGCGCGCGCTTCGAAGGAGACGTCGTCGACGGCGGGCGGGTGCGCCTTGCGGGGATTGCTGGTCAGTCCGAAGGCCTCGATCACCTGCAGCAAGATAGCGCGTCATGTCCGATTTTTTCGTGTATCGCACGATCTACTAACACATGTACTGCTTGCAGACCCGGTTCACGTACGCCGTTCGAGCGAGCCGACACCCGGCACGGACGGTCGGCCCACCTGGCGGTCCGGGCATCCGGCCGCCCGGACGTCTCAGACCTCGGGGCGCAGCATCGGGGGGTTGAGCAGGGTGGCGCCGCCAGCCCGGAAGAGCTGGGCCGGCCGGCCGCCCTGGCGGGTGGTCGTTCCCCCGGTGGGAACGAGGAATCCGGGCGTTCCGGTGACCTTGCGGTGGAAGTTGCGCGGGTCGAGGGCCACACCCCACACGGCCTCGTACACCCGGCGCAGCTCGCCGACGGTGAACTCGCTCGGGCAGAACGCGGTGGCCAGCGACGAGTACTCGATCTTGGACCGGGCCCGCTCCACGCCGTCGGAGAGGATCTGGGCGTGGTCGAAGGCGAGCGGTGCCGCGGGTTCGCCGTCGCGGCCGTAACCGCCCTGTTGGAGCAGCTCCTCGACCGGTGCCCAGCGCGCATTGCTGGCGTCGCCCCCCGCGCGCGGGGCGGGCAGGTCGGGCGCCAGCGCAAGGTGCGCGACGCTCACCACACGCATGCGCGGGTCCCGCTTGGGGTCACCGTAGGTGGCGAGCTGTTCGAGGTGGGCTCCGTTGTCCTGGGCCGGGGCCGAGGGGTCGTGCGCGCACAGTCCCGTCTCCTCGGCGAGCTCGCGCGCCGCCGCCTGGGAGAGATCCTCGTCGGCCCGTACGAAACCGCCGGGCAGTGCCCAGCGCCCTTGGAACGGGGGCTCGCCCCTGCGGACCGCCAGCGCACACAGGGCATGGCGGCGCACGGTCAGCACGACCAGGTCCACGGTCACGGCGAAGGGCGGAAAGGCTGACGGGTCGTAGGGCATGCCGCGATCATAGTCGTCTGCCTGACGATAAACACTCCCTTCCTCGGCCGCACCGATGGTGGTTCCGCTTCTTTCGGGTATGGGGCGCAGGACCGGCTCCCGTTTCTTCGTCCCCGTGGCGTCGTACGAGGTCACGCTCCCAGTTGCAGGCCGTCCGCCGCCTCCTCGACCATGGCGAGCCCCAGCCGGCTGATGCGCACGGCGAACGGGGCGCCGGCGACGCGCAGCCCTGTCAGGCCCAGTTCGCCGAGCGGCGCACTCCGCACGGGGCGCAGGGTGACCGTTCTGGCGGGGGTGTCGGGTCGGATACCCGCGAGCGAGGTGAGCACCATGATCACAGATGCAGCCGCGGTGGCCGCCGGCCGACAGGCGGCGGGGTGCGGGAGGGGAGCGCTCCCGGTGAAGCGCTGTTCGCCGGCGAACATCTCCGGCAGTCGGTACCCGAAGTGTTCCGCCGCTTCCAGCAGCCCTCTCAGCAGACCGGCGGACTCCTTCTCATAGCCGGCGGCGGCCAGTCCAGCGACGGCGAGTGCGGTCTCGTGGACCCGGACGGCTCCGGTCCGGTGACCGAAGGGGTTGTGTCCCGGCTCCTTGGTACCGAGGCCGCGCAGTCCCCAGCCCGCGTCCATGGCAGGGGCACCGAGCCGCCGGGCGAGGTGTTCGGTCTGTACGGCGTCGAGCAGGCCCGGGGCGAGCCGGCCGGAACCGAGGAGGCCGGTGTCGAGGAGGTGCACCGCGGTGGAGCCCAGGTGGGGCACGGGCCGGCCGTCCGGTGCCAGGGCCGCGGCCGGACGTCCGCCGCTGCGGTCCTCGACCCAGAAGTCGGCCCGGAAGGCCGACTGCAGGGCTTCGGCCCACTGGCGTAACTCGGTGGTGCCGGGCCGCTCGAAGGCGTCGAGGAGATCGGCGCCGAGCAGGGCCGCCCGATACGCGTGGGCCTGCGTCTCGCAACGGGCCGGGCCGCCGGGCTGGGGGTCGTGGAGGTAGGGGCCGTCGCCTGCTGTGGTCCGCAGCCAGGTGAGGCAGCGCTCCGCCGTGGGGAGCAGTTCCCTTGTCTCCTGCTCGGGAAGCCCCCAGCGGCGGGCCTCGGCGAGCAGGACGGGGAAGAGCAGTGTGGCCTCCGTGCCCGTGCAGCTGGACGGGAGGAAGGGACCGGCGTCACGTCGCGGCCCGGGGATCATGCCGGCCCGTGGGCTCCGGTCGAGGAGCTGGGTGCGGGCCAGGGTGCTCAGGGTGCCCGCGGCGAGCCGGGTCCCGAGCGGCAGGGCCATGCGCGCCGCGGTCAGAGCCTCGGCGGGGGCCATTCCGCAGCGCCAGGGCGCGCCCGCCGCGAGGTGGGTGTCCGACGGGTGGGCGGGGTCGCGCAGGAGCAGGGCGTGAAGGTCGGCGACCGCGGCGTGCAGCAGCGGGGCCACCCGGGGGTCGTCGCCCTTGGCCCGGGCGGGGGCGAACGGGCTGGTACTGGCGTGTCCCGCCGGCCGCAGCGGACCGGCGCCGTCGAGCCGCACCCTCAGTTCCACGGCGGCCGTGCCGTTCGGCGGCAGTTCCAGTTCCCAGCGCAGCAGTCCGGCGGACGCAAGGGCGTCGGAGGGCGGCGGGTCGGCGGTGACGGAGGCGGCGGCACCGGCCGTGGCCCAGCGCAGGCCCGAGTCATGGACGGTGGCCGGGAGTTCAGGGCCCGCCCCGTCGGAGGCGATGGCACCGAGTTCGGCGAGATCTGTGCCGAGGGCGACCTCGAGGGGCAGCCTCAGCGGTCGCGCGGCGGCGTTGCGGAGCGTGATCCGTTCGGTTCCGTCGGCGCGACGGGTGCGTTCGACCACGACGTCCGGATCGGGACCCGCCAACGGCGAAACGCGCAGTGTTCCCACGAAGCGGGCGCTGTCGGCGCCGGTCATCCTGGCCTGCACGGGCAGGGGTTCGCGGCCGGACACACGGACCTGACACCGGGAGAGGAGGCGCCTGCCGCCACGGTAGAACCCGTCCAGTCCACGGCCGGCCAGCTGTCCCTCATCGGAGATGGCGAGGCCGGGCAGGGCGACACAGATCAAGGCGGTGTGTGTGGGCGGCAACTCGGGCGCCGGGCGGCTGCCCTGGGGTGTGCGTGCAGACGGATCTACGGGGCGGCGGCCTAGGGCGGCTGCCGGACCCTGTGCCGGTGGCCTGCCGCGACCTGTGGAGGGGCCCGAGCCGAAGTCCCTGGGGGATGGCACGACACCGATGATCTGCCGTGTGGCGACGGCGCCGTCCGGAAGGAACCGCCCCTGCCGGTCCCAGGGAGGGCGTTCGTCGTCGGCGACGGAGGGCGGAGCCGACTGCTGGTGCATGGGGTGGCCTCCTCTGCGCTCGCGGCGCCTCGGACGTGCCGGGCGACCGGTGGGGCGCCCCGGAGGACAAGGGTCGTACGGCGGCAGGGCCGGTCCAGGCGTTCCGCCACTCAGGTGAACGGTGCGGGACTCGTCCGGGTCACGGCTCGCCTGGGGAAAGCCGACCGATCGGTGTCGGGACGCCTCGGGGAGGCCGGCCGGATGGTGGCGGATCGACAGGGCAGTGGTGCCGCTCGGGCCGGCCGCGAGCCGGTGCCACCAACGGTCACCTGACCGGCCCCCGCATGGCCCCCGAGCGGAGGGGCATGCCCGATGCCCCCTGCCTGCCAGGCGACTCAGAAGGGTGCCACCGCCGTGGCAGCCGCACCGACCCGCACGAGACCGGAGCCGGAGCAGCCGCCAGGGGCGGGCGCCGCAGTTCACGGTTTCCGCTGAGGTGCCACGCGTCTTCCTTGCGCAGACCTGCTTGACCAGGTGTGTGCCCGCACTGCCCCGCACGGCGCTCACCCCTCCCCCTCGGACTTGCGGTGCTCGCCTCCCGCGGAGGCGGCGCCGGTCGTGGGGCCCTCCGGATCCGCCGCACGCGTGCGTGTGCCGCCGAGGCCGCGGCTGCCCCGGCGTGAGGGGTCGGCTGCCGACGGGCCGGGGTGCGAGCCGGCCGGCCTCCGCCGTCCACAGCTGGACCGAGCCGCGCGAGGGGCGTCGCTGCCCTCCGCCGCGCGCGCACGGCGCCGTCGGCGCGTGCCCGTCCCGCAGTCCGCTTCGGTGCCCACGTCGTCCGCCCGCGAAATCGTGCCGGGCGTCAGGGTTTCGGTCGCCGGGAGCGCGGCCTGCGCCGTTTCCGTCTCTGCGTGCGCCTGTGCGCCGATCTCCGCCTCCGTACGCCCTGCCCGGTCGGTGCCATCCGCCGCTGCCTGCGCGCGGCCCTCGCGGTCCCCGCGCAGGCAGCGGCGGATCGCTTCCGGGTCGAGGCCTTCGTTGCAGGCCTGGTGGAGCAGCCTGGCGAAGAGATAGTCGGGATCCGCGCCCAGTGCCATGGCCAGCGCCTCACGGGCCTCCAACTCGTCGCCTGTCGACCAGGCGACCCAGCCGGCGAGAGTCAGCGGCGCCGCGGCATGTTCGCCGTAAGGTCCGACGCAGCGGCGGGCCAGGGCGCGCCAGAGCCGGAGGGCCGGGCACGCCTCGGCGCCCTCCATCCAGGCGGCCGCCCGGTCGCGGGTCGTGCGGTCCTGGAGTCCGAGGATCAGCGTCGCCGCCTCGTCATGCTTGAGCAGGCCGTCGTCGCGCAGGTCGGCCGGATGGGTGCCGGACACCGGTGCCGTGGCGGCGAAGCGGTGGATGATCCGCTCGGCGAGGCGCAGGGTCTCCTCCGCGACTTCGTCTCGGGACGCCTCGTCGAGAATGCGGGGCACCAGGGCCATTCCGGCCGCGTCGAGCGCGATCTCCTGCTCCAGGGCCGCGGTCGTCTCCCACGGCTGCAGCCTGGCTCGCAACTCCCTGAGCGTGCCGCGCACTTGGATGCCGGCGTAGGTGGCAGCCGCGGCCAGTACGGATGTGCCGGGAAGGCCCATCGGCGAGCCGTCCTCGGGGCAGCAGCTCTCGACCGGGCAGCAGTACGACCAGAAGCGGCCGTCGGAGATGCACAGTGCCTCGATGACCGGCACGTCGAGGTCGCCGCACTGGGTGCGCAGCAGGTGGGCCAGCCGCTCGAGCCGTCGTTTGACGTCGCGGCCGGACTCTCCCGGAGCCGGTTCCTGGCAGACGTAGGCCACCATCTGTTCGGGCCGGGCGCCGCGCCGTTCGCTGCCGGTCACCAGTCCGCGGGCCAGCTGGTGTGCTGCCGCTTCCCAGTCCTCCTCGTTCCTGGGGATGCCGAGCCGGGCCCGGCCGCCGAACCTTCCCTGGCCTTCGCGGTCGTGCAGGGCGACCAGCACCATGCTGTCCTCCGGGCGATAGCCGAGGAGATAGGGGAGGGCGTCGGCCAGCTCGGCGGGGGTGCGCAGCGTGACCTGCGTTTCGTGCATGGATGGGCCGGTGACCGGCTCCTGCCCTGAGATGTCGCTGTTTTCGAACGGTCCAGTGGTTTCGCTGTGATTCGTCATGCGCAGACGATCTCGCGGATCTTGAGATTCCGCTTGGACCTGTGGATAAGTCGAATCAGGGACACGACAAGCTGGTCCCGGTTGTCCACAGACCCGGCCGGGACCGGCCCGCTTGTCAGTCCCGTCCTGTTGTATGGAACGCATGGAGCACACGAGCAACGCGGATCTCCGGGCACAGGCGGACGCCGTCCTCGCCCGGCTCGTCGGGGATGCCACGGGCGCGGCCCGGCTGCGCGAGGACCAGTGGCGGGCGATCGAGGCACTGGTCGCCGAGCGGCGCCGGGCCCTGGTCGTGCAGCGCACGGGATGGGGCAAGTCCGCGGTGTACTTCGTGGCGACCTCGTTGCTGCGGGCCAGAGGAAGCGGACCCACGGTGATCGTCTCGCCCCTGCTCGCGCTCATGCGCAATCAGGTGGAGGCAGCGGCCCGGGCCGGTATCCACGCCCGGACCATCAACTCCGCCAACACCGAGGAGTGGGACGCCGTCCAGGCCGAGATCGCGGCCGGCGAGGTGGATGTCCTACTTGTCAGCCCGGAGCGCCTGAACAATCCGGACTTCCGCGACCAGGTCCTGCCCAAGCTGTCCGCGGCGACCGGTCTGCTGGTCGTGGACGAGGCCCACTGCATCTCCGACTGGGGTCATGACTTCCGTCCCGACTACCGGCGGCTGCGCACCATGCTCGGTGATCTCCCGCCCGGCGTGCCCGTGCTGGCCACCACGGCCACGGCCAATGCCCGGGTGACCGCGGACGTCGCCGAGCAGCTGGGCACCGGAGGCACCTCGGACGCCCTGGTGCTGCGCGGGCCGCTGGACCGGGAGAGCCTCAGCCTCGGTGTGCTGCGGCTGCCGGATGCCGCGCACCGGATGGCCTGGCTCGCCGACCACCTCGACGATCTGCCGGGCTCCGGCATCGTCTACACGCTCACCGTCGCCGCCGCCGAGGAGGTCACCGCGTTCCTGCGGCAGCGCGGGCACAGCGTCGCCTCGTACACGGGCAAGACGGAGAACGCCGAGCGCCAGCAGGCCGAGGACGATCTGCTCGGCAACCGGGTCAAGGCGCTGATCGCGACCTCGGCACTCGGCATGGGTTTCGACAAGCCGGATCTCGGTTTCGTGGTCCACCTCGGCTCCCCCTCCTCCCCCATCGCCTACTACCAGCAGGTCGGCCGAGCAGGCCGCGGTGTCGAACACGCCGAGGTGCTCCTGCTGCCGGGCAAGGAGGACGAGGCGATCTGGGAGTACTTCGCGTCGCTCGCCTTCCCGTCCGAGGAGTTGGTCCGGCGCACCCTGGATGTCCTCGCCCGGGCCGACGGCCCCCTGTCGCTGCCCGCGCTGGAACCCCTGGTCGAGCTGCGCCGCTCCCGGCTGGAGACCATGCTGAAGGTCCTCGACGTGGACGGGGCGGTCCGCCGCGTCAAGGGCGGCTGGATCGCCACCGGACAGCCCTGGTCGTACGACACCGAGCGCTACGACTGGGTCGCCCGGCAGCGCGCGGCCGAGCAGGACGCGATGCGCGCCTACGCGTCCACCACCGAGTGCCGGATGGAGTTCCTGCAGCGTCAGCTGGACGACGAGGGTGCCAAGCCCTGCGGCCGCTGCGACAACTGCGCCGCCCCGCGCTTCACCGCCGACACCTCCACGGCGGCGGTGGACGCCGCCCGGAGCGACCTGGGCCGTGCGGGCGTCGAGGTGGAGCCCCGCCGTATGTGGCCGACGGGTCTGCCGGCCATCGGCATCGATCTCAAGGGACGCATTCCGGCCGGTGAACAGGCCTCGCCGGGACGGGCTCTGGGTCGACTGTCGGACATCGGCTGGGGCAACCGGCTGCGTCCGCTCCTCGCGCCCCAAGCGCCGGACACCGCTGTGCCGGACGACGTGGCACGGGCCGTGGTGGGGGTCCTGGCCGACTGGTCCAAGGGTCCTGGCGGCTGGGCTTCCGGAGCATCCGATGTCCAGGCCCGGCCGGTGGGTGTCGTCACGGTCGCCTCGCGGACCCGTCCCCTGCTGATCCATTCCCTGGGCTCCCGGATCGCCGAGATCGGACGGCTGCCGCTCCTCGGCTCCGTGGAGTATGCCGAGGACGTGCCACGGGTGCCGCGCAGCAACAGCGCGCAGCGGCTGAAGGCCCTCGACGGCGCGCTGACCGTGCAGCCTGCACTCGCATCGGCACTTGCCGCGGCAGGCGGCCCGGTGCTGCTGGTCGACGACTTCATGGAGACCGGCTGGACGCTTGCGGTCGCGGCACGTCTGCTCAGAAAGTCCGGCGCGCGGGCGGTGCTGCCGCTGGTCCTGGCCGTCCAGGGCTGACCGCGTACCCGGCCGCGGCGGCCGTACGGAGCACACACCGACGCCTCAGGCGTCAGCGGACCAACCTTTGGGTAGGAATATAAGCCACGCACCACCAGATAACTGTCGGTGGCCCCAATTGCTCGTTGCCGCATCCAAGTTCGGCAGGAAGAATTGAGGTCCGCTCCCCGCACGGCTCGTCCGTTCCGGTTGGGCTCTGCTGCGGCGCGCGGTCCCTCGAATCCGACCTCGCCCGCAGTGTGGGCGCGTAGCCGAAGGGAGGAACGTGACCTTCGGATTCGCCTCGTCCTCGGCAGCTTCGTTGTCGACGTCCGCGTCCGCCGCTTCCGCCAGTCGCCTGCTCGAGCCGGCCGAATGGGCCGCCGCCGGAATCCCTCTGCTGCGCAACCCTCGTGAGGTGGTCAGCGGGCTGCACGCCCGCCATCGGCCGGAGCCCTCCATGGCGATCGTGGCCGTGCTCGATCCGGACGAGCGGCTGTGCGCCAGCGCGTCGTTCATACGTCGTCCGGCGCCGGCCGACGGCTGGATGTTCCGCAACGCGCTGCTCGCGCAGTTGCGCCGGGTCATTCCGCACGACCTGCGGCGCCGGACCCCGGTGCGCACGGCGATACTCATGTACTGCCGTGAGGGCGACGCGCGTTGGACGGAGGAGGACGGCGCCTGGATGTGGGGCCTGCGTGACGCCTGCACACTGCACGGGCTGCGATGCGGGGCGTACATCACGCTGACCCATGACGGCTGGCATGTGCTCGGCGAGGGTCGTAGCGGGCGCCACCCGAACGCCGATTCCGCACCGGAGCCCTTCGCCCTGTCCGAGGCCCCGCCGCTCGCACCGCGCACCGGCGGCCCGGTCTCCGAGGTCCTGCGCCGCGCGGCGGCTCGCTGAAGGACACGACAGCGGATCAGGCTTCACGCCCGCCTTCTCCACGCCACCGACCGACTTGGGCGGTTCGGAGGCCGAACCGCCCGCCGCTATGCCGCAAGGACGCCGCGCGTGGCCCCTGCCGTGCCGAGGAACGCGGGGGTCGTGCCGCGCCCAGGAACAGAACGGCACCTGAGCCGCGCCTGCGGCCGTACGAGGTCCGCTCCCGGCGCGGCCAGGCAGGCCGTCGCTCACGGACCGGCCTCAGCTGGCACAGCAGCGTGATCCGGGGTCCGTCCGACCTCCGCCCGACAACCGCCCGCCACACCTCGCCGTCCAGGCGCGTCGCCGGGGAGCCGCCCCACGAGCGGAACGGCCGCCGGTCATCCGGGCATGCCGAAGACCACACCGTGCGGATACCGCCGGAGCGGCTCCTTCGTCACCCAGGTGCCCCGGAGTGCCGGACGCGGCTCAGACGCCGGCGCCCAGCACCGAGTTGATCTGCTGCGGGTCGCCGCAGACGATCAGCAGGGCACCGGCCCGGGCGTGGGCCAGCGGGAGGGCGGAGGCCGCAGCGGAAGCGGGTCCACCGTTGACGGCCACGACGACCACAGGGCGGGACGCGGCGCGGGAGGCGATGGCGGCGTCCGTGTAGAAGACGTCGTCACCGGCGTCGTGCTGCGCCCAGTAGGAAGCTTCACCGAAGGACAGCTCGTGTTCCGCCCACGGGTGCTGGGACCCGGTGGTGATCACGAGGACGTCGCCAGGGGCACGACCTGAGTCCAGGAGCAGGTCCACCGCCTCCTCGGCGGCGTCGAGCGCGCCCTCGGCCGAGGCCGGGATCAGCTGGATCTGCGGGGTGGCCGCCGTGGCGGCGGGAGCGGCCGGGCCCGAGGGGCCCGGGGTGGCCGGAGCCACGTCACGCGGCGTGCGCTGCACCGGCGGCGCGGGCCGCAGAGGGCCGGGACGACCGGGGCGGGACGGAGCCGCGGGGCGGGGGCCGGGTACGGGGCGGGGGGTCGGCGCGGTACGGCCGCTGGCCGGAGTGGCGCGGGGACCCTGGGCACTCTCGTGAATCTGAGGCTCCTCGGGAATGAGAGGCATGAGCTGATATTTATCAAACATTGGTGCGGCGCGGGTGACCGGGTGGCACATCAGTGCGAGCGGAACCGTCAGAAATCGAAGCCGAGCTGACCTTCGATTTCCGGAACGCTTCCGTCCGCCCAGCTGCGGACCTTCTTGAGGTGCCGCCACTGAGGCAACGCATCAAGATACGCCCACGACAGGCGGTGGTGCGGGGTGGGCCCCCACTCCACCAGTGCGGCCTTGTGCACGGGCGACGGATACCCGGCGTTGTCCGCGAATCCGAAGTCTGCATGGTCGACACCCAGTTCGGCCATCATTTTGTCGCGCTGAACCTTGGCTATCACCGACGCCGCCGCGACGGCCACACACGACCGGTCGCCCTTGATCACCGTGCGCACCTTCCAGGGAGCGCCGAGGTAGTCGTGCTTCCCGTCGAGAATGACGGCGTCGGGGCGGACCGGCAGGGCGTCCAGGGCGCGGACCGCCGCCAGCCGCAGGGCGGCCGTCATCCCCAGGCCGTCGATCTCCTCGGGGGAGGAATGCCCCAGCGCATAGGCCGTCACCCACACCTGAAGGATCTCGGCCAGCTCCGTGCGCCGCTTGATCGTCAGCAGCTTGGAGTCGGTCAGCCCCTCGGGCGGGCGGCGGAGTCCGGTGATCGCGGCGCAGACGGTGACAGGTCCGGCCCAGGCGCCGCGCCCCACCTCGTCGATACCGGCAATGATCTTCGCTCCGGTCGTGGCGCGCAGGGAGCGCTCGACGGTGTGGGTAGGTGGTTCGTACGGCATGGCGCCCTTAGCGTACGCCGCCGGGATCGTCACCCGACACCCCGGTCGCCCGACCGCCGCACAGATCGCCGGCGTGCGGGCTCGGCTCCCGTCAGGGGCGCAGCAGCGGGAGCATCAGCTGATCGATCATCTCTTCGAGATCCTGATCGCTCCATTCGCTTGCGCACATCTTCGAGCGGTACATCATCATGGCGGGGATGGCATCCAGGACGTAGCTATTGGCCGCGTCCGGACGAACCTCTCCCCGCCCTATTCCACGGGTGATGACCTCACCGAGGAGCATGACGGTCGGCTCCACCACGCCCCCGACGATCACATCCTGGAAGCGCTTCGCCTGAACCTGATCACACTCGTGAATAACCGAGCGCAGCGCGACACCTGGGGGCGAGAACATGATCTGCCGCACCTGCCGGCACAGGGTGAGGAGGTCCTCGCGCACGCTGCCCAGATCCGGGGCCGTCTCCACCCGAGGCAGTCCGGCCGCCAGCGCGTCCGCGACGAGGTCCTCCTTGGAGGGCCACCGACGGTACACCGCGGCCTTGCCGGTCTGGGCGCCTGCCGCGACTCCTTCCATGGTCAGCCCCTTCCAGCCGACCTCGCCGAGCTGTTCCAGCGCGGCATCCAGGATCGCTCGCTCCAGCACCACGCCGCGCCGACGAGGGGAAGCCGCTCGGGTGGGAGCGGCCGTCCAGCGCGAGATAACCATCTATGTCTCTCCAACAAGCAAGGGAAGCGGGGGTTCCGGGGCAGGGTGCGCCGCGCCGCAGCAACAGGGGGACGCGAGACGGGGCGCAGGATTAAGTGAACGCTTGCGTTCACTGTTGGGGACTCACTACCGTGGACGCGACAGTGAACGCGAGCGTTCACTAACGCCTTTATGGGGGACCCATAGTGACGACCTCTCAGCTGCTTCAGGAACCGAAACCGGGCGTGGCCCGCCGGGAGGGGCATCCCGGCATCGCACTCACCGTCATCGCGGCCTGCCAACTCATGGTGGTACTCGACGCGACGATTGTGAACATCGCGCTCCCGCACATTCAAGACGCACTCAAGTTCAGCACCACGGACCTGACTTGGGTGATCAGCGCCTACACGCTCACCTTCGGCGGCCTGCTGCTGCTCGGCGCGCGGGCCGGTGACATCCTCGGCCGTCGCCGGGTGTTCATGGCCGGCATCCTGTTGTTCACGTTCGCTTCGCTGCTGGGCGGTCTCGCCCAGGAGCCCTGGCAGCTGTTGGCCGCACGGGCCCTGCAGGGCGTGGGCGGCGCGATCGCCTCGCCCACGTCGCTGGCTCTGATCACCACGACGTTCCCCGAAGGCCCGGAACGCAACCGGGCCTTCGGCGTGTTCGCCGCCGTGTCCGCGGGCGGTGGCGCCATCGGCCTGCTGGCGGGCGGCATGCTCACGGACTGGCTCGACTGGCGGTGGGTGCTGTTCGTCAATGTGCCGATCGGCGTGCTGATCGCGTCGCTCGCGCCGCTCTACATCAACGAATCCCAGCGGCATCCGGGGCGCTTCGACATCACGGGCGCACTGACCTCGACGGCGGGCATGGCCTCGCTGGTCTACGGGTTCATCCGCGCGTCGGAGAACGGCTGGCGGGACGGCCTCACCCTCGGCTCGTTCGGTGCGGCCGTGGTGCTGCTGCTCGCCTTCGTCCTCACCGAGATGCGGGCGAAGGAGCCGATCACGCCGCTCAGGATGTTCGCGGACCGCAATCGCTGGGGCACGTACGTGATCATGCTGAGCCTCGCCGCGGCGATGTTCGGCATGTTCTTCTACATCGTGCTGTTCGTGCAGGACGTACTCGGCTACAGCGCCATCAAGGCCGGTCTGGCCTTCCTCCCCGTGACGGTCGCGATCGCGGTCGGTGCGGGCCTGTCCCAGCGCTTCCTTCCGGCGCTCGGCCCGCGGCCGTTCATGATGGCCGGCTCGGCGCTCGTGACGATCGGGCTGGTCTGGCAGACCTTCATCCGGCCGGACAGCTCCTACGTCGGCGGCGTACTCGGGCCGATGCTGGTGTTCGGCTTCGGCATGGGCCTGAACTTCGTAACGGTCACGGTCACGGCGGTGTCCGGTGTCGCCCAGCACGAGGCCGGCGCGGCTTCCGGGCTCCTCAACGCCATGCAGCAGGTGGGCGGTTCGCTCGGACTGTCCATCCTGACGACCGTGTTCGGCTCGGCCGCCAAGGACGAGGTCAAGAAGCAGTTGCCGAAGTTCCTCGCCAACAGCTCGCCGGAGCAGCAGGCTCACTTCGCCAAGACGCACCAGCTGCCCGCTCCCTGGGGGCACGAGGTCCTCGCCCACGGCATCTCCACCGCCTTCGTGCCGGCTGCCGCGATGGCCGGGGCCGCGTTCGTCACCGCCTGGCTGGTGATCAGGGTCCGCAAGAGCGATCTCGATTCCCTCGGCGGTGTGGCGGGGCCGGGCATCGGCTGACCCGGCCCGAGCCGCGCGAAGCCGCGGTCGGCCGGACCGCCGCCCGGGGATGGACGGCAGAGGCGACGGTCCGGTCGGCTGCACCACGGCTGCCGGCGCCCACGTGACAACCAGAACAGCGGCCAGCATCACAACCAGCACTGCGCACGCCATCTCCGCACCTCCTCCGACCGTCGCTCTCGGACCGGCCCGTCGGCCCTGCCGCCGTAGGCCGCTGCGCGCGACGGATACGGGGAGAACGGGCTGCGGTCACGGAGAGTTCCCGGCGGACACGGAGAGTTTCACGATCTGCGGCTCGGGGCCGTCGGAGCCGTCAGAGCCCCGTCGGCACCCAGTCCGGCAGTGCCTCGACGCGTTCCGCCCACTCGGCGGGCGGGGTGCCCGCCTTGCCGGAGGCGAGCACACCGCCCACGATCGCGCAGGTCGTGTCCACGTCGCCGCCCACCCCGGCCGTCGTCCAGAAGGCGGTCTCGTAGTCACCGAGGCTCCGTGCCGCGGACCAGAGGGCGAAGGGAACGGTGTCGTGGGCGGTCGTACGGCGGCCGCATCCGAGGACCGCCGCGACGGTGCCCGCGTCGCCGTAGTCGAGCATGTCCCGGGCGCGCCGGAGTCCCTGGCCGACGGCGCTCTTCGGTACCAGGGCGATGACACCGTCGAGGAGTGCCTCGGGGCCGGGCGGCCCGTCCGGAGAGCCGGCCAGCGCCGCCGCGGCGGCCACGGCCATGGCACCGACGACGGCCTCACGGTGCTGGTGGGTGGGATAGGCCGAGATTTCGGCCTGGTGCGTCGCCTGCTCCGGATCGTCCGCGTACCAGGCGCCCAGGGGCGCGATCCGCATCGCCGCTCCGTTGCCCCAGGACCCCTGTCCGTTGAACAGCCCTGCGGCCAGCTCGCGCCAGTCCTCACCCTCACGGACGAGTCTCAGCAGGCGGTTGACCGCGGGGCCGTAGCCCCGGTCGAAGTCGTGGTGCTCGGCGAAGGAACGGGCCAGGGCGTCCTGGTCGATGCGCTGGTGCGCGGCAAGGACGGCGACCACGGAGCAGGCCATCTCGGTGTCGTCCGTCCACTGCCAGGGCCCCGCGGGTAGCTCGCGCCGCTTCAGCAGGGGGTAGTGCGCCGGAACGAAGAACTGGGAGCCCAGGGCGTCCCCCACGGCCAGTCCGCGCAGGCTCGCCAAGGCGCGCTCCAGGCGCCCGGCAGAAGAGGAGTCAGCGGTCATTGCTCTGCCACTCTATCCGTTCGCCCAGTAGGGGACCGGTTCCCGCCAGCGCTCGAAGGGCCGGTCGAGGGTGTACTTGCCGTCCTCTGCGAGAACGAGCATCCGCATCTCGGCGTTCCCGGGGTTCGACAGCGACTCGAATTCCGCGACCGTCCAGTGGAACCAGCGCATACAGAACAGCCGCATCGCGAGTCCGTGTGTCACCAGCAGGACGTTCGGCGGGTGGTCCGGCGCCTCGAAGCTGCGGAACAGGCTCTCCAGGAAGCCGCCGACCCGGTCGTACACGTCGGCGCCGGACTCACCCTGCGGGAACCGGAAGAAGAAGTGGCCGTACGCGTCGCGGTAGGCCTTCTGCAGGCGCACGTCGTCGCGGTCCTGCCAGTTGCCCCAGTCCTGTTCGCGAAGGCGGGGCTCCTCCCGGACGCGTATGAGGTCGGGGGCGAGATGGAAGGCGCGGAGTGTCTCGTGCGTCCGGCGGTACGGGGAGACGTACACGCTCACGCGTTCCCGGCCGAAGACTTCCCGGAGCGCCTTTCCGGTCTCCTCGGCCTGCCGCCAGCCGCGTTCGGTCAGCGCGAGAGCGTGATCGGGCTCGCGCTCGTACACGGAGTCGTCGACGTTGCCCGTGGACTCGCCGTGCCGGACAAGGACGATGCGCCGTGGTCGTGCCATGCCAAAACCCTAGATCGAGCGAGGCGAAGTCGAGCACTCGTACGGGCCCCATACGGCGTAGGTCACATGAATTCCGTGTCCCGGGCCGTTGCCGAGCGCGTTGTGCGACTTCTTCAGGGGGTGAGTTTGATTTTCAAATGCACTGGTTCAGGCCGTCCAGGACGGCTCCAGCTCGACGATGTCACCGGAGAGCGCCGCGATGTCCGCCTCGGTCTGGGCGCGCAGCGCGAGTCGCTCCACGCGCTCGGTGCGGTACTTGCCGTGCTCGGCCGCCGAGCGCCACATCGACAGGATCAGGAACTCCTGCTCGGGAGCCTCGGCGAACATGCCGCGGATCATGCCGGGCGAACCGGCCATCGCGGGGTTCCAGACCTTCTCCTGCATGAGGGTGAAGTGCTCGACGCGCTCCTCGTGGACCCGGCACAGGGCCACGCGGATCAGATCGGTGTCGGTGAACCGCGGCTCGAAGCCCGTCTTCACATCGAAGCGGTACTCGAAGAGCTTGACCTGGGCGTGCTTGAACGTGCCGGACTGGGCGGACGCCAGGCGGTCGTGCGAGCGGGCCATGAAGGAGTCGTAGAAGGCGCGGCTCTCCCAGAAGGCGAAGATGTGCGCCACGCCCGGCCGCTGCCGGCTCCAGCCTCCACCCTGCCCCCGAAAACCCGGCTCCCCCAGAAGCCCCGCCCATTTCCGCTGCCCCCGCTCGAAGCCGCGGCGGTCCACCACGGTGCAGCGAATCCACTTGACCAGCACCGCGCCATCGTAAGGCCACCGGGCGTGGCGTCGGTCACGCTCCGGCGGAGATCACCCGCGCGTACGCCCCCGCGCGCGTGGCACGATGGAGAAGACACCCTGGCTCCACGGGAGTTGGGGCGGCGGGGCAACCACCAGGGGGGAAGGGGAGGCCTGTTGACCGGCTTCAGCAAGGGAATCGGCAAGGTCGAGGTCGGGCTCAAGTGGGACCCCAGTCCCGCGGGCCGGCCGCCCACCGATCTGGACCTCGTCGCCGCGACGTTCCTGTCGGGCGACCCGTACGGGACGCCGGCTTACTTGGTGCACTTCGACAGCCGCTCACCGGACGGCACGATCTTCCTCAACCGGGACAGCACGGACGGCCGGGGCTTCGGCTGGGACGAGGTCATGACGCTGGAACTGGACCGGCTCGACGACCGGTACGCACGCGTGGTGGTCGGTGTCGTCATCCAACAGCGGTTCGGCCACAGGACGTTCGTCAACGTACTGAATCCGGCCATGCGCATCCGGGAGGGCCGCTACACCGTGCTCGCCGCGGACGACTTCGGCTCGGTCCTCGGGGCGACGGCGGCCACGATCGCCGACTTCGTCCGCGACGACTCCGGGGAGTGGACCTTCCGTCCCGGCGTGCACGGCTTCGACGAGGATCCGGCCACCTTCACCCGGGTCATGGGCAGGGCCCAGTAACGGTAAGGGGCGCCGGCAATGGCCGGCGCCCCTTACTTCACTTCAGGAACCGCGTGTCGTCAGCTGCAGCCGCTGGTCGAACCGCAGCCCTCGCAGATGTAGCAGGAACCGGCCCGCTGCATCTTCGTGCCGCAGGAGAAGCACAGCGGGGCATCGGCCTGGATGCCCAGCTGCATCTCCACCAGCTCGGCGCTGGTGTGCGCCTGCTTCGGGGCGGGCTTGGCCGCCTCGGACTCGGGCTTCGGCGTGGCGACCGCCTTCAGCTCCTGGGCGCGCGGCGCCGACTGGGCCAGGCCCTCGACGTCGACCTCGTCCTCGGACGGCTCGTAGGAACCGGTCTCCAGGTGCCGCTGACGCTCCTCGGCGGAGTGGATGCCGAGCGCGGAGCGGGTCTCGAAGGGCAGGAAGTCCAGCGCCAGGCGGCGGAAGATGTAGTCGACGATCGACTGCGCCATCCGCACGTCCGGATCGTCCGTCATGCCGGCCGGCTCGAAGCGCATGTTGGTGAACTTCGAGACGTACGTCTCCAGCGGCACGCCGTACTGGAGACCGACGGAGACCGCGATGGAGAAGGCGTCCATCATGCCCGCGAGGGTCGAGCCCTGCTTCGACATCTTCAGGAAGACCTCGCCGAGACCGTCGTCCGGGTAGGAGTTGGCGGTCATGTAACCCTCGGCGCCACCGACCGTGAAGGAGGTGGTGATCCCCGGGCGGCCCTTGGGGAGGCGCTTGCGGACCGGGCGATACTCGACGATCTTCTCGACCGTCTCACGGATGGTGGCCTCGGCCTTCTCCGTGACCTCGGCCTTCTCCTTCTCCTTGGTCTTGGCGGAGAGCGGCTGGCCGACCTTGCAGTTGTCGCGGTAGATCGCGAGCGCCTTGACGCCCAGCTTCCAGGCCTCGAAGTAGATCTCCTCGACCTCCTCGACGGTCGCCGTCTCCGGCATGTTGACCGTCTTGGAGATGGCGCCGGAGATCCACGGCTGGATCGCGGCCATCATGCGGACGTGGCCCATCGGGGAGATGGCGCGCTCGCCCATGGCGCAGTCGAACACCTCGTAGTGCTCGTGCTTCAGGCCGGGGGCGTCGATCACATTGCCGTGCTCGGCGATGTGGGCGACGATCGCCTCGATCTGCTCCTCCTGGTAGCCCAGGCGGCGCAGGGCCTGCGGGACGGTGCCGTTGACGATCTGCATCGAGCCGCCGCCGACCAGCTTCTTGAACTTCACGAGCGCGAGGTCGGGCTCGACACCGGTGGTGTCGCAGGACATCGCGAGGCCGATGGTGCCGGTCGGGGCGAGGACGGACGCCTGGGAGTTACGGAAACCGTTCTTCTCACCGAGACGGACGACGTCCTGCCAGGCCTCCGTCGCAGCCGCCCACACCGGGGTGTCCAGGTCGTCCATGCGGACGGCCGTGCCGTTGGCGTCGGCGTGCTGCGCCATGACGCGCTTGTGGGCGTCGGCGTTGCGGGCGTAGCCGTCGTACGTGCCGACGACCGCGGCCAGCTCGGCGGAGCGGCGGTAGGCCGTACCCGTCATCAGGGAGGTGATGGCGCCGGCGAGGGCGCGGCCGCCGTCGGAGTCGTAGGCGTGGCCGGTGGCCATCAGCAGGGCGCCGAGGTTGGCGTAGCCGATGCCCAGCTGGCGGAACGCGCGCGTGTTCTCGCCGATCTTCTGGGTCGGGAAGTCAGCGAAGCAGATGGAGATGTCCATCGCGGTGATGACCAGCTCGACGACCTTCTGGAAGCGCTCGGCCTCGAAGGACTGGGTGCCCTTGCCGTCGTCCTTGAGGAACTTCATCAGGTTCAGCGAGGCCAGGTTGCAGGACGTGTTGTCCAGGTGCATGTACTCGCTGCACGGGTTCGACGCGGTGATCCGGCCGGACTCGGGGCAGGTGTGCCAGTTGTTGATGACGCCGTCGTACTGGATGCCGGGGTCGGCGCAGGCCCAGGCGGCCTCGGCGATCTTGCGGAAGAGCGCCTTGGCGTCGACCTCCTCGATCACCTCGCCGGTCATCCGGGCGCGCAGGCCGAACTTGCCGCCCGCCTCGACGGCCTCCATGAACTCGTCGTTCACACGGACGGAGTTGTTGGCGTTCTGGTACTGGACGGACGTGATGTCGTCGCCGCCCAGGTCCATGTCGAAGCCCGCGTCGCGCAGGACGCGGATCTTCTCCTCCTCCTTGACCTTGGTCTCGATGAAGTCCTCGATGTCGGGGTGGTCGACGTCGAGCACGACCATCTTGGCGGCGCGGCGGGTGGCACCACCGGACTTGATGGTGCCGGCGGAGGCGTCGGCGCCGCGCATGAAGGAGACCGGACCGGAGGCGTTGCCGCCGGAGGACAGCAGCTCCTTGGAGGAGCGGATGCGGGAGAGGTTCAGGCCGGCTCCGGAGCCGCCCTTGAAGATCATGCCCTCTTCCTTGTACCAGTCGAGGATCGACTCCATGGAGTCGTCGACGGACAGGATGAAGCAGGCCGAGACCTGCTGGGGCTGCGAGGTGCCCACGTTGAACCAGACGGGGCTGTTGAAGCTGAAGATCTGGTGCAGGAGGGCGTAGGCCAGCTCGTGCTCGAAGATCTCGGCGTCGGCGGGCGAGGCGAAGTACTTGTGGTCCTCGCCGGCCTTCCGGTACGTCTTCACGATGCGGTCGATCAGCTGCTTCAGGCTGGTCTCGCGCTGCGGGGTGCCGACGGCACCGCGGAAGTACTTGCTGGTGACGATGTTGACCGCGTTCACCGACCAGAAGTCGGGGAACTCGACGCCACGCTGCTCGAAGTTGACCGAGCCGTCGCGCCAGTTGGTCATGACGACGTCACGGCGCTCCCAGCTCACCTCGTCGTACGGATGTACGCCGGGGGTGGTGTGGATGCGCTCGATGTGCAGTCCCTTGCTTCCCGCCTTGCCGCCCTTGGCTCGGGAACCTCGTGCCGGACCGCTCGCCGTCTCTGTCATGCCGCCTCCCTGTACGGGCAAAAACGCCCTGAAGTGCCCCGTTTGTTCCCGTGGCACGGTGTTCTGTCTTGTGTTGCGGGCACCCTCAGCTACCACCCGCAACAGGTCTTGAGTCGCCGCCTCCCGGCCGGAACCCGGCTCTCCTCCCGGTTTCCGGCCCGCCGGTCAGTCGGCGGCGTGGGCGGGCACGGGGACCTCACTGGTCCCGCCGGGCCCGCGATCGTCTTCCTGGCTCCCCGCTCCCGCTTCTTCCTCGTCCGCGACGGGGCCTCGCGGCGCCTCCCTCAGCTCCGCGATGGCGGCCTCGAAGTCCTCGAGCGAGTCGAACGCCCGGTAGACGGAGGCGAATCGCAGAAAGGCGACGAGGTCGAGCTCCTGCAACGGGCCGAGTATGGCCAGCCCCACGTCGTGGGTGGTCAGCTCGGCGCTTCCGGTGGCCCGCACCGCCTCCTCGACCCGTTGGCCGAGCTGGGCGAGTGCGTCCTCGGTGACAGGCCGTCCCTGGCATGCCTTGCGCACGCCGTTGATGACCTTGGTGCGACTGAAAGGCTCGGTGACTCCGGACCGCTTGACCACCATGAGCGAGCACGTCTCCACGGTCGTGAAACGACGGGAGCAGTCGGGACACTGGCGGCGCCTGCGGATCGACGTGCCGTCGTCGGTCGTACGACTGTCGACCACGCGGCTGTCGGGGTGCCTGCAGAAGGGGCAGTGCATGATCTCCAACCCTCCTCACAGCAGACTCAATAGCCCCACCGGGCCCATGGGCCCCGAGAAGCAGCCCTAAGCATAGGCGATCGCGAAGCCGGTTCAGACCCGGGGGACCACAACTTGTGGGCTGCTGTAGCCATCCAACCACTAGATGTGGGGATTGGCTCATACACGGAGGCGGACTCGCGTGTCGCACCGAGAAACGGCGACGAACCCCCGGCACACAGGCGACCCACCCACCTGGCGGCCCACCCGGGACACGCGGGCGCAGAGCCGTATCGCTGTGACGCTTACGGAGATACCGTGGGCGCCGCACGGAGGACGCGTGGGACTCCGGCACAGAAGGGACCCGGATCCCGGATGAGCGGGTTCCGGATGGCAGACTGGGGTGACGGCCCACGAGGCCGGGAACCCCGGCGGTGAAGAGTACAGCAATGGGCGCTTTTGTCCGCCAGGTGGCGCGTTAGCTATACACCCAGACACATGATCGCGTCAGGCGAATCGCACTTTTTCACTCGAACGTGTGTTTGGCGCAACCTTTCGAAAGCAACTACCGTTGTGCAGCAGGGAGACCATCGAGAGGGGCCGACGTGACCACCACCGCAGACAGTGCCACCATCACCGCCCAGGACCGCTCCCAGGGCCGAGTCGAGCCGGTACACGTGATGAACGAAGCCATGAATCCCGAGGGGCACAAGCGCTCCCTGCCGGGCCGACCTCCAGGAATCCGGGCGGACAGCTCCGGACTCACCGACCGGCAGCGCCGGGTGATCGAGGTCATCAGGGACTCCGTACAGCGACGGGGCTACCCGCCGTCGATGCGGGAGATCGGCCAGGCCGTCGGCCTCTCCAGCACGTCCTCCGTCGCACACCAGCTGATGGCTCTGGAGCGCAAGGGCTTCCTGCGCCGCGACCCGCACCGCCCGCGCGCGTACGAGGTACGCGGCTCGGACCAGGCCGTGACCGTGCAGCCCACCGACACCGCCGGCAAGCCCGCCGCATCGTACGTCCCGCTGGTCGGCCGTATCGCCGCCGGTGGCCCCATCCTCGCGGAGGAGTCCGTCGAGGACGTCTTCCCCCTCCCCCGCCAGCTCGTCGGCGACGGTGAACTGTTCGTCCTCAAGGTCGTCGGCGACTCCATGATCGAGGCCGCGATCTGCGACGGCGACTGGGTCACCGTGCGCCGCCAGCCGGTCGCCGAGAACGGCGACATCGTGGCGGCCATGCTCGACGGCGAAGCCACCGTCAAGCGCTTCAAGCGCGAGGACGGCCATGTCTGGCTCCTCCCGCACAACGCCGCCTACGAGCCGATCCCCGGCGACGACGCAACCATCCTGGGCAAGGTCGTCGCGGTGCTGCGGCGCGTGTGACGCCTGCGGCGGGCGGACCCCACGGCTGCTCGCTCCCTGACCGGGCCCCGGAACCCCTGCGCCGGTTCCGGGGCCCCGCCGTGTCCAGGGGCTGCTCCCCGGCGCTTCGGCATCGCGGGCTGGCCTGATCGGCACTGGTCAGGCCCGCCCGCGATCACTCTTCCTCGGCCTGCTGCGCCTGCGCCGCGTCGATCGCGGCGAGGGACTTGCGGACCTGGTTACGGTCCGTGGTGTACCAGAAGTCGGGCAGTGACGCCTTGAGGTAGCCGCCGTACCGCGCCGTAGCCAGCCTCTGATCCAGTACGGCCACCACACCCCGGTCCCCCGACGCGCGGACGAGCCGGCCGGCGCCCTGGGCCATGAGCAGGGCCGCGTGGGTGGCGGCCACCGCCATGAAGCCGTTGCCGCCGGCATCCTCCACCGCCTTCTGCCGGGCGCTCATCAAGGGATCGTCGGGACGCGGGAACGGGATCTTGTCCATGACGACCAGCTGACAGCTGGGGCCGGGGACGTCGACGCCCTGCCACAGGGACAGGGTGCCGAAGAGGCAGGTCTTCGGGTCGGCCGCGAAGTTCTTGATCAGCTCGCCGAGGGTCTCCTCGCCCTGGAGCAGGATCGGGAACTCGGGGATCCGGGAGCGCAACTCCTCCGCCGCGAGCTGCGCGGCCCGCATGGACGAGAACAGCCCGAGCGTGCGGCCACCGGCCGCCTGGATGAGCTCGGTCAACTCGTCGAGCATGTCGGAACGCTCACCGTCACGCGCGGGGCGGGAGAGATGCTTGGCGACGTAGAGGATGCCCTGCCGTCGGTAGTCGAAGGGCGAGCCGACATCGACGCCCTTCCACTTCGGCAGGTCCTCGCCCTGCGTGCCCTCGGGGCAGAGGCCCAGGGAGGCACCGACGCCGTTGAAGTCACCGCCCAGCTTGAGGGTCGCGGAGGTGAGGACGACGGCGCGGTCCGCGAACAGCTTCTCCCTGAGCAGCCCGGAGACGGACATGGGAGCGACCCGCAGGGACGCGCCGAAGCGATCGTGCCGCTCGTACCAGACGACGTCCCACTCCGAGCCGTTCAGCACCCGCTCCGCCACGTCGTGCACCGTCTCCACCGAGGCCAGCGCCTGCTTGCGCACCGCGTCCTCGTCCTGCACCGACTTGTCGCGTGTCGCGCCGATCGCGGAGATGACCGTGCGGGCGGCGTCCCGCAGCGCCATCAGGGCGTAGCCGAGGTCCTCCGGAATCTCCTCCAGGCGGCCCGGCAGGGCCAGCTCCATGAGCCGCTCGAAGCCCTCGGCGGCGGTCTGGAGCTGGTCGGCGGCCTTTTCGTCGACGAGCTTGGCGGCGCGGCGCACCGCGCGATTGACCTGGCCAGGAGTGAGTTCGCCGGTCGCGACGCCGGTGACCCTGGAGACCAGCTCGTGGGCCTCGTCCACGATCAGCACCTCGTGCTGGGGCAGCACCGGCGCGCCCTCGATGGCGTCGATGGCGAGCAGTGCGTGGTTCGTGACCACGACTTCGGCCAGCTTGGCACGCTCGCGGGCCATCTCCGCGAAGCACTCGGCTCCGTACGCGCACTTGGACGCGCCCAGGCACTCCCGTGACGACACCGACACCTGCGCCCAGGCGCGGTCCGACACGCCCGGGGTGAGATCGTCCCGGTCGCCGGTCTCCGTCTCGTCCGACCAGTCCCGCAGCCGCAGGAGGTCCTGGCCCAGCTTGCTGGTGGGCGCGGCGGCCTCGAACTGGTCGAAGAGACCGTCCTCCTCGTCCTGTGGAATGCCCTCGTGCAGACGGTGCAGGCACAGATAGTTCGACCGGCCCTTGAGCATCGCGAACTCCGGACGGCGGCGCAGCAGCGGGTGCAGGGCGTCGACCGTGCGCGGCAGATCGCGTTCCACCAGCTGGCGCTGGAGCGCGAGGGTGGCCGTCGCGACGACGACCCGTTCCCCGTGCGCGAGCGCCGGCACCAGATAGCCCAGCGACTTACCGGTGCCGGTGCCGGCCTGGACCAGCAGGTGGGATCCGTCGTCGATCGCCTCGGCGACCGCTTCGGCCATGGTCACCTGGCCAGGGCGCTCCGAGCCGCCGACAGCGGTGACGGCGGCATGCAGGAGTTCGGGGAGTGAGGGCTTCGTCATAGCCCGACCACCCTACGGCCCGGCACTGACAAACGGGCGATCACGGCGGGGGTGGGGCACGGGGGCACGGCCGGACTCCTGGGTGCGGTGGGTGGCGGAAGCGGGGTGGTGGCTGAGCGCTTGGGCGGAGGCGGGAGGGCTGACGGAGACGGGAGGGTTGAGGGGGATGGATGGAAGGCGAGGTGACCGGGGACACTGCCGGCTCGTCCGGACCGGCTCGAAAATTCTTTGGCTCGGGTGGGAACCCCCGGCCGGCCCGATCCGTTCACCAAATGTGCACGCGCCGTCACATGGCGCTACAGCACATCGCGCAGGACCCGGTCCCGGATCATGAGGGCGGCCCGCTTGCCGGGCAGGTCGACCTCGTCCGCGAACCGGAAGCCGGCGCTCAGGAACGCTGCGACGGAGGGGGTGTTGCGAAGATCGGGTTCCGCTACGACCCGTGCGCACGTGGGGCGCCTGTCGAGGATCAGGTCGGCCACGGCTCGGAGCAGGGCGGATCCCAGCCCCCGCCTTCGATCCGCGGCTCCACCCACGAGGAGGTGGATCCCGGTGTCATGCGGACGGGCCGGGTAGTGGCAGGCCAGCGGATCCAGGTCTGCCCGGTAGATCTCCCAGTAGCTCATCGGTGTGCCGTCCAGTGCGCCGAGACACGGCACGCTGCGGCCGTCGCCGTCGAGTTGAGCGCGCAGATGACCCTCCGTCCGCTTCCGGGGCCCGGCCAGCTCCCAGAACTCCGCGACGGCGGGGTCGTTCATCCAGCGATGGATGAGCGGCAGGTCTTCATCGATACGCACGGGCAGGAGCTGGAAGGAGCCGACGGGTGTGACCACGGAACCCCAGGTGGGGAGTTGATCCAGGAGATAGGCCGTGCCCGCGGCGAAGAGCGCGAGGAAGTCGGCGGGCAGATGCAGGTCCAGTGTGTCCTCGCAGTCCGCGTCGTCGTCCTCGACGCGGAACCCGGTGAACGGGGTGCCCCGGGTGCCCGCGCTGTCCGCTCGGAGGTCCGCGGAGCCCCGGTGGGCAGGGGCTCCGGTGTGGATGGTGGCGCCCGGATGATCAGGGCTGAAGCCGGGGCCGGGGTGCGCGTCGGTGGGAGGCATGGTGCGCTCCTCTCGGGAGACGAGGTGGGTCATGCTCCTCGGAAGTGCGGGGAGACGGGGTAATTCGCTCAGGAATGAAGGGGGTTGGTGATGGTGACGTAGACGGACTGGGTGTCGACCGGACCGACGAGCTCGTCAAGGCCGTGCAGCCGGGTCAGCAGGTTGGCCTTGCAGCGCAGGACGGGTGAGTCGAGCAGACGGCGGGGCAGGGAGGTGCGCAGCGCGGTGGGCCCGGCGGCGACATCGGTGAGGAAGCGACGGAAGGCCGCGAGGAGGAGGCGCTCGTCGGCGAGGTGCTGGGAGCCGAACGCACCGATCAGCCCGAGCACGTTGTTGATGGCGAGGTAGTAGGCGAAGCGTTCGTCGGTCACCTCGTCGGAGACGAAGGTGTCGCTGCGCTCACCGATACCGGGCAGCCGGGCATCCAGTTCGGCTCGCCGGGACTCACGGAAGTAGTAACCCTGGTTGTCGCGGTAGCGGCCACCTGCGGGCCAGCCGTCGCCGTCGAGCAGGAGCAGGGTGTTCTGCTGGTGGGCTTCGAGGGCGATGCCGGCCTCGCTGTCCAGCCAGAGCACGGGACGGACGACCTGCTCCAGGTACCGGAGGAACCACTCCGTGGCGACGGCTGCGACGGGCCGGCCGGTGCGTTCGGCGAGCCGCGCCACGAGCTGGGCCAGGCGGGAGCGCATGGGCCAGGCGGACTGCTGGGGAGAGGAGTTGCCATCGGGTTCGGGAACGGGCCGGGGCGAGACGAGTCCGGCGACGCAGGCGACGTCGTCGTTCGGGGCGAACGGGTTGTGCCTGATCACCACGCCGAGTCCGGGCACGGGTCGTCCGTCCGTGTCGTCGACGGCGAGCCAGGCCGGGTCGCGGACGATGTCGAAGCAGGGGTGTACGGCCTGCCATTGCTTGGACAGGCCGGTGCGCAGCAGCCGGTGCACCTCGACTCCGCGGTGGAGTTCCTTGCGCAGGTTCTCGCGGCGGGAGTTGGTGATGCGCAGGCCCAGCGACAGCTTGAGCATCGCGGGGGCGCCGGATCGGTGAACGGTGCGTACGGAGGAGGTGGGGTGCCAGCCGGTACCGAGAGGGCCGAGGTCACGGAGGAGGCCCGAATCGAGGAGGGCGGCGACCGGTTCGCGGAGCCGCAGCTCGCGGGCCTGCCACGGGTGCAGGGGGAGGGCGGCGTAGCCGTCGGACAACGGGAGGTCGGCTTCGGCCAGGCGCCGGGTGAGGTGATCGGCGGGGACGGGACGGCCGCGCTCGGTCCAGGCGGAGTCGGTTGCGAGGAGGGAGGGGGCGACAGCCATCCAATGCAGGGGAAAGGAGCCGCGCAACTCGGGTGAGTACAGCAGGGTTTCGGCCTCGGTCAGGCCCTCCCGGCTCTTGGGAGCCGGATGCAGGGGGTGCCCGAGGAGGAGAGCCTGCTCGGCGGAGAGGAACAGGTCCGCCCCGTCGGCGGGGCGCTCGCGCCGGTCCCGGATGAAGGTGACCGTGCGCCGCAGGGAGTCGGCCACCCTGGCCACGAGATCCCCGTCGTCGCCGTGGCCGGCGTCGCTGGGGGCCGGGGCCCGGCAGGCGCGGTCCGTGTCGCCCGCAGTCTCCCGGGCGAGCAGCGCTGCCAAGGTGACGGCGTCGACGGCAGGAGCGGTCTCGGGGGTGTTGACCAGGCGTGGTGGACCGAAGCGGTGCAGACCCGTCGGTGACCAGTGGCGGACCGGCACGAGCAGGGTCGTGCCGCTGGCCGGAAGCGGCAGGCGAAGGGTGCCGCCGGTGGGGGCGGCGAGGCCGGTCTCGCGTACCCAGCACCGCAGCAGGTTCTCCACGGCGGCGCCCTGGGCCGCGGTGCGCGGGTCGGGATGTTCCAGCGGGTCGGCGCCGGGCTCGGTCACTCGGGTGAGATCCGCGCTGCGCCTCTTCTGCTGGGGGACCGACTCGGCGAGCGGCACGGGAGGGGCTGGGGTGCAGGGGTCTCCCTGCTCTTCGGGAGCGCCGGAGCTGCCGTCGGGAGTGGGGGTGGCGTTCATGACGACTCCTTGTGGCTGGCTGGGGTGGTGCAGGTGCGAGTGCGGGTACGGGTGCGGGCGCCTCGGGGGGCACGCACCCGGCGGCCTCCTGCCGGGTGCGGTCTCCCGCCTCTCGCCCGCATGGCGCGTGCGGGCAGGGCGCCCGGTGGCGGGTGCCTGCCCTGCCCGCGCGGCAGCGCCGTCGGCGGGTGCGGGCCCTGCGTGCGCGTGGCCCGGTGGTGCGGGCGGAGCCGGGGGCGCGGATGGGCCCGGCGGTGCAGGCGGATCCGGCGATGCGGGTGCCGGTTTCAACCCGCGCGCTGGGCAGGGCCGTGGTGCCGGCCGCGGTGTGGGCCGGGCTCCTCGTGAGTGCGGGCCACCGCTGCCACCGCGTCCGCCAGCCGGTCCAGAACGGCCGCCGCCTGCTCGTCGCTGATCGTGAGCGGCGGAAGCAGCCGGACCACGGCCGAGTGCCGACCGCCGAGTTCGACGATCAGCCCACGCTGGAGGCACTCCCGCTGGACGGCCACGGCGAGTTCGGGGGCGGCGGGGTGCGGAGTGCGGGTGGGCTCCGGACCGGTGGCGGCGGAGCCGTGGTCGTCGGGGTCGGCGCACGCGCCTTCCGGGTTCACCAGCTCGACCCCGATCATCAGCCCACGCCCCCGCACCTCCCCCACGCATGCGAACGTGTCGGCCAGCTCCCCGAGTTGGTGCAGCATGCGGGCGCCGAGGGCGGCGGCTCGTTCGGCGAGGCCGTTTTCGCGGACGTAGGTGAGGGTCGCGGTGCCCGCGGCCATGGCGAGTTGGTTGCCCCGGAAGGTTCCCGCGTGGGCGCCGGGTTGCCAGACGTCGAGATCGTCGTGGTAGACGATCACGGCCAGCGGGAGGCTGCCGCCGATGGCCTTGGACAGGACCATGACGTCGGGGGTGATGCCGCTGTGATCGACGGCCCAGAAGGTGCCCGTCCTGCCGACTCCGGTCTGGATCTCGTCGGCGATCAGCGGGATGGAGCGGTCCGCGGTGAGCTGCCGCATGCGGCGCAGCCAGTCGTCCGGCCCCGGAATCACCCCGCCCTCGCCCTGGACGGGTTCGACGATCATCCCGGCGGGCAGGGGCACGCCGGACTTGGGATCGTCGAGGAGGGACTCGGTCCAGCGGGCGGCGAGTTCGGCGCCACGCGGACCGCCGACGCCGAAGGGGCAGCGGTAGTCCTGCGGATAGGGCAGGCGGGCGACCTGGACGTCACGGGCACCGCCGGAGGCGGCCAGGGCGCCGGCGGTCATGCCGTGGTAGGCGCCGGTGAAGGCCAGGATGCCGGTGCGGCCGGTCGCGGCCCGGACCAGTTTCAGGGCCGCCTCGACGGCGTCGGTACCGGCCGGTCCGCAGAACTGGACACGCGCCCGCTCGGCGAGCGCGGGCGGGAGGGTGCGGAACAGCTCGGTGATGAAGGCGTCCTTGACGGGGGTCGCCAGGTCGAGGACGGAGAGCGGTGCGCCGGAGTCGAGGACGCTGCGGATGGCTTCCAGTACGACCGGATGGTTGTGCCCGAGGGCGAGAGTGCCGGCGCCGGAGAGGCAGTCCAGATAGCGGCGGCCGTCGGCGCCCTCGATGGTGAGCCCGCGCGCCCGCACCGGGACGATGGGCAGGGCCCGGGCATAGGTGCGGGCGGAGGACTCACGCGCCGACTGGCGTCTGAGGATCCCCTCGTGCACAGCACGCGCTTCCCCGTGCATGCCTCCAGCCATCGACTCCGTAACGGCCACGGCTCGCTGTCCTCCCCGCTGTCCAGAGGCGAGTTGATCCGCGGGGACCGGATACAGGCAGCTGGCCCCCCACCGCTACAACCGCCGGCCGTTCGACGGGTTACGGGTTGACGCGAGATCATTGCCGGAAGGGGAAGGTGGCACGTTCGGTGCCGCGGGGCCGGGCGATGGCGGCGGTAGCGGTGAGTTGACGCCAAATCGGGCAATCTATGGATGATTGGCCAGGTCAGATGGCTTGTAGCCGAACCGTTGCCGTTCCATCGGAAGTCCCACACAGCGAGCGCATAGTGTGTGATGCCGTTCCTACACGGTCGTGAGACCGGCATGAACTCCCCATGAGTTCGTGGCCGGTGACACGGCCGAAGCGCCGAGTACCTTCACCTCAGGGGGAGTCACGAGCATGCGATCCATACGGCCGTCGTTCAGCGTTCGGCGCGGGAGGGGCCCCCGTCGTACCTCCCCCGCAGTGGCGGCGGTCGCCCTCGCCTCGGCGGTGGCGCTGACCGCCACCGCCTGCAACGGCGACGACAAGGCCGACAGCCAGCCGACCGCCTCCGCGACCGTGGCCGGCGGCGACGGAAAGATCAGGATCCCGGACGACCTCAAGCAGAAACTCAAGCAGCACGGGATCGACATCGACAAGTGGAAGCACGGCGCCTGGCAGAACTGGAACAAGCAGGACTGGCTGCGCGAGGCCGACGACTTCATCAACCCGATCATCAAGGGCCTGTGGGACCCGAACCGGATGCGTCACGCCAACGACCCGAACAAGGGCGTCAACGACAACGACATCTCCGGTGACCAGGGCGTGACGGACCCGACCCCGCAGCCGGTGAAGGCGCAGGCGGTGGCGTCGCCTTACCACACCAACGCGGCCGCCTCCGGCAAGGTGTTCTTCGACTCCCCCGAGGGCCACATGGTGTGCTCGGGCACCGTGGTGAAGGACCCGGCGCACCCGGGCAAGTCCAACCTGGTCTGGACGGCGGGTCACTGTGTGCACGCCGGCAAGAGCGGCGGCTGGTACCGCAACATGGCCTTCGTGCCGTCGTACAACAACTCGGCCAAGTCGGTCGACCAGTTGCAGAACGCCAGCAGGTCCGAGATCGCCCCATACGGCGTCTGGTGGGCCGACGCCGCGCAGACCTCGCAGCAGTGGATCGACCAGGGCGGTGAGACCGGCGGCAACGGTGCCTCGTACGACTACGCGGTGATCCATGTGACGCCGGAGCAGGGCAACAGCGGCAAGTCGCTGGAGGAGACGGTCGGCGGGGCGCTGCCGGTCAACTTCAACGCCCCGGCGGTGCCGAAGGTCAGCAGCATCACCGCGTCCGGTTACCCGGAGGCGGCTCCGTTCGACGGTCAGCTGCTGTACCAGTGCAAGGACAAGCCGGGCCGGCTGTCCATCAACAAGGCGGACCCGACGATGTACCGGATCGGGTGCACGATGACGGCCGGCTCCTCCGGCGGTGGCTGGGTGGAGGCGGGGTCCGACGGCAAGCCGGCGCTCGTTTCCAACACGTCGATCGGTCCGGTGACTTCGGGCTGGCTCGCCGGTCCTCGGCTGGGTCCCGTGGCCAAGGGTGTGTACGAGTCGGTCAGCAAGAAGTTTGCCGGGCGATGAGCACGGGAGACTTCGCCGTTTCGCCGCAGGGGTGAGCGTGCGTGAGCGACTGACGGCCCTCGTGGGTTGCTCACGCAGTTCACCGCGCCCCTGAAGGGGCGCCGAAGGCCCGCCCCCTCGAAGAGGGAGCGGGCCTTTCGTGTGGCCTTTGGCTCAGGACGCCGAGACCGGGGCGTACGGTGCCAGGTCCGATGCCAGTTCCTCGTGTACCCGGACCTTGAGCAGGGTGCCCTCCGCGGTGTGTTCCTCGGAGATCACCTCGCCCTCGGTGTGGGCGCGGGCGACGAGCTTGCCGTGTGTGTACGGCACGAGTGCCTCGATCTCGACCGACGGGCGCGGCAGGTCGTTGTCGATCAGGGCGAGCAGTTCCTCGATGCCCCGGCCGGTGCGGGCCGAGACGGCGATCGAGCGCTTCTCGACCCTGAGCAGCCGCTGGAGGACCAGCGGGTCGGCCGCGTCCGCCTTGTTGATCACGACGATCTCGGGCACGTCGGTGGCGCCGACGTCCCGGATCACCTCGCGCACGGCGGCGAGCTGCTCCTCCGGGTTCGGGTGCGCGCCGTCCACCACGTGCAGGATCAGGTCGGAGTCGCCGACCTCCTCCATGGTGGAGCGGAACGCCTCGACCAGGTGGTGCGGCAGATGACGGACGAAGCCGACCGTGTCCGCCAGGGTGTAGAGGCGACCGCTCGGGGTCTCCGCGCGGCGGACGGTCGGGTCCAGGGTCGCGAACAGGGCGTTCTCGACCAGGACGCCGGCGCCGGTGAGGCGGTTGAGCAGGGAGGACTTGCCGGCGTTGGTGTAGCCCGCGATGGCGACGGACGGCACCTTGTTGCGTCGGCGCTCCTGGCGCTTGATCTCGCGGCCGGTCTTCATCTCCGCGATCTCCCGGCGCATCTTCGCCATCTTCTCGCGGATCCGGCGCCGGTCCGTCTCGATCTTGGTCTCACCGGGACCACGGGTGGCGAGGCCGCCGCCCTTGCCGCCGCCCATCTGGCGGGACAGCGACTGACCCCAGCCCCGCAGCCTCGGCAGCATGTACTGCATCTGCGCGAGCGCGACCTGCGCCTTGCCCTCGCGGGACTTGGCGTGCTGGGCGAAGATGTCCAGGATCAGGGCCGTACGGTCGATGACCTTGACCTTGACCACGTCCTCCAGCTGGATCAGCTGGCCCGGGCTCAGCTCACCGTCGCAGATGACCGTGTCGGCGCCCGTTTCGAGGACGATGTCGCGCAGCTCCTGGGCCTTGCCGGAGCCGATGTAGGTGGCCGCGTCGGGCTTGTCGCGGCGCTGGATGACGCCGTCGAGCACGAGCGCGCCCGCGGTCTCGGCGAGGGCGGCCAGCTCCGCGAGGGAGTTGTCGGCGTCCTGCACGGTGCCGGTGGTCCACACCCCGACGAGCACGACCCGCTCCAGGCGGAGCTGTCGGTACTCGACCTCGGTGACGTCCTCCAGCTCGGTGGACAGGCCCGCCACACGGCGCAGGGCCGCGCGCTCGGAGCGGTCGAACTGGTCGCCGTCCCGCTCGCCGTCGATCTCGTAGCTCCAGGCGACGTCCTCTTCCATCAGGGCATCGGCCCGAAGACCCTCGGGATGGGCGTGCGCGAGGCGCTTGGTGTCCTGGGAAGGGGAAGAAGAGGAGGTCATTGGATCCTTACGTCGATGGGATGCCGTTTCGGCGTCGGTGACGCGGTCCTGCGGGACCGCTCATGAGGTCAACGCGCGAGTACCCCGGGAGATTCCCGTGTCCCGTCGCGCGCCGCCCCGGAGCGCCGACCCGAAGATGGTCGCACGAGGCGGCACGTCTCGTCATCGTGTTATCGCGCGCTCGCGGACCTCGTCATCGCGCGCTCCCTGGCCCCCGGCCCCGGCGTCATCGGGTGCCGCGTGACCGCGCGGCCCCGGACTTGCGCCCGCCCCGGGGTCCCCCGGTGCCGGCGGACTTGGCCGGTGCCTGCTGCTTCCAGTCCGGATGGCCGGGCATCGGCGGGGTCTTCTCGCCGTACAGCCAGGCCTTGAGGAAGCCGCTCAGGTCGCGGCCCGAGACCGTGGAGGCCAGCTTGATGAAGTCGGCGGTGGAGGCGCTGGAGTCCCGGTGCACGCGGACCCATTCCCGCTCCAGCCGCTCGAAGGCCGGCCGGCCGATCTCCTGCCGCAGGGCGTAGAGGACGAGCGCGGCGCCGTCGTACACGTTGGGCCGGAAGATGTCGATCTTCTGGCCGGGGGCGGGCGCTTTGGGCAGGCCGGGTGGGCCGCCGGCCTCGCGCCAGCGGTCGGAGGAGCCGTACGCGGACTTCATGCGGTTCTCGATGGGCCGGTTCGCGTGCTCGTCGGCGTACAGCGCCTCGTACCAGGTGGCATGCCCCTCGTTCAGCCAGACGTCGGACCAGGTGCGGGGGCTGACGCTGTCGCCGAACCACTGGTGGGACAGCTCGTGCACCATGATCGACTCGACGTACCACTTGGGGTAGACCGGCTCGGTGAACAGGTTCTTCTCGAAGAGCGAGAGGGTCTGGGTCTCCAGCTCGAATCCCGTGGAGGCCTGTGCCATGAGCACGCCATAGGTCTCGAACGGGTACCGGCCGACCTTGCTCTCCATCCAGGCGATCTGGCCGGGCGTCTTGGCCAGCCACGGTTCGAGGGCCTTGGCTTCGGAGCTGGGCACGACGTCGCGCACTCCCAGTCCGTGCGGGCCCTCGCGGCGCGGCACGGCGGAGCGGCCGATGGAGACCTGGGCGAGTTCGGTGGCCATGGAGTGCTGGGTGCGGTAGGTCCAGGTGGTGTTGCGGCCGACCCGCACCGCTCCGGCGGGCAGACCGCCCGCGACGACGGTGTAGCCGTTCGGGGCGGTGACGTGGAAGGTGAACAGCGCCTTGTCGGACGGGTGGTCGTTGCACGGGAAGACCAGGTGGGCGGCGTCGGCCTGATTCGCCATGGCGAGGCCGTCGGAGGTGCGCAGCCAGCCGCCGTCCTGGCCCTTGGCGGCGACGGGATCGCTGGTGTGCTTCACCGTGATCCTGGTCCAGCTGCCCGCGGACAGGGGCTGCTCCGGGGTGACGACCAGGTCCTCGCCGGCCCCGGCGAAGTCCGCGGGACGCCCGTCCACCTCGACGGACTGCACGGTGCCGTGCGCGAAGTCGAGGTTGATCCGGTCCAGGTCGGCGGTGGTCCAGGCGTCGATGGTGGTGACGCCCTGGAGCGGCTTGTCGTTGGCGCCCGAATAGGTGAGGGACACGTCGTACGACGCCACGTCGTAGCCCGGGTTGCCCAGGTACGGGAAGAGCCGGTCGCCGATGCCGAGGGGCTCGGGCGGGGCCGAGGCCGCGAGCAGGCAGACGGAGATGGCGGAGGCGAGGAGGGCCGCCTTCCGGTGCCAGGAGATCCGGAGCCGGCTCCCGGGCCGGGTCCAGGACCGGAAGCGGGACTGGGAGCGGACGCGGGACGGGGTGCGGACGCCGGGGTCGACGCGGGGGGTGAGCAGCATGCATCACCGCTACCAGTGCGCTTCCGCGCCAGGACGGCGACGCGCGCCCGGCCCACCCGAACGGGTTGGGTCCGGGGGCCTTCTGAATCAAGGCCCCTCGCTCACGCCGCGCGTCCCTCAGGAGGCCGGAGCCTGGTGCTGGGCGCGGGAGACGTCGTACACCCCGGGGACGTCCCGCATGGCGCGCATCAGGGCCGGGAGGTGGGCCGCGTCGGGGAGCTGGAGGGTGTACGTGTGCCGTACCCGCTGCTGGCTGGGCGGTTCCACGGTCGCCGAGACGATGTCCGCTCCCGCCGAGGAGATCGCCTCGGTGAGGTCGGCGAGCAGATGGGGGCGACCGAACGATTCAGCGACCAGTGTGACCCGGCACTCGGTGGTGTCCCCCCAGCGCACACCGATCTCCGCACGCCCCCTGCTCTTCATGTGCGCCACCGCGGCGCACTCCGCCCGGTGCACGGTCACCACGCCCCCGCGTACCGCGAAGCCGGTGATCTCGTCCGGCGGCACGGGCGTGCAGCAGCGGGCGAGCCGTACGGCGGCCCCCGGCCGGTCCACCAGCACCTCGCCGCCCCGTTGGCGGGCCGCGGGGGCGCCCTCGGCGATGTCGACACGACTCGCGGAGGCGGTCCCCTCGGTGGCTTCGGCGCGCCGCGCCGGGGCGCTGCCCTCGGCGGCTTCGGTGCGTGGGCCGGTCATCTCCTCCGTGGCGGTGCCGCCGCCGGGATGCGTCGCCAGCCAGCGCTGGATGGCGATGCGGGCGGCCGGGGTGTGGGCGTGCTCCAGCCATTCGCGGGAAGGCTCGGAGGCGGGGTCCTGGCCCATGAGGAGCTGGACGGTGTCGCCGTCCTTCAGGACGGTGCTGAGGGTGGCCAGACGGCCGTTGACACGCGCGCCGATGCAGGCGTGGGCGTCCTCTCCGTACTGGGCGTAGGCGGCGTCCACGCAGGTGGCGCCCTCGGGCAGGCCGAGCCTGCCGCCGTCGGGGCGGAAGACGGTGATCTCGCGGTCCTGGGCGAGGTCCTCGCGCAGGGTGGACCAGAAGGTGTCGGGGTCGGGCGCGGCCTGCTGCCAGTCGAGGAGGCGGGAGAGCCAGCCGGGGCGGGTGGGGTCCGCGCGCTCGCCGTCGGCCGGGGCGTCGGAGGCGGTGCCATCGGTGGCCGGGGCGTCGGACGCGGGGGCGTACGGGTTGCCGAGGGCGACGACGCCGGCCTCGGCGACCTTGTGCATCTGGTGGGTGCGGATGAGGACTTCGACGACCTGGCCGTCCGGGCGGGCGACGGCGGTGTGCAGCGACTGGTACAGGTTGAACTTCGGTACGGCGATGAAGTCCTTGAACTCCGAGACGACCGGCGTCATACAGGTGTGCAGTTCGCCGAGGACGCCGTAACAGTCGGCGTCCTCGTTCACCAGCACGAGCAGACGGCCGAAGTCGGTGCCGCGCAGCCGGCCGCGTTTGCGCGCCACGCGGTGGACGGAGACGAAGTGCCGGGGGCGGATGAGGACTTCGGCCGGGATGCCGGCCTCGCGCAGCACCCCGCGCATCTCGTCGGAGACCTCGGCGAGCGGGTCGCCCTGGCGGGCGGCGTTCTGGGCGATGAGCTCGCGGGTGTGCTCGTACTCCTCGGGGTGCAGGATGGCGAAGACCAGGTCCTCCATCTCGGTCTTCAGGGCCTGCACGCCCAGGCGTTCGGCGAGCGGGATGAGGACGTCGCGGGTGACCTTGGCGATCCGCGCCTGTTTCTCCGGGCGCATGACACCGAGGGTGCGCATGTTGTGCAGGCGGTCGGCGAGTTTGATCGACATCACGCGCACGTCACTGCCGGTGGCAACGAGCATCTTGCGGAAGGTCTCGGGCTCGGCCGCGGCTCCGTAGTCGACCTTCTCCAGTTTCGTCACGCCGTCGACGAGATAACGAACCTCCTCGCCGAACTGTTCCCGCACCTGATCGAGCGTCACATCGGTGTCCTCGACGGTGTCGTGGAGCAGAGAGGCCGTCAAGGTCGTGGTCTCGGCGCCCAGTTCGGCAAGGATCAGGGTCACAGCGAGCGGGTGGGTGATGTACGGCTCGCCGCTCTTGCGCATCTGGCCGCGGTGCGAGGACTCCGCGAGGACGTAGGCGCGGCGCAGCGGGTCGAGGTCCGCTTCGGGGTGGTGGGCGCGGTGCGCCTCCACGACATGACCGATGGCGTCGGGGAGTTTGCCGCGGACCGTGGGGCCGAGCAGCGCGGCCCGGCCGAGCCTGCGCAGGTCGATCCGGGGACGGGACTTCCTGCGGTCCGCCCGGGGCGCCGTGGGGGCGGTGGCCGCAGCGGACGCCGCGGGCGCTACCGGGCCAGGGGTCGCAGGGTTCGTGGCCTCCGCACTCATGGGCACCTCCGGCTCGTGAACCGGCGGACGGGGCCCCAGGGCGTACGCGGCTCAGGGATGGCGGCGTTCCCCCGTCCGTGCCGGTGCTTGATGCTACCGAGCCCACCACGTGCGACCGACCGCCTCTCGCCGAGCGTGAAACGGATCACCCATTCGAGCGACGCAAAGGAGGTTTAGCTTTTGCGCCACATGCCCTGGCGTCGTCCGCGGTTTCGAACGCCCGCGTACGCAGAAACTGCTGATCCGGCGTCCGGAGAACAGCCCCCTCGTAGTTTCGCGACGTCAGCCGAGCGCGTTTTCCAGCCATTCGCCGTCGATCTCGCCCTCGGCGACGATCACGGCCGGTCCGGTCATCTCGATCCCGCCGTCGGGCCGTTCGGTGATGACGAGGCGTCCGCCGGGCAGGTCGACGGTGTACGTGGCCGGGGTGCCGGTGACGGCCGGGTCGGCGCCGTCCCGCCGGGCGGCCGCCACGGCGACGGCACACGCGCCCGTGCCGCACGAGCGGGTCTCGCCGGAGCCGCGCTCGTGCACGCGCATGGCGACATGGCGCGGACCGCGGTCGACGACGAACTCGACGTTGACGCCGTCGGGGTAGGCGGCGGCCGGGCTGAACGGCGGCGGGTCGTACAGGTTGCCGGCCTGCGCGAGGTCGTCGACGAAGGCGACCGCGTGCGGGTTGCCCATGTTGACGTTCCGCGCGGGCCAGCTGTGCTCTCCGACGCTCACCGTGACCTCGCCCTCCGGCAGGCGGGCACGGCCCATACCGACGGTGACGTCACCGTCCTTCGCGATGTGGACGGTCTTCACGCCCGCGCGCGTGGCGATCGCGAGGTCGCCTTCGCCCACATATCCGGCGTGCTGGAGGTAGCGCGCGAACACACGGACTCCGTTGCCGCACATCTCGGCGACCGATCCGTCGCCGTTGCGGTAGTCCATGAACCACTCGGCCTCGGCCGCCATCGGCTCGGCCTCCGGGTGCGTGGCGGAGCGCACCACGTGCAGCACCCCGTCGCCGCCGATACCGGCCCGGCGGTCGCACAGGGCGGCGACGGCGGCCGGGGACAGGTCGAGGGCGTTCTCCGGGTCCGGGACGATCACGAAGTCGTTCTCGGTGCCGTGGCCCTTGAGGAAGGGGATGCGCGTGCGCGTGCTCATACTTCGATCGTAAGCGACGGTGGAACTCACCCCTGAGGGGCGGGGAGGGGCGCGCCTCAGCGGAGCCTTGCCACTCGCCAGACGGCGAGGACCACCACCACGGCCACCAGCAGGACGTAGCCGAGTACGACCCGCCAGTCCGGCCGGCGGCCCGAACCCCGCACCGGCAGGCCCGGCCAGGTGTAGCCCACCCGGCGGGCGGCCATCATGCCCCAGCCGGCGGCGCAGGAGCAGATCAGCAGGCCGAGCATGGCGATGACGGCGCCGCTGTCGCCGAAGTCGAAGGCGAGCGGGAAGGCGAACATCAGGGAGCCGACGGCGGACAGTCCCACGATCGGGGCGAGCTGCCAGATGCGCAGCCGGCGCTGCGGACGCAGCTCGACCTCGACCTCCGGGCCGCTCTGGTACATCTCCTCCGGCTCCGGCCCGTCGTCGGTCACGCCGTCCGGGGTCTCGTCGGGGCCGTCGTCGGTCAGCCGGGCTTCGGTGAGCGGGTCCTCGGTGAGCGGGTCCTCGGCCGGCCACTCGCCGCCCAGCCGGTCCCCGGCCAGGAGGTCTCCGCTCGGGCGCCCTTCGGGCACGCGGGCCGCGCCCAGGCAGTCGTCCGCCGGGCGGGCCTGCGCCGGGACCTGTTCGTCACTGTCGGTGGTGACATGCTCGGCACTTTGTGCGGTGTCGCGAGGGCCGGCCTCCATCGCCACGCGCCCTCCCAACTAGGCTCCACTTGGTCGATCGAAGCTCGATGATGGCACGGCACCGAAGGCCGCGATGACCGGCGGAGCATCCCGATGCCATGACGTGATCAGGCTGTGACCGGTCGTTCGACCAACGCCAGGGCCTGGTGCGGAAGTTCTCCGCGATCCGCCACGGCCCCACTCAACCAGTGCACCCGGGGATCGCGCCTGAACCACGAATCCTGACGGCGCGCGAAGCGCTTGGTCGCACGTACGGTCTCGGCCCGCGCTTCCGCTTGCGTGCACTCCCCGGCGAGCGCCGCGAGGACCTGCTGGTAACCCAGCGCGCGCGACGCCGTGCGCCCCTCGCGCAGCCCCTGCGCCTCCAGTGCGCGCACCTCGTCCACGAGGCCCGCCTCCCACATCCGGTCGACGCGGCGCGCGATGCGCTCGTCCAGTTCCGGGCGAGCCACGTCGACACCGATCTGGACGGTGTCGTAGACGGAGTCGTGGCCCGGCAGGTTCGCGGTGAAGGGCCGGCCGGTGATCTCGATCACTTCCAGCGCCCGGACGATACGGCGGCCGTTGCTCGGCAGGATCGCGCGGGCGGCGTCGGGGTCGGCCGCGGCCAGCCGGGCGTGCAGGGCGCCGGAGCCGCGCAGCCCCAGCTCCTCCTCCAGCCGGGCCCTGACCTGGGGGTCGGTGCCGGGGAACTCCAGGTTGTCGACGGCCCCGCGGACGTACAGGCCGGAGCCGCCGACCAGGATCGGCCAGCGGCCCTCGGCGAGCAGTGCGTCGATCCGGGCGCGGGCCAGTTTCTGGTACTCGGCGACGGAGGCGGTGACCGTCACGTCCCAGATGTCGAGCAGGTGGTGCTCGATGCCGCCGCGCTCCTCGGGCGTCAGCTTGGCGGTGCCGATGTCCATCCCCCGGTACAGCTGCATGGAGTCGGCGTTGACGACCTCCCCGCCGAGCTGTTGGGCAAGGAAGACGCCGAGATCGGACTTTCCGGCCGCGGTGGGTCCGACGACGGCGATGACGCGGGGGGTGGAGGGTGCGCTGCTCACCGCACCAGTCTCGCAAACCTCCTGGCCCTCCCCCGAACGAGTTACGTGACAGGCGGGCTCCCGGGTCGTTGCCCGTGGCGAGATACCGCCCTCCGGCGCGCCGGAGGGCGGTGACCCGGGCGGTGCAACCGTACGCACCGGGTAACGCGGGAATTCGCCCGCACGAGTACCGTATGGAGTGGATATGGGCGTTTTTGCACGACTCCTCGGCAGGTCGAAGGCGACTGCGGAGGCGTCGGCCGCCGAGGCGCAGGCCGGCACGGAGCCGGGAGCGGCCGAGGCGGAGGAAGCGGAGTCGGCGGAGGCGAAGGCGGCCGAATCGGCTGAGGCGAAGGGTTCGGCCGAGGACGGGAGCGAGGACGTGGCGGCGCGATCGGACGCCGGTACGGACGACGCGTCCGACGGTTCCGGCATCCCCAAGCAGCAGTCCGCCGAGGAGGCCGCCGACAACGAGGCCGGCGAGGGCGCCCGCAGGTAACTGCCCCGCGAGGGAAGGTGGACCATGGGTGTGTTGGACAACATGAAGGCCAAGCTCGGCCCGGCCAGGGACAAGGTGTCGGACCTCGCGCGGCAGCACGGGGACAAGGTCCAGCACGGTCTCGACAAGGCCGCGAAGGTCGTGGACGACCGGACCAAGCACAAGTACAGCGACAGGATCCACGCCGGCACCGGCAAGGCCAAGGAGGCGATGGACCGCCTCGCCCACAAGGAAGGTCCCGGCCCGCACAAGGCCACCGGCGGTCCGACGCCCCCCACCAGGCCGGAGGGGCCGCCACCGGCTTCCTGAGTCTCCCCAACGGCATGCGGACCGACGGACGGCCCCGGAGCCCAACGGCTCCCGGCCGCCCGCCGGTCGCACGTGCGCATGAACTACGGGCGTCTGGGACCGGCTGCCGTGACCGGGTGGCACGACCAGCTGCCGTGACCCGGATGGCGTGACTCGGGTGGCGTGACTCGGGTGACGTGACCGAGCGCCGCAACCGGATGGCGTGACCGGCTGCCGTGACCCGGTGGCATGACCGGCCGCTGTGACCCGGGCGCCGTGACCCGGATGGCACAACCGGCCGCCGTGACCCGGGCGCCGTGACCCAGGTGGCACACCGACCGCCGTGACCGTGCCGCCGTGACCCGGATGGCACAACCGGCCGCCGTGACCGGGGCGCCGTGACCAGCTGCCGTGACCCGGGTGCCGTGACCCCGGATGGCGTGACCCAGATGGCGTGACCGAGCGCCGTGACCGGGCGCAGTGACCCGGATGGCGTGACCGGCTGCCGTGACCCGGGTGACGTGACCGGCCGCCGTGACCAGGTGGCGCCATCAGGTTGTGCCGGCTAGGACCAGGTCGCGACCACGTACCCCACCCCGTACGGCGCGTCCTCGTACAGCAGCGTGCCGCGGAGGTTCGCGGCCTCGGCTGCGCCGGCCAGGATCTGCCAGGGGGCTCGGCCGGAGGCCTTCAGCTCATGGGCCAGCTCGGCGTCCAGTGCCTCGACGGCAGCCACGTCCGCCGCGCCCAGCGCCCGCGCGACCTCCGCGTCGAAGGGTGCCGCCCGCTCGTCGAGGTAGCCCGGCGCCTTGACCGTGCGGCACGCGCTGGCGTCTCCCATCACCAGCAGCGCCACCCGACCGGCCCGGGCACCGAGCTCCCTTCCGGCCGCGATGCACCGCTCGGGCGCGAGCGTCTCCCCGACGCCGAGTCCCTCGATCGGGGCATCCGCCCAGCCGGTCCGCTCCAGCAGCCAGGCGCCGACGGCCAGCGACGGCGGCAGCTCGCGCCCGGGAGGGGTGGCCGTGGCGGGGCCGAGGTGTACGTCCACCTCGACGCCGAATCCGCGGAAGGATCCCGGGGTGCCCTGCGGAAACGATCCGCGTCCGCTCTGCCCGGCGGGCCCGACGACCACCAGGAGGTCCGGGCGGGCGGCGGCGAGCACACCGAGCGCGTCCGAGCAGGCCGCGCGCGCGGCGTCCATCTCGGGCGCGGCGCCCGCGGCGACCTCGGGCACGAGCAGCGGGGGGCAGAGGCAGACTGCGGCGGCGACGAGCATGATCGGCAGAGTACGCCGTACAGCGGCCGTCGGCCGATCCTCAGTCGCAGCCGCAGCCGCTTCCCGACGCGACCGGCAGCGGCTCCGGCACCCCGATCTTCGGCAGGCCCAGCATGACGCCGGCCGGCTTGGCGGCCTCGGCGGCGTTGCGCTTCTCCCAGGCGTCTCCCGCGCGCGTGCGGCGCACGGAGAGGGCGGGGCCCTCGGCGAGGAGGTGGTGCGGGGCGGCGTACGTCACCTCGACGGTGACGACGTCACCGGGGCGGACCTCCTGGTCCGGCTTGGTGAAGTGGACGAGCCGGTTGTCGGGGGCACGGCCGGAGAGCCGGTGCGTGGCGCCGTCCTTGCGGCCCTCGCCCTCGGCGACCATCAGCTCCAGCGTGCGGCCCACCTGCTTCTTGTTCTCCTCCCAGGAGATCTCCTCCTGGAGGGCGACGAGCCGCTCGTAGCGCGCCTGGACGACCTCCTTGGGGATCTGGTCCTCCATGGTGGCGGCGGGGGTGCCGGGCCGCTTGGAGTACTGGAAGGTGAAGGCCTGCGTGAAGCGCGCCTCGCGGACGACGTGGAGGGTCTGCTCGAAGTCCTCCTCCGTCTCGCCGGGGAAGCCCACGATGATGTCGGTGGTGATCGCGGCGTGCGGGATGGCGGCGCGGACCTTCTCGATGATCCCGAGGTAGCGGTCCTGCCGGTAGGAGCGGCGCATCGCCTTCAGGACGGTGTCCGAGCCGGACTGGAGCGGCATGTGCAGCTGCGGCATGACGTTCGGCGTCTCGGCCATGGCGGCGATGACGTCGTCGGTGAAGTCGCGCGGGTGCGGGGAGGTGAAGCGGATCCGCTCCAGCCCCTCGACCTTGCCGCAGGCGCGCAGCAGCTTGCTGAAGGCCTCGCGGTCGCCGATGTCGGAGCCGTAGGCGTTGACGTTCTGGCCGAGCAGCGTGATCTCGGAGACGCCCTCGGCGACCAGTGCCTCGACCTCGGCGAGGATGTCTCCGGGGCGGCGGTCCTTCTCCTTGCCGCGCAGGGCCGGGACGATACAGAAGGTGCAGGTGTTGTTGCAGCCGACGGAGATCGACACCCAGGCCGCGTAGGCGCTCTCGCGGCGGGTCGGCAGGGTGGACGGGAAGGCCTCCAGCGACTCGGCGATCTCGACCTGCGCCTCCTCCTGGACGCGGGCGCGCTCCAGCAGGACGGGCAGCTTGCCGATGTTGTGCGTGCCGAAGACGACGTCCACCCAGGGCGCCTTCTTCACGATGGTGTCGCGGTCCTTCTGCGCGAGGCAGCCGCCGACCGCGATCTGCATACCGGGGCGGCTCGCCTTCCTGGGCGCGAGGCGGCCGAGGTTGCCGTAGAGCCGGTTGTCGGCGTTCTCCCGCACGGCGCAGGTGTTGAACACGACCACGTCCGCGTCCCCGTCCGCGCCCTCCGGGGCCCGCACGTACCCGGCGTCCTCGAGCAGCCCGGCCAGCCGCTCGGAATCATGGACGTTCATCTGGCACCCGTAGGTGCGAATTTCGTACGTCTTAGATGATCGAACGTCCACTGCCGGGCTCCGGTCGCTGCTGCTGGTCATGGGTTCAAGGGTAGGCGGTCCGCGGACCGTCCTGCCCACGCTCCCCAGCACAGGGCGGCTCTGCCGATCGGAGCAACGGTGGATCTTCACTACAAGAGGTCGGCGCGGGCGGTAACGCCTGTTCGGCGGCCGTCGGTCACGACGGCCAGTTCGTAGTCGTGGCGGCGGCCGGGCTGCCACTGCCCCCCGGCCAGCCGGATCGTGGCCACGCTGGGCACGGGTCCGGCAGTCCAGTCCAGCGGGCCCGCGATCGTGTCCAGGCGCGTTCCGGCAATCGCCTCGGCGAGGGCTGCGCGGTCGGTGGGGTCGGCGGCGGTACGCAGGGCGTGCCAGGCGACCTCGAAGAGCGCATACGCGAGTCCGAGAGGCTGCAGCCATTGGCGGCCGGTTCGCTGCTCGTAGGCCTCGGCCAGTTCCGCGGCCGTAGTGCCGTCGATGGACGAGCGGTAGGGGTGTGATGGCGTCCAGTAGACCAGGGTCGCCACACCCGCATGGGCGGGCCTGGTCCCCCGGGCCCGGGTGGTCGGCGGGTAGGCGAGCCAGCGCGAGCACGTGATCAATCGTGGCGGGCGCCCGTGCTCGGCGGCGGCCGCTCGGAACAGGGCGAGGTCCCGCCCGGTCGCCGCGCTGGTGACGATGTCCACGTCCGCCGCCCGGAACACCGCCAGGTGCCCGGCGAAGTCGGCAGACTGCTCGCGGTAGCCACCGGGGTCCACCAGGCGATGGCCACGTGCCGACGCTGCCGGGGCGAACCCCCGGTCCGGGTCACGGGACCAGGTGCCCTGCGGACCGTCGTTCCACAAGCACCCAACGCTGCGCCGACCGCCGCCGACCCGCTCCCACAGGTCCGCGAAGGTCTCCGCGATGTCGTCCAGGCCCCAGCAGAAGTGGTACGTCCAGCGAAAGCCGCATGCGTCGCTCGCGCCGCGCCCGTAGTAGTACACCTGCCAGGGAAACGTGCTCGACACGCACGGGACGCCCGCTTCCTCGCAGGCATCCGCCACGGCCGGCAGTACCTCGGTACCGGCCAGCGTCAGAACGATCCGCGCGTCCTCCTCGTCCACCAGCGCCCGCACCGCCTCCCGTCCGCCGGTGGCGGTGGAGCAGCTGTCACGAGCCACCACACGCACGGGGTGGCGCAAGGCGCCCCCGCCGACCGGGCGCAACTTCGGCGCCACGGTCTCCATGGCGAACGCCAGCGGATCACCCAACCCGGCCAACCGGCCCGTGCGCGCCACCACCACACCCACCGTCACGGGCTGCTCCGCCCTGCCGTACGGGCTCATCGACGGCCTCCTTGACGCCGGAGCCGGAGGACCGGCCGTACCAAATCACCTGAACAGCGAGTTGTGTGGCGTTCTGTGATCACCTGGGCATTGTGGCAGCGGCGTCACGGCACCAGCCTTGGGGTTCCATGGTGTTCAACCCCTCCGAGTGAATGTCACTGAATGGGCCGTTCCCGTTCTGTCCAGAAGGATGCCCGCAGCCTCCTCTTGTCCACCTTCCCCGTCGCGGTGAAGGGCAAGGACTGTGTGAAGGTCATGGACGACGGAGCGTAGGGGGGACCGAGTTCCCTCTCGACCAGCTCGCGCAACTCCGCTTCTTGAGCCGCGATGCCTGGGGCAGCGCCTTCGGCGGGCACGACGACCGCGTGGACGGCCTCGCCGTCTCGATCGTGCGGCACGCCGACGACAGCTACGGCGCGGACCGCCGGGTGACGGCTGAGGATCTCTTCGATGTCGCGGGAGTAGCAGATGAACCCCCGGAAGTTGATCACGTCCTTGTCCCGGTCGAGCAGGTACAGGTAACCGTCCTCGTCCAGGCGGCCGATGTCCCCCGTGCGCAGCCAGCCTTCCCGCAGCGCGCCGGCATCGGGTTCAGGGTGCTGCCAGTAACCGATCATGAGCTGCGGGGTACGGACCCAGATGTGGCCGGCCTCCCCCACGGGAAGCCGCTCTTCCTCGTCGGAGCGGACCTGAACGGCGACTCCCGGCTGTGGACGGCCGGCGGACAGCAGGCGTTCTCCGGGGCTTTCCAGCAATTCGTCGGGGCCGATGATGGAGATCAGCCCGGCCTCGCTCATTCCGTATGCCTGGTACAGCACTGGCCCGAACCGCTCCAGTGCCTGCCGTGTACGGGCGGTGGTGAGGGCCGAACCGGCGACGACAACGGCACGCAGACCGCTCAGGTCCGCGTCGGTCGCATCCGGGTGGTCGAGAAGTTCGTTCAACTGGGCGCTGTTGAGCAGCATCGCGGTGATGCGGCGCTGGTCGAGGGTTTCCAGCACCAGCCCCGGCTCGAAGGCATCGAGCAAGTGCACTGTGCCGCCGCTCAGCAAGGGCAGGGCCATGAAGTCCGTGCGCACCGGCGAGTTGCCGGGCTTGGGGACGAGGTATCGCTCCGCAGCGGCGGCCACGGCCGAGATGTGCCTGGACCAGCGACGCGGTTGCCACGCCCAATGATCGCTCAGCGCGCCGAAGGTGTGGCAACAGCCCTTGGAACGCCCCGTACTTCCGCTCGTATAGGCCAGGCGCGCGATGTCACCGAGCCGGCCACCGGCAGCCAGCGGCGTCGCGGGCAGAGGCCGGGCGCGCTCCACGAGGTCCTCGGCCTCCGTGGAAGGCCCCATGCTCAGGAGCAGGAGCCCCGTTTCTCGCGCGAGTTGAGCAGCGGCGCCCTGGTACGTCTGTGGGGAAAAGACCAGAGCGGCAGCCCGAGCCTCGCGCAGCATGGCGGCCTGCTGGACGGGCAGTCCCGGCTCCACCGGGATCAGCCTGCAGCCCGACAACGCGGCGGCCAAGGACACCAGGACCGTACCCGGCTGGTTGTCGGCCAGCAGAGCCACACCGTCACCGCGGCCCAGGCCGGCGTCGCGCAATGCTCGCGCCAGCCGGTAGACCTGCTGCAGAGCCTCGCTGTACGTGGTTGTGCGGTCCTGGTGAACGAACGCGACGCGGTCCGGGTAGCGGGCGAACCTCTCCAATGCCACGGTGGGATGCACGGACGGGGCGGAGGGTGTAGGTGTCATACCTGTCGAGAAGCTCCTTGGGGGATGCGGCCGGCGGACATGGCCGGCTTTGTTGTGATCACCGTGCCTTGATGGTTGCCGGTTCCGGAGCGACGTAGAGAGCTTGTTTCTCGCTCTCACTCCAATGCGGCAGCGATCGCACAGAAGTGCGGCACAGTGCCCGTCGGCCGTTTTCCCACACGCTCGCTTGCAGCACGGCGCTCCAGGGAAGCCTGCCAAGGCCGATGTCAGATCGATAAGGAGGCCGCGTGCACAACTCGGCCACGCGTCCGATGCAGCCCTCCGGTCCCGCGCCCGACGGCAATGGACGGCGACCGCAGCATCCGGTGGGCTTCTATCGTGATGCGGACCAGTTGTTCCGGGAAGGGGCTGGGGGTTCGCCCAGTCTGGGACAGTTATTGGCCCCGGCCCCGCTGATTCTCTCCCCGGCGGCATGGCAGCTGCGACAACGCCGTTTCGCGGCCATCGAGATCTTCTTCCAGGTGACGCGCGACCTCTTCGTCGCCTCCCTGCGGGGTGAGGCGGATCCGCGAATCGCCGGATTACTGATCAACGACTGCTCAGAGACCTACGGATTCGAGCACCACCGAAAACTGGCGGCTTCGCTCTTCACGACACCCTTGTTCTTCCGTACCGACGAGGCATCGGACGGGACCTTGTACGAGATTCAGTGTCCCGGGTCCGGCTGGGGCGAGTACGAGCTCATGCGCGATCTGTACGCACAGTACGGGTTGCCGGGAAGCCATGTCTCCCTTCCGAGCCTCGCCCACGGATTCGTGGAAGAGGTGACCGCGCTGGGGTTGGCCGACGCGCCGCTCCTGCACCTCACCGACAACGCCTCCGCGCCGGCCGGCGTCCGTTACTTCATCAACAGGACCCGGCCGGGCCTGCGCTACTTCGGATGGGACGCGGGTATCAAGTCCCTGGACTGCGGCCTGATCAGATCCCATTCCTTCCTCGGCGCCATGGCGGAGAACCTCGCCCCCCGCCGGCTCAAGGCCGCCGCAGACACCGGCGCCCCGGTCTACGACCTGCCACCTCACGTCGCCTTCGAGGAGAAGGCCCCCATGGTGCTGCCGTTCTGGTCTGTGACACGCGACAGCTTTCCTGACAGCGTCCGCGCTCTGTTCCCGCACACACAGCTCGTGACACCGGAAGGATTCGACATGCCGGACGGCGCCCACATCACACTCAAGCAATTCGCCGCCCTCCCCAAAAGCCGCCGCCACCACTATCTGAAGTACGCCGGTTCCGACCCCGCCTGGAACTGGGGCAGCCAGGCGGTCACCCGTCTCCACGGCAGCAGTACATCCACGCTGGCCGCCCTGGAGCGAGCAGCCGGTCAAACGGCCGCGGGCTGCCCATGGATCATTCAGCCCGAGCACACCCAGCGTGAGGCGGCCAGCTGGGTGGACCCCGAAACCGGCGAGACACGACACGGCGTCTTCCATGCCAAGCTGTCGGCGTTCTACGGCCCACGAGGGCTACTGGCCATGCTCGCGGAGTCCCGTAACCACACCAAGGTGCACTCCCAGGCTGACACCATCACGCGCATCTGCGCCGTTGACGCATCAAGCTAGAGCCCGCTGCCCAGCGACCCACGTTCGGTTTGCGAAGCCGTCAGGAGGCGCTCGCGCTCATGATGACGCGCAGAACAGACTCGAGGGAATGCACGATCACCTGGGCGCCTGCTGTTCGCAGCAGTTCCTCTTTTCGCTCGTTACGCGCATAGCCCAGGAAGGGAACGTCGGCACGTCGACTGGCCTCGAGGTCGGACGGGCTGTCCCCGATCGACAACGCGTCCTCCGGCTCCACGCCCATGGCTCTGAGGGCTCTGTTGAGGACAGAGGGGGCCGGCTTGAGATGGGCCAGATCCGTCGTGCGCCCATAGATGTGCGGCGTGAAAGCGTCATGGAGGCCACGGGACCTCAGATAGGTCATGACGGCTCTGGGAGAGTTGTTGGTCGTGATCGCGAGCCGCACTCCCATCGCCGTCCAGCTTCGGATCAGAGGGTCGGCGAAGGGGGTCGGCATGGCGCTGGTGACGGCTCTCAGCTCCTCGGCCGTCAGCCGCTCTTCCAGTTCCGCGACCAGGTCGCTCCCTGGATGGCGCCGTCCGACCGCGCGCATCACGACGTGCGGGTCCGGCGTGATGCTCTCTTCCTCCGTCAGCAACCCACGCAGTCCACGCCCCTCCAGCCAGTCGACGAGTTCCCCGGCGATCCGCTCGGCTGAGTGGCTCGCAAAGAGACGGCAGATCGGTCCATCGAAGTCGAACAACACGACACGCGCGCGAGTTACCAGGTTGGACAGCTCGTCTTGCGTCGCCTCCGGTCCGGGTGTCTCCTCAGGCTCAGCCGGGTACAGCCGCAGATACACCTGCTCGACCGCTTGCCAGGCCAGGGTTCCGGCACGGCCACTGCCGAGCGTGTCGAGATAGAACCGCAGCCCGTCCGGATAGGCGTCACACTCACGCAACGTCGCGTAGAGATCCTCCCTGGTCATCCCCGAGTGATCGACGTCGAGCGGCCCGAACCGCTCGGCGAACGCCTCGGCAGCCCGCCGCAGAGGGAGTCGGCGATCCAGCCCCGGAACGCGCGCGATCAGTCCCGCCAACTCCCAGAAAAGGTCGGTACGTGGCACGTGGTCGCTGACGGTAGTTCGCACTGGAGGCGGCGAGGGCAGTGATGTATCGCTGTTGTCACGGCCGCCGGCATGCGCAGACCCCGCCGGTCGGGATTGTGCTCCCGTCACGACACCTGCCCCGAACGCCCGCACCACGTCATGCACCCGCCAACGCGTGGCGGAGGCCGTCCCGTCGACGTCCCGCACCGGTGTGACGAGATATCGGGCGGCCAGTTCCTCCAGCCGGGACAACACGGTCACCGCATCTGTGTCGGTCAGAGCGGCGAGCGCCTCGGTACCGGTCTCCGGACCCGGAGCGAGGCAGAGCAGGCGCAGCAGCCGGGCCTGGTCGGGCGGCAATTGACGGTACGAGGTCTCCAGCACGGGACGCACGGTGAGTGAGCTTCCGTACGGGTCCGTTCCGGGGCCGGCACTGTCAGCGCCGGCGGCAGCCCCGGCATCCCGGATCTCGGCCACCAGAGAGGCAATGGCCCGATAGCGTCGCCGGTGCAGCATCCCCGCGGCGATCAGGAGGACAAGGGGCAAGTGGCCGCACAGATCGGTCAGTTCACGCAGCGCGTCCAATTCGCGGGCCGGGCGGTCGTCGCGTTCGTCGGTGTCGTGCAGGGCACGGGTCACGAGGGCGACGGAGTCGTCCGGGGCGAGTGTCTCCAGGTGGATGAGGCGTATCGGAAGGCGATCGCGACGGTCCCGGGAGGTGATGAGCACCCGGTGCCGGTCCGTGCCGGGCAGGAGCGGCAGGCACTCGGTCGGGTCCAACGCGTTGTCCAGGATCAGCAGCATCCGGTCCCGTCGGTCGGCGAGGAGCGCGCGGTATGCGTCGTACCGGCGCTCCGTCGTCGGCGGCAGATCCCGGTCCCGCACGCCGAGTGCGCCGAGCAGGGCCACAACCGCCTGATCAGCCTTGACCGGATCCTCGTCAGACCCGCGCAAGTCCACCAAGAGCGTCCCGCCCGGGAACCAACCCCGCGCACGAGCCCGGTGCGCCGCCTCCACCGCCAGCGCCGTCTTGCCGATGCCGCCCATACCCGTGACGGCGAGGATGTGGGCCGGGAGCGCAGCCAATGCGTCCTCGTCGGGTGAGAGCTGCGGGAGCAGGCGGTCCAACTCCGCCGATCGGCCGGTGAAGCCCGGGGGGCGGGGCGGCAGCGTGGTGGCCGCTCGCGGGACCGGGCCGTGAGCGGTGCTCTCGCCGCTACTGCGTCCGGTTGCCTTTCCGATGACGGGGCCATGGAAGGTGCCATCCCGGAAGTCAATGTGATCTCCGTCGTACGTGGCTCCGTCGTCCCCAAGCCGATGGGACCCCTGCTCGGAGTCGGAGGAAAGGGAGGATCCCTTGCGAGGCTGGTGTTTACGCAGCACCGCCGCCGTCACTGCGGCCGCATGACTGACGGCGAGCTGCTGTGCACCCGGGGCGTGGGCTCCGCTCTTGCCCCCGTCTGCCCGGTCGCTGATGCCCCGGATCACCAGGGTGTCCAACTGGCCGTTCAGATGGGCCACGTGGGCTGCCCCGGAGCCCCCCATCTCGATCGCGCCGACGTCGTCGTAGCTCCTGCGGAGGAGCTGGGCGATCTCGGACCCGGCTTCCGCCAGGACCACGTCCCCGGTGGCGATCGGCATGAAGTGCACCCGTACGTCGGGCACGTCTCGCACGGCGGAACGCGCCGCCTGTTGGAGCGCGAGCGAGGTCGGCAGGGCCCTCGGCCGGACGAGCAGACCCTCGGGTGTCTGCTTGCCGCCGTGTATCTCGTACACCCGCGTGCCCACGACGACGTCCCCGATCCCGACGTCGTCCTTCAGACTGCCGGCGACACCGATGAAGAACACGGCTTCGGGCTGCAGCCAGTCGATGAGAGCTGTGGTGAGAGCGGCGGACTGCGCGGCGCCCATGCCCAGTTCGGCGATGGCAACATGCCAGGAAGTACCTGGCAGTTGGCCCATCTCGACCAAGGTCCCGTTCCTCGGGTGCACGAACTTCCGTCGCTCCTCGACGTGCGCGCGGATGGCGTTGTACTCGAGACCGAGGGCGGTCAGGACGAGAACAGTGGATCGTGTTGCCGGTTCAGCGGGTTCTGGCGTGGGCTTCGTTGCCACGTCCGGCGTCGCCTGCTCGCGTAGTGTTGCCGACGCCGGACGTCTGCCTTGTCGCCGGCGTACCAGGTTGTGGACCTCTGCCCAGTGACGCGCGCCGGCCGGGAGGGTGAGCGTTCCGTCGGGGTCGGGCACAGTGGCCGTGAAGCGGGCGCTGACCGTCGGGGCGTTACGGTCCACGTACGCGGAGACGGTGGCGATCACTTCGTCGGCCTCGTCCCGGCGGAGGCCGCTCAGCAGGCGCTCACGTACGCCCGGAACGAACTCGTAGACCTGGCCCAGTGCATCGTCGGTGCGGTTGCCGCCGCGCACTCTCCGCAGGAGCCCGCTGTAGACGATCTCCGCCAGGTCGGACAGGGGACTGTCCGGCAGCATCGCGGACTGCACCGTACGCATGACCGCCAGATTGAGCGGGGCGGCCGCGAGGTACGCAGCGAGACGGAGGACACCGGGCTGCGCTTGGGCCCGGAAATCCTCGAACGTGACGCCCTGTCCGGGCACTTCGCTCATGTCGAGCACGCCGGAGTGGGGCCGCGAGCGTGCCGCAGATGCAGGCAGCAGTACCGCGGCGGCGTCGAACGCGGCAGGTTCCGCGATTGCGTGCGCCCACGGGGCAAGCCACTCGGGGCTGACTCCCAACACCGGTACGGGAAGAGCGCCCCGCTTCGGACCATCCGGGCGCAAGCCATAACCGGTGTACAGCAGGGTGGAGTTGGTCCCGCCCGCTTCCGTGCTGCGAAGGCGGACCGGCTCGGGCGCCAGGGCGGTCCGCTCCCACGCATGCTCAGGCAGTGCCTGGAGTATCGCCGTCGGGCCACTGGCTGCCCACTTTCGCAGCACCCCCCGCAGTACCTCGGAGCGCCAAGCCGGTGCCACGCCGTCCGTGAGGAGGAGGGTGACCGTGCGACCGGTGGAATCGACGGCTGAACTCGTCGAGCGCAGCCGATGCGGCGGGGTCACGGCACCGGCTCCGAGCCCTGGAGAGCCGTCGCTCCGTGCCAGGAGACGGCACAGGCGTACATCACGGAAGGCCCCGAGCTGTTGACACAGGGTGCGCAATTCGCGTGCGAGTGGCTCCCAGAAAATGCCACTCTCGCTGTACGCGTCCAGGACGATCAAGAGGTCGAGCCATCGGTCCTCGGCCGGTGTGAACACCGGGATCCAGTGGTGATGGTCGGCGATTCGGCTCGCAGTGGCATCCTCGTCGAGAACCGTGTTCACCGTGGAGGGGACACGGCGTTTGAGCGGGCGCAGGGCGCGCGCCAGTTCCCGACGGCGGGGCAGCGCCGCCGACCCGCCCACGCGAACCGGTGCCGCCTGCTCTGCCTGTGTTTCCGCCCCCTCGTTCGGGCAGCCGGGCCAGGGCAGATACAACCTCGTGGCCTCGGCATCGCCTCGGTCGGCGGCACTGGCCTCCGATGGCTCTGAGACCGGGGCGCTCCCCGTGGGGGACGGCGTTGCTCGGCCCTCCGGCGGCAATGTGACCGGCCCGTCCTGCCCGGTTTCTTCAGGCAAATTCCGTGCCAGCCAGATCAGTTCGGCAACTTCACGAGGTGTGGGCGGCTGCTCCACCGGAGTGATTCCAGCGAGCAACGAGCCGAATCGCTCGATCACGACTCCGCCGGTACCGTCACGTTGAGATGCTGGAACACCAATTCGGTGAGCCGGTCGAGGCTCGGCGCACCGTCACTTGTCGTACGGCTCACCAGATAGACGGCGTTGAGCAGCTGGTCGGTGGCCAGCTCGCCCGATTCGGCGTGTCGGAGAAACCTGCTGATGACTTCGTCGGCGTCCTCTGCCGCTGTCGGGAGATGCGCCCGCACGATCGTCCGCAGCCGTTCGTCGTTGTCGACAGCCGGAAGATTGAGCCGGATGCAGCGTCGCAGGAAGGCGGGCGGGAACTCACGCTCGCCATTGCTGGTGAGGATGACGAAGGGGAAGGTGCGGCAGCGCACCTTGCCACGCACGACCGTGACCGGTTCGCCGTCATCGGCAGGGCGGACCCGGACCCTCGGCTGCTTGTCGGTGACCCTGGAGAGCTCCGGGATCTCGAACATGCCTTCCTCGAAGACGTCGAGGAGATCGTTGGGCAGGTCGATGTCGCTCTTGTCGATCTCGTCGATGAGCAGGACGCGTGGTAGTGCGTACGGCGCCAGAGCGGTACCGAGCGGCCCGAGCCGCAGAAAGCGACCGACGTCCGTACCTCGTGCCGCCTCTGTGGCAGGATCCACGTCACGTTTTCCGGTCTCGTCGCCCTGCCCGCTCGCTTCTGCGGCACCACTTGCGGAGGCGCCGACCGCACGGTCGACTCCGGCGTCCTCCAGGCGGCCCAGAGAGTCGTACTGGTACAGACCGTCGCGCAATCCGGTTTTGCTGTTGATCGGCCAGCGCAGCACCGTGCCCAGCTTCAGTTCACGGGCGACCGCGTACGCCAGCGTGGACTTGCCGACGCCGGGATCGCCCGTCACCAACAGGGGGCGGCGTAGGTACAGGGCGGTGTTGACCGCCTCGATGGTGCCTTCCTCGGCCTTGTACGCGTCAGCCCTGGGGAGCCGTCGGTCCCCGTGGGCCTCGGCGTTCCGGTCGAACGGGGTAACTTCACCAGCGTGCTCGAAGTCCCGCCAGGGCGGCGGGTCCGGCAGGCGGTCGATGCCGTCGTGCGGTTCGCGCACGCCTTGGTAAATCCGCCACTCGCTCATCAGGGGCGTCCTTCCTGAGCCGGGGCCAAGGGAGATCGGGGTATCTGGCGTCGAGGGTCGTCCCACAGCAGAACGATGTCGTCGCCGAGATGCCCCTCCCTCGTCGGGGGCTTCCGCGCGTCGATGCGCAACCGGCGGATCCTCTCGGGCAGTTCGTCTCGCCGCGTGTCGTCCAGGGCGGCGCACAGTTCGGCGAAGAACCCGTTGCCGGGGCAGGTCAGACGCCCCGGCGCCCCGCACCGGCTGCCGTCATCCCGCTCGCAGGCCGGGCTGCCCCGCCGCCACATCATCATCGGGACTCCGGATGCGACGGCCACCTGGTAGGCATCCGAGACCGGCGGCGACTGCGGCGAGCCGGCGAGCGCGAGCGCGGCCAATGTCGGGTCGCTGTCGAACGTGGCGTCCAGCGCGGCCTGATGCTGATCGCCCTGTCCGCATACGCACACCATCATCTCGCTGACCGCCTTGCCATCCAGTTGGTGCCAGCGCTCAGCCCATGCCGCGTGCAACGACGGCGCCTCGTGTCGCTCGAGCGGGCGGACCACCACATGCTGTTTGCGGCCCAGTGAGAACCAGGGAAACTGCGGCCAGAGCGACAGATCGGCAAATCCTTCGTCGAGTGCCTCTTTCGGGAGGATCAACTCGATCAGACCGGGGCGGGTGACCCCGCCCATGATCTCGATCTGTTCGGGCAGCAGCGCCGCCAGATGCTCGATCGCCTGGTTCAGGGGAAGCGCGTCCGACTCCGGGGCAGCCGGATCAATATCGCTCTCTGAGCGGTAACGCCACACCATGACGTGGTACAGCCGCCGATCGCGCATGGAATGGCGGATCCGGCCGATGATCGATGACTGGACGGCCGACACGGGCCCCTCGGCCAGGCGCCGCTGGACCATCCCCCCGAGCCCGAGCCTGCCCGCCGTGATCAGCACCCGGTCGCGCAGCTGCTGCGCGGCGCCCTGACAGGCCGGACCAGCCGTCGCGGCCTTACGGGCGAGATCAGCGGCGAAAGCCAGCTCGTAGGGAAGTCGACCACCCTCGGGTGGCATCTGGGCGGCCAGCTCGGTGAAGACGTCACGGTGGTCCAGGAGGGGGAACGTCGCGGGCGGGAGGGCACCTTCGACGGCAGCCGCGAAGAACGCGGCGAGATGGCTGCTCGTACTCGGTCCCGTCGGCAGCTGGGAGAAGATCGCCAGCAGTTGCCGTCCCTCGGTGGGGCTGAGCACCGGGTCGGGTCCCACGTCGGCCCCTCCCATGTCGCACCCGATGACGTGGTCGGACAGGCGGGCCCACCGGTCGTCCTTCCCGTGGAAGGCATCGTGTGCCCGTATGAGGGTGCGGTAGACCTCCGCGTCCAGCAGCCTCAGCGCGCTTACGGGGGTACCCAGACCTCCCATGGAGGTGTTCCGCAGTCTGGTGGCCTTGACGATCGCGCAGACGCCGCCGGACTCATGGTTCAACACCGGGCCGCCGGACAGCCCCTGGTTGACCTCGCCGCCCACCAACTCCAGCATCGGGCCGCCATGCAGCTTCGTCGTGCCCCCGCGGATGAGGGCGGCGGAACGCTCGGCTGCGCTGCCGGACTCGTAGATGCCGGAGAAGCCGACCGCGGTCAGGCGGGCGTCGCGCGAAGGAGGGACGGTATCCAGCCAGACACACGGGTGATCCGCGGGTGCGTCGAGGAGCCGTACGACGGCCAGATCCGGATACGGCCACAACTCCCGGCCCTTGGCCGGGGCCGACGCGGTCAGCACGGTTCCTTCGAACTCGATGTCGTTCCAGAACACGGGTAACCCCGTGCCGGGCTGTGCCCCGGCCACATGGGCGCAGGTCACCACATAGCCCGGGGCGACGAAGAAGCCCGTCCCCTGCGTCACTCCGAGGACGCGCACGCGGCAGGCGCCCAGGTGTTCCTGAAGGAGTGACAGTGGCAAGGGCCTGCGCACGGCGGATGGCCTCAGTCCTGAGCCTGTGGCACCGGAGGTACGGTCGGGGGCTGTGCCGGCTGCGGTGGCACCACGGGTGCGGCGGGTGTAACGGGCAGCCCCTGGCCGGTCCAGGTCAAGGTCACCTTGAACGCCGCCTTGCCGCTACCGCCGACCAGGGCGGCGACAATGCCGTTTTCGCCGGCGGCCAGTTCCAGACCGAACTCGACACTGATCTCGTCAGGGCGGGCTGACGCCACGGCGCTGCGCACATTGCCGGCGATGGTCTGGAGGGACTCATGGAAGCCCTCAAGCTTTTCCGTGATCCGTTCGCCGAGACCGGAGTCGCTCGGTCCGTCAACCTCATCGACCGTTGCCCACATGACCTGATCATCCGGCATCTGCAAGCGCACGAGCTGCGACATGGCTCCCCCTCTGCCTCCTGTGCCGCGCAACGAACCACATGGTAGGGGCAGAGTGGCGACCTTATAGGCGGATCATTCCAATTGCCCCCGGCTTCAGTGGCGCGGCATGCCTCGCGCCACATCACCGTGGATGACGTCAAGGGACGGGTGGGGGCTGCGCCTGCTGGGCTGCGCTCGTCGTCGCGGCCCTGGCGCCCAAAGACACGGCCTTCATGTCATCAGCGTCGCTACGGCCCAGTGCGTACAACTTGCCCATGGCCACCAGGCTGGGGCCCCACAGAAGGGGCGAAAGCCACCATTTCTCCTTGGCCACGTATGCGCCGGCAAGAAGCATGGCGACACTGATCACGGCACTCAGGTACAAGCCGGTCATCCGGAGTGCGGCCTGGCGTTTTTCCCGCGCCAGTCGCACCATGCGTTCCGCGGTGGCCCTGGCGTTCTCTTCAGCGCGTGCGGTGGCCTCCCGCTGCATGTCCAGCTGTTTGAGCCGGATTTGATGCTCCCGTTTGAGCTGGGGTTCCAGGGCTTCGAAGGCAATTTTGAGTTTCTCCGGCCCACCAAGTGCGGCACCCCATTTCATGGCGACGTCCAGACCCGCCGAGACGACGGGGTCGTCGTGCGGGAGGGGCAGAGCACTGCTGCTTTCTTCCGTACTCACTGCCGGGCGCCTCCGTCGCCGTTTCCTGCTGGGGCGTATTCGAGTTCGATGGGCTCGGGAGGCGGCCCGAGACGGACAAGGAGCCTGGCGAGGGTGTGCTCCAGCGTCTCGCCGGCCGTTCGGGCCACCGCAGGGGTCTCGTCCTGCATATGCGGCGCGTACAGCTCGACCCGGTCCTTCCCCCAAGCCTTGGCGCGGTACGCGGCCAGGTCGGCGTTGAGCAGCAACTCGCCCGCCCCAAGGGCCGGTTCGGCGAAGGCGACGCCGATGGAGGCGGTGACCTCGATGTCGTTGCCGTCGATGGTGCAAGGCTGGGACAGGGTGATTCTCACCCGGTGGGCGAGCTCCAGGACGTGCTGTTCGCCGGCTGAGTGGTCGCGGCCGCTGTCGTCCACGATGAGAGCCGCGAACTCGTCGCCGCCGAGGCGGGCCGCGGTGTCCTCGTTCCCTACGATCTCCTTGAGTCTGTGGGCGGCCTGGACGAGGAGTTCGTCGCCCGCCTGGTGACCGAAGCGATCGTTCACGGACTTGAAGTCGTCGAGGTCGACAAAGAGCACGGCGATGACGTGGTCGTCGTCGCGGTGGCCGGACAGGGTCTGTTCGACGCGCTTGGTGAACAGGGCGCGGTTGGGCAGGTCGGTGAGCGGATCGTGTTCGGCGTTGTGCAGCAGCTGCGCCTGCAGGCGCACCCTTTCGGTCACGTCCCGGCTGTTGAAGATGAGGCCGCCGTGGTGGCGGCTGACGGTGGACTCGACGTTGAGCCAGCTGCCGTCGCCGGACCGGAAGCGGCACTCGAAGCAGGTGGTGGGTACTTTCCGGGAGCCGACGGCGAGGAAGCGGCGCACCTCGTAGAGGACACGGCCGAGATCGTCGGGGTGAATGAGCGCGGCGAGTTCGGAGCCGATCAGCTCATCGGCCTCGCGACCGAGAACATGGCTGACGGCCGGGGAGACGTACTGGAGGATGCCGTTGGGCGCGGCGATCATGATGACGTCGCCGGAGTCCCGCGCCAGGGAGCGGAAGTGGTTCTCCTTCTGCGCCAGTTCCTGGGTGAGGGTGATGTTGTCCAGCAGCATGACGCCCTGGCGCACCACGAGGGCGAGCACGACCGTGGCGCCGGTGAGAAGCACCACCCGGTCGACACTGCGGCCGTTGAGGACGTTGTAGAGGATCCCCAACGTGCAGACAGCGGCGGACAGATAGGGCGTTTGAGCTGCCGGCGACTTCCGCATCGGCTCCGTGGCCGGATACCAACCGCGACCATCGGCGGTCTCCTGATGCCCGTTCCGGGACGCGGCCCAGGGGGCGTATGCGAGGAGCAGGGAGCCGGCGAACCAACCCGCGTCGAGCAACTGGCCCGAGTGATAGCGGTTGTGCAGCAGCGGCGAGGTGAACAGGGCGTCGCACATCACCGTCAGCGCCAGCGCGCCGATGGCGGTGCCGACCGCCGTGCGGTTCACCGCGGAGCGCCGGAAGTGCAGGGTGAGCACCACGCTGACCAGGGCGATGTCCAGCAGCGGGTACGCCAGCGACAGCGCGGTGTGCGCCACGCTCGGTCCGCCCGACCGGGCCGCCTGGGCGAGCGCGAGGCTCCACGACAGCGTGAGCAGCGAGCCGCCGATCAGCAAGGCGTCCAGCGCCAGGCAGACCCAGCCGGTCTTCGTCACGGGCCGTTTGGCGAACACCAGGATTCCGACGACGGCGGGCGCCGCGAAGCACAGGAAGAACAGATCGGCGTAGCCGGCGTTGGGCACGGGCCGCTCGAGCACGACCTCGTACCATCCCCAGACCAGGTAGCCGAGGGCCGCCATCGCCGAGGAGAGGGCGAACAGCAGCCAGGCGGGGCGCAAGCGGACACCGGGGCTGCGCGCATAGAGGAAGCACGACACGGCGGCGGTGCCCGCCGCGGCGCTCAGGCCGAAATCCCCCATGAATAGGGCGACTCCGCTCGAGCCCCAGCCGAGTGCCGAACCGACGGAGTATCCGGCGCACAGCAGGACGAGGACGCGCAGTGCGTACCGCTGCATTCCGCTGCCGGGAGCCTCTGGATCTGGACGCGGCGTGGAAGCCGCGCTGTCGAATTCCGGTGGGCAATCCCTCGGTAGGAAGTGACGAGTGCCCACAGCGCCCCTTCAGTGCTACCTGCTCACTCGGTGACTTCGTCCTTGAACCTATGCGATGGGCTCGGCGCACGTGCGGTGCTGCCGGTTTCTCACCCGATCGAGCGAGAGCCAGGCCATTTTCAAGGGGCTGGGGTGTATCCGCGTGTGCGTACGAGGTCGTGGGTGAGGTGGGTGAAGGCGCGGGTGGCGGCGCTTTGGTAGGCGTCGGTGCGGCGGAGGAGGGTGACGGTGCGGGTGGGGAGGGTGGGGTCGAGCGGGATGGGGGTGAGGCGGGGGTGGTCGTGGGTGACGGCGTCGGGGAGGACGGTGGCGAGCGGGGTGTGCTGGACGACTTCGATGAGGGCCTGGATGGAATTGGCCTCGACGCCGATGCGGGGGCTGACGTGGTGTTGTTCGAGGTAGGCGTCGATGTGGCCGCGGGTGGCGAAGTCGGTGCTGAGCAGGGCCAGTTGGCGGTCGGCGAGGTCTCGCACCGGTAGCGGGCCGGGCCGGCCGGCGGCAGGGTGGTGGGTGCCGGCGACCAGGGTGAGCGTCTCGGTGAACAGGGCGGTGGCGGTGATGCCGGGCAGGTGGGAGCCCTGGAAGGCAATGCCGAGATCGAACTCGTCGGCGAGCAGGCCGGTTTCGATGAGGTCCTGGGCCGTCTCGCGCACGGTGAGGGTGATGCCGGGATGGCGGGTGTGGAGTTCCGCGGTGAGCGGGCCGACGAGGTAGGCCGTGAAGGTGGGCGTGACCGCCAGCCGCAGCTGCCCGCGGGAGAGGTCCTGCACGTCGTGGACGGCACGCTCGGCGGCGGCCAGGTCCCGCAGCGCGCTCCGGGCGTGGTGGGCGTAGGCCTCGCCGGCGTCGGTGAGGCGTACGGTGCGGCCGGTGCGGTCCAGCAGCTGCGTGCCCAGGGTCCGTTCGAGCTGCTTGATCTGCTGGGACAGCGTGGGCTGGGAGATGTGCAGGTCCTCGGCGGCGCGGGTGAAGTTGCCGTGATCCGCCACGGCGAGCAGATAGCGAAGGTGACGCAGTTCCAGGGCCATGGACCCGACTATAGATGAGACCAATAGCAGCCATGATTAATGCGTCTTGGACGCTATACATCGAGGTCATGCATGGTGGATCTCGCCGGGCCGCACGGGCCGGGCCGCCACGAAAGGAGTGACCCATGCATGACCTCGCCGAGGGCGTCGCGCGCTTCCAGCGGGACGTCTTCCCGGCCAAGAAGGAGCTCTTCGCCCACCTGGCCGACCACCACAGGCCCCACACGCTGTACATCGGCTGCTCCGACGCCCGCGTCGTCCCCGAACTGATCACCGGGTGCCGGCCCGGCGAGCTGTTCGTCGTCCGCACCGCCGGCAACCTCGTCCCCGCCTACACCCCCGGCGCCGACGGGATCGCGGCGAGCGTCGAGTACGCCGTCGCCGTGCTCGGTGTGGCGGACATCGTCGTCTGCGGGCACTCCGCGTGCGGCGCGATGACCACGCTCGCCCACGGTCACGACCTGAGCGATGCCCCGGCCGTCGCCGACTGGCTGCGGCTCGCCGACGCCTCGGTGGCCCGTACCGCCACCGCCGGGGACGTACCGGCCCTGGTACGGCAGAACGTGCTGGCTCAGCTGGCGAACCTGGCCACCCACCCGTCGGTCGCCCGCGCCCTGGCGGAGCAGAAGGTCACTCTGCGCGGCTGGGTCTTCGACATCGCCACCGGCCGCGTCGAGGAGATCAAGGCCACCGGCCCCGCCGCCCCACTCGCGGCCTGACCCCGGCTTCCCGGGCCGGCCCTGTCAGCGCGTCCCGGGACCGCCACCCCCGAACCCGCCCGCTGCCGCGCCCGATGCGCGCACGGGGCACACAGTGAAAGGAACCCACCCATGACGCACGCCCAGTTCGACCCCTCCGCCCGCCAGGCCCTGGCCGCTCAGGCCGTGGAGGCCAAGACCCGCAAGAACCTCTCCTGGCAGCAGATCGCCGACGCCGCCGGCCTGTCGGTCGCCTTCACCACCGCGGCCGTGCTCGGCCAGCACCCCCTGCCGGAGAACTCCGCGAAGGCGGTGGCCGGCCTGCTGGGCCTGGACGACGATGCGGCGATGGTGCTGCGGACCATCCCGACCCGTGGCTCGATCCCCGGCGGCATCCCCACCGACCCGACGATCTACCGCTTCCACGAGATGCTCCAGGTCTACGGCACCACCCTCAAGGCCCTCGTCCACGAGCAGTTCGGCGACGGCATCATCTCCGCGATCAACTTCAGGCTGGACGTGAAGAAGGTCGCCGACCCCGAGGGCGGCGAGCGCGCCGTCATCACCCTGGACGGCAAGTACCTGCCGACCAAGCCCTTCTGATCCGCGTCCCCTGGTACCGGCTTGAGGCCGCCCGCGTCACAGGTCGTTGCCGGCGTAGGAGAGGTTGAAGCTCTTGTTGGTGAGGGGGAAGTCCGGGACGATCGTGTCCGCCAGCGCCACCGGCAGCGCGGGCCAGTTGAAGAACGACGGGTCGACCGGCCGCACCCGGGCCAGCGTCCCGTCCGGGGCGAGTTCGACGCGGGTGGTGATGGTGCCCCGCCAGCCCTCCACCAGGCCCACGCCCGTGCCGGGACCGGTGCCGGTGCCTGGTGCGGGTGAGGGCGGCGGTACGGCGCCAGGCGTGCCGAGATCCTCGGCGAACCGTTCGATCAGGAGCAGGGACGTCTCGATCTCCTGGGCGCGGACGAGGAAGCGGGCCAGGACGTCGCCGCTGTCGTGCGCGGGTACGTCCAGCTGGGTGCCGTACTCCGTGAAGGGGTGTGCGGCGCGGGCGTCCTCGGCCAGTCCGCTGGCGCGGGCGACGTAGCCGAGGCAGCCGATCTCCCGGGCGGCGTCGGTCTTCAGGACGGCGGTCCCGGTGAAGCGGTCACGAACGGTGGAGTGGCCCAGGGCGAGGTCGGTGATCTCGCGGATGTCCTCGCCGATCGCCTTCAGGCGTCGTACGCCGGGCACGGACCGGAGGCAGGCGCCGCCGGGCAGGACGCCGCCGCGCAGCAGCCGGTGGCCGGTGACCTCCTTGTTGAGGCGCAGGAGTTGTTCCCGGATGCGCTGGGCGTGGGCGTTGAGGATGCCGTGGCCGACGTCGTTGCAGAGCATGCCGAGGTCGGCGACGTGGTTGTGGATCCGCTCCAGTTCCAGAAGCAGGGCGCGGGCCCGTCCGGCCTCGGCCGGGACCTCGGTGCCGGTGGCCTCTTCGACGGCCAGGCAGTACGCGAGGGCGTGGCCGACGGCCGTGTCGCCGCTGATGCGCTCGGCGAGCGGGAGCCCGGCGGCGACCGTACGGCCCTGGAAGAGTCCCTCGATGCCCTTGTGGACGAACCACAGGCGGGCCTTGAGCCTGAGGATGGTCTCCCCGACGACCGAGAAGCGGAAGTGGCCGGGCTCGATCAGCCCCGCGTGCACCGGGCCGACGGGGATCTCGTACACGCCCTCGCCCTCCACTTCCAGGAAGGGGTACGGGCCTTCCTGCTCACCGAAGGGCGGCGGCGGGCCGGCGTCGGGGCGCATCGGGTACCAGCCGCGGGGCCAGTGGAAATGGCGTACCAGGCGGCGTGGGAGGGGGTGGTCCAGGGGGACGACGCCGTGCACGTCGCGCATCTCCCGCTCGAACCGGCCCGCGGGGAAGGAGACAGGGGCGAGCGTCGGCACTTCGGGCCGGCCGGGGTCGAGGCGGACGTGGAGTTCGGTGCGGGTGTCGGGCGGCCCGGCGACGAAGAGGTACACCACGCGGACGGCGTCCGGGTCGTGGTGGGCGGCGACCAGGGCGAGGCGGTGGCCCGCGCGCAGCAACGCCTCTGCCCGCTCGGCCAGTTGGGTGGTGTGGACGTCGTGGACGGTGCGCATCGGTCACGGCCTTTCGAGGACGGCGGCGGCCTGGGACAGCAGGTCGCCGAGCGGGCCCGTCGCCACACCCAGCACGGCACAGGCGATCAGCCCCAGCACCAGGGGCCACAGCGCGGCCGGCGCCTCGGGCGCGGCGGGCGCGGCGGGCGCGGTGCCGAGCAGCATCCGCGCGGTGCGCACGGCGAGCGCCGCGAAGGCGACCAGAACCAGGAGGAGGGCCACCGCCATGGCCCACCCCAGACCGCCTCCGGCGGCGAATCCGGCGCGGGCGATGCCGAGTTCGGAGGCGAAGAGGCTGAACGGCGGGAAGCCGAGCAGTGCCGCCATGGCCAGCCCGAAAACGCCGCCCAGCCAAGGCACTTGGGCGATCAGTCCGCGCACCCGACCGATCCGGCTGGTGCCCCGCAACCACAGGATCCGGCCGGAGGCGCAGAAGGCGACGGACTTGGCCAGGCCGTGGCCGGCGATGTGCAGCAGTGCGGCGGACAGGGCGAGGGGGCTGCCGATCGCCGCGGCCAGGGCGATCAGGCTCATGTGCTCCATGGACGAGTAGGCGAGCATCCGTTTGTAGTCGCGCTGGGCGAGCAGCAGCCCGGCGGCGAGGGCGAGGGTGAGCAGGGCGATCCCGGCCAGCAGGACCCGGGTGAAGTCGGCGCCGAGAGCGGCGTCCGCGATGACCCGGTAGCGCAGGACCGCGGCGAGGGCGACGGAGAGCAGTACCCCCGACATCAGCGCGGAGACCGGCGCCGGGGCCTGGCTGTGGGCGTCCGGCAGCCAGGCGTGCAGCGGGACCAGACCGGCCTTGGCGCCGAAGCCGAGCACGACGAGCGTGATGCCGAGCCGGGTGACCGCCGGGTCGAGGCGGTCTGCGCGGGCGACCAGGGTGGGCCAGTCCAGCGCCCATGCCTCGGCGATGCCCGCCTGCCGGGCCGCGTAGTAGATCAGGACCGTGCCGAGGAAGGCGAGCGCGATCCCGGCCGAGCAGATCACCACGTACTTCCAGGCCGCCTCGACGGATGCGCGGGTGCGGCGGCGCCCGACGAGGAAGGCGGTGACGATGGTGGTGGCCTCGACCGCGACCCACAGCACGCCCAGGTTCGCGGTGACGACGGCCAGGCACATCGCGGCCAGGAACGCCTGGACGAGGACGTGGTAGCGCCACACCGTCCGGTCCGTCGCCCGCCCGGCGAGCCGCTCGCCCCTCAGGTACCCGGGGGCCGAGCCGCAGGCGATCAGTGCGACGGCGCCGACCACCAGCAGCATCCACGCGGTCAGCGCGTCCGCGCGCAGCAGGCCCGAGTACGCGTGCCGGGTTCCGCCGTCGAGCACGTCCGTCGCGAGCAGGCTCCCGCACGCGAGGATCACGGCGGGCGAAACGAGCCCGGCCCGGTCCCCCACTTGCCACTCGGGCACCGTGGCGGGCGCAGGCACCGTGGCGGGCTCGGGCACCGTGGCGGGCTCGGGCGCCATGCCGGGCGCAGACACCACGCCGGGCTCGGGCATCGTGGCGGGCGCAGGCACCATGCCGGGCTCGGGCATCGTGGCGGGCTCGGGCACCGTGCCGGACGCAGGCACCGTGCCGGGCTCGGGCACCATTCCGGACTCAGACACCACGCCGCGCGCAGGCACCATGCCGGACTCAGGCACCTCCGTCACCAGGGCGGAGCCCTGTGCGGGCACTCGTTGCCGGGCCTCGGGGAGCGCCGGGGCGCATGCCGCGGTGGTGGCGCGTGTGCGCACTGCGGCAAGTGCGTACCCGCCGGCCATGGCCAGCGGCACGGCGGCGGGCGCGGTGAGCAGCAGCGCGGAAGCAGTAAGGGGCATCAGTCGTGCAACTCCCGCAGGTCGTCGATGTCGGTGGTGCCGAACGCCTCCCGCATCCGGGTGGTGAGGATCTGCAGCACCAGCACCGCCAGCAGGACGTCGAAGGAGACGCCGAGTTCCACGATGAGCGGCACACCGGAGGTGGCCAGGAAGGCGGTGGCGGTGATGCCGTTGTCCAGCAGCAGGAAGCCGACCACCTGCGCGAGCGCCCGGCGCCGGGTCACCAGCACGAAGAAGCCGATCAGGACGACGGCCAGGCCCACCGGCAGGGCCCGGGTGGCCGGTGTCGGGTCCAGCACGGTCAGGGGCCGGGCCACCGCGTAGGCCAGCAGGGTCAGCAGCGCCGCCGTGAGCAGCGAGGCCGCGACGTTGACCAGCGGCTGGGTCTCCCGGGTCTCGGCGCCACCGGTGCCGTAGCGCTGCCGGTCCGCGGTGAGCGCGGCCAGGGCGCGCCGCATCAGATACGGCAGGACGCCCGCCCTGAGCACCCCGACGCCGAGGCCCACGGCGACCAGGTCCCACCGCTCCTCGTGCGCGCCGAGCAGCACGGCGATCGCGGCGAGGGCAACCCCCTGGAAGGCGAAGTCCCGGACGATCGCGGCGAGTTCGCGCCGCCACAGCACGATCACGGCGGCCAGCAGAAAGGCCCCGCAGGCCAGGTCGAGGAGCTGGGTGAACAGTCCGTCGCTCATGACGCTCCGTTCAGGAAGTACGAGGCGGTCACCGCGAGCAGCGCCAGCAGGAAGGAACCGGCGAGCAGCTCGGGCACCCGGAACAGCCGCACCTTGGCCCAGCACACCTCGGCCGCCGCCAGCACCGCACCCAGCACCGCCGCCTTCACCGCGAACAGCACCAGGGCCACCCCGAGGGCCGCCCAGGAGCCGCCCGTGGCGATGCCCCACGGCACGAACAGCGAGGACAGCAGCCCGAGCAGCAGGGTGAGCCGCATCTGGGCGCCGAGTTCGACCAGCGCCAGGTCCGGGCCCGCGTACTCCAGCACCATCGCCTCGTGGATCATGGTCAGTTCGAGGTGGGTGGAGGGGTTGTCGACCGGGATCCGGCCGGTCTCCGCGAGCACCGCCACCGCGAGCGCGGTCGTGGCCAGCAGCCCGGCCGGGGAGGCGAGTCGGGCCGGGTCGTGGGCGGCGCCGGAGACGATGGCCGGGATGTTGGTCGTCCCGGCCGGTATCGACAGCGCGAACACCGACAGCAGGATGGTCGGCTCGACCAGCGCGGCCACCGTCATCTCCCGGGAGGCGCCCATCCCGCCGAACGCCGTGCCCGTGTCCAGCCCGGCCAGCGCGAGGGCCAGCGTGCCCAGCGCGATCAGCGCCACCACCACGATCAGGTCCGCATGACCGCTGACCGGGGTGTCCGTCGACAGCAACGGCACCAGGCCGGCCGCGACCACGGTGGTGGCCACCAGCAGCGCGGGGGCTGCCCGGAAGGCGGGCCCGGTTCCCACGGGCGTGATCGGCTCCTTGCGCAGCAGCTTGCGTGTGTCGCGCCAGGGCTGGAGCACCCCGGCCCCGGCCCGGCCCTCCAGGCGGGCCCGTACCTGCCGCGTCCACCCGGCCAGGAGTGGCGCCCCGGCCACGACGACCACGACCTGGCCGACCACGGCCGCGTATCCGATTCCGTTCATCACCAGCCCACCGCCAAGGCCAACAGCAGGACGACCAGGCCGGCAAAGCCGTAGCCGAGGTAGAGATGCACGCTGCCGCCCGCCAGCCGGCGCGCCGCACGTCCGGTACGGGCGAGGGCGGTCAGCACCGGTTCGTACAGCCGGTGCTCGATCCGGTCGGGCACCGCGCGGGAGAAGCGCACCCGCTCCACCAGGTAGGCCGACTCCCGTACCGGCGTGACGTTCACGTCCTGCTCGGGCGCGAGGACGTCGTCGAAGACCCGTTGCAGCGGCTCGGCGAACGAGGTCGCGGTATAGGCCATGCGCGGGGTCGGCGCGCCTCCGCCGCAGTCCCACAGGCGCGCGTTCCGGCGTCGGCGCCGGTGCCCGTAGAGGCGGGGCAGCGCGGTGGCCAGGACGAGCACGCCGGTCAGGGCGGCGGTGATCCACAGCGGTGAGAACGACGCGGAGATGTCGGCGAGCCGTACCCTCAGCCCGCCGCCCGACACCGCTCCGCTTCCCGGCAGCCCGACCGTGCCCACGGCCCGGTCGAGGCCGTCGCCCAGCAGTCCGGGCGCCAGCGCGAGGGCCGCGCACAGGATCGCGAGCAGTGCCATCCCGGCGAGCATGAGCGACGGCGCCTCCTTGGCCGCCGCGGCCCGGTCACCGCGCGGCCGGGCGAAGAACCCCACGCCGAGCGCCTTGGCGAACACCGCCGCCGCGAGCCCCGCCGAGAGCGCGATCAGCGCCACGGCGACGGGCAGGACGACAGCCGGTGCCACACCCGGCACCTGGAGGCCGTGGATCAGGGACTGCAGCAGCAGCCATTCGCTGATGAAGCCGTTGCCCGGCGGCAGCGCCACCGCGCCCAGCGCGGCGACGGCGAACAGGCCCGCCGTGAACGGCATCCGCGAGCGCAGCCCGCCCAGCCGGTCCAGGTCGCGTTCCCCGGTGGCCCGCAGCACCGAGCCCGCCGCGCAGAACAGCAGCGCCTTGAACGCCGAGTGGTTGACCACGTGCAGCAGCGCTGCCGCGAGCGCCAGCGCGGCCAGTGCCGCGTCCCCGTACGCCGCGAACAGGCCCGCGGCGCCGACACCGATCAGCACCAGGCCCATGTTCTCCGAGGTCGAGTAGGCCAGCAGCCGCTTCAGGTCCGAGGCCATCGCGGCCTGCAGGATGCCGTACACCGCGGACAGCCCGCCCAGCGCGAGCACCGTCAGCCACCACCAGGCCGGTCCCCCGCGCAGCAGGTCGAAGCCGACCCGCACCAGACCGTAGACGCCGAGGTTGACCATGGCGGCGCTCATCAGCGCCGAGACGGGACTGGGCGCCTCCGGATGTGCGCGCGGCAGCCAGGCGTGCAGCGGCACGGCACCCGCCTTCGACATGAACCCGGCCGCCACCAGGACGAAGACCAGACCGCGCACCGTCGGCGACATGCCGTCCGCGCCTGCCCGCAGGGCCGCGAAGGACTCCCCGCCCGCCTGCCCGGCGAACAGGGCCAGCCCGGCCAGCAGGAGTACGAGCCCCAGATGCGTCATCACCGCGTACCACACGCCGGCCTGCCGCACCGTCGTCCTCTCCCGGTGCTCGGCCGCCACCAGGAGCAGGGAGGTGAGCGCCATCAGCTCCCACAGCGCCAGGAACGTGGACACCGACGCGGCCGCCGGAACCAGGATCAGCGTGAGCGCGAACAGCGGCAGCAGCGCCTGCGCCGTACGGGAGCCGAGTCCGTGCGGGCCGTGCCCGTGCGCATAGCCGATCCCGTACACCGCGACCGCCGCCAAGACGGCCCCCGCCACCGCCAGGAACAGGCCCGCCCACGCATCCACCGCCAGCTGTGCCCCGGCCAGCGGCAGCAGCCCGGGGAACCCGGCTGACCAACGGCCTCCGCCCAGTGCGGCCACACCCGCTGTGCCACCCGCCACCCCCACACCCGCCGTCAGCACTCCCACGACCGGGACGCGGACCCGGTCCGGCAGTCCGAGACCGGCCGGCGCGCCCGCGCCGCCCAGTGCGGTGGCCGTCGCGAGGGCGACCGAGATCGCGCTCACCGCCCGGTCACCCTCCTGAGCGCCGCCACGATCTCGCCCGGCTCCGGCGGGCATCCGGGCACGGCCAGATCGACCGGTACGACGTCGGAGACGGCGCCCTCGACGCCGTACCCGCCCGCGAACTCTCCGCGGTCGATCGCGCAGTCCCCGACCGCGACCACCAGCCGCGGCTCTCCCATCGCGGCGACCGTGCGCCGCAGCGGCGCGGCCATGTTCCGCGTCACCGGCCCCGTCACCAGCGCCACGTCCGCGTGCCGGGGCGAGGCCACCAGGCGGGCCCCGTACCGCTCGGCGTCGTAGACCGGGTTGAAGGCCGCGGCGATCTCGATCTCGCAGCCGTTGCAGGAGCCCGCGTCCACGCAGCGCACCTGCGCCGAACCGCCGAGCTCCCGCGCCCCTGGCGGGGCCTCACCCGCCGGGCGCGGCGGCGCGGGCTCGGCCACCCGCCCGCTGTCGCGGATCTTGCGCAACAGGCCCATGAACCCTCCTTGACCCGGTGACGACGTGTCCACAGGCGGTCAAAACGGCGTTCAGCGGCCGGAGTTACGGCACTTTCCCCGCACTTTACCTGTTTTTATGAGGATTTATCGGTGCCTCTCCCTGCGCGGCCTGCAGGTCGGCCAGCAGTTCGGCCTGCCCGGCCAGCACGCCCGACAGGATGGTCCGCGCGACCCGGAGCAGCTCGGCCACGTGCGGGCTGGTCAGCGAGTAGTACACGGTGGAGCCCTCCTTGCGGGTCACCACCAGGTTCGCCCGCCGCAGCACCGCCAGCTGCTGGGACAGGTGCGCGGGCTCGATGCCCACCTCGGGCAGCATCTCGGCGACCGCGTGCTCGCGCTCGCTCAGCAGCTCCAGGACCCGGATGCGGGCGGGATGGCCGAGCGTCTTGAAGAACTCGGCCTTCAGCTGGTACAGCGGCGTACTCATCGTGCCGTCCCCTCCCCGACACACCGGCTCGGCTCCACCGGCCGGACGTCGGTGCATCGCATCCACACGGTTCAGACCTTCTTGACCACGCTGGACTTCAGCTGCATGGCGCCGAAACCGTCGATCTTGCAGTCGATGTCGTGGCCGTCCACCCCGTCGACGAGGCGGATGTTGCGCACCTTGGTGCCCGCCTTGATCCCGGTCGGGCTGCCCTTGACCTTGAGCGTCTTGACCACCGTCACGGTGTCGCCGTCGGCGAGCGGGTTGCCGACCGCATCACGGATCACCTTGTCCCCGCCCGCGTCGGCCGACGAGCCGGACGGCGACCACTCATGGCCGCATTCCGGGCAGACGAGGAGCGCGCCCATCTCGTACGTGTACGCGCTGGAGCATTCGGGGCAGGGGGGAAGGGTTTCACTCATGGGACCAGTGTCTTTCACTCAGTGAGCCGATACGTACGTCATGGGGGTGGGGTGCACCTCAGCGCTCCGCGGCGCGGGCGAGGCGGAAGCCGGTGACCGTCTGGGGGGATGCTCAGGATCGTGTCGTGCGGGCCGGGCGGGCCGGGCGGGCCGTACGACGGTCACGTCGCGCTGGGTGAACACCGGGCGGCCCAGGCTGCTGCCTCATCGGGCTGGCTCCTCGGTGCTGTCCGTCGTCTTCGGGCCGGTCGGCTGCGCGGGGACGGCGGGCAGGACGCCGGCCATCTGCAGGTGGTCGCGCGCGCCCTGGATCGCCTCGGGGGTGGTGGCGTACTCCCGGCCGTCCAGGCGGAGGAGGCCGAGCGCGCCCACCGAGTCGAGAACCTGGCGCTGGCCGGGCCGTATGCCGGACGTCATGACGACGATGCCGCGCCGGTTCAGCTTCTCCACCGCGTCCTTCAGGACGAGGGCGCCGGTGGCGTCCATGGTCGACACCCGGGACATCCGCAGGATCACGACGCGGACGTCGGCGACCTCGGTCAGCTCCAGCAGGAAGCGGTGGGCGGCGGCGAAGAACAGCGGGCCGTCGATGCGGTACGCGACGATGTGCTCGGCGAGCAGGGCATGCTCCTCCACGCTGTGGTCGGCGGGATCGAGGGGCACCCGGTCGAAGCGGGCCTGCCTGGCCACGGCGCGCAGCGCGAGGGCGCCCGCCACGATCAGTCCGATGATCACTGCGTAGACGAGGTCGAGGGCCAGGGTCGCGGCCGCGGTCAGGACGAGGATCAGCGCGTCCGAGCGGGTGGCCTTGGCCATGGCCCGCAGCGAGCCGACCTCCACCATGCGGACCGCGGTGGCCAGCAGCACGCCCGCGAGGGCGGCCAGGGGGATCTTCGACACCAGGGGCGCGGCCGCGAACACGATCAGGGCGAGGACCGCGGCGTGCGTGAGCGCGGCCGAGCGGGAGCTCGCGCCGGTGCGGACGTTGACCGCGGTACGGGCTATCGCGCCGGTCGCCGGGACGCCGCCGAAGAGGGGGGCGGCGATGTTGGCCAGGCCCTGCCCGAACAGCTCCCGGTCCGGGTCGTGTTTCTGCCCGACCGTCATGCCGTCGGCCACCGACGCCGACAGCAGGGACTCCAGCGCGGCGAGTGCCGCCACGGCCACCGCGGGGGCGAGCAGGGTGCCCAGTGAGCCGAGGTCGAGGAACGACAGCGAGGGGAGCGGCAGCCCGGCGGGGAGGTCACCGATGGGCTTGGCCGCGTCCAGGTCCGCGACCTGCGCGACGATCGTCGCGGCGATCACGGCGAGGATGGAGAACGGGATCGTCGGCCGCCACCGCGCACCGGCCAGCATGACCGCGGCCACCGCGACCGCGAACCCGACCGCGGTCCAGTTCGGCGCCTTGGCGAACTCCGCGAACGCCCGCCAGGTGACGACGAGCACGCGCTCGCCCTCGGGCTTGGGCACACCCAGTGCGTTCGGGATCTGCTGGAGACCGATGACGCAGGCGATGCCGAGGGTGAAGCCCTCGACGACCGGGGCGGGCACGTACTGCATGTACTTCCCGGCCCGCAGCGCGGCCAGCGCCACGAGCATGAGGCCGGCCATCAGTCCGACGGTCAGCACACCGGTCGGCCCGTACCGGCCGACGATCGGGACGAGCACCACCGTCATGGCGCCGGTCGGCCCGGACACCTGCAGATTGGAGCCGCCGAACACCGCGGCCAGCGCGCCCGCGACGACGGCGGTCGCCAGGCCCGCCTCGGCGCCGAGGCCGGAGGAGACTCCGAAGCCGAGCGCGAGGGGCAGCGCGACGATGGCGACGGTCAGGCCGGCCAGCAGATCCCGCCGGGGGTCACGCCGCATCTCCGCGAGGTCGCTGCGGCCGGGCAGGAGGCAGGCGATCCGGGCGGCTCCCGTACGGGCTCGGGCCCGGAAACGTTCCATCTCCACAGCATGTAAGCAATTGCAGAATTTCGCAATTCGTATATCCGTTTTGTGGCGAGCCGCACCTCGTGGAGTGGTCGACGAGCACGACAGTGGACGCCGACAAGGACAGCGGGGCGGACGAGGGCCACTCCTGCGTCAAGGGCCGCTTCGCCTTCGGGTACGCGCCCCATCCCGACCGCATCCTCAAGCCCATGGTCCGCGAGAGGATCACGGACCCGTGGCGGGAGGTCGAGTGGGACGAGGCCATCGGGACCGTCGCCCGGAAGATGCGCGCCATCCAGGACACGTACGGCCCGGGCTCGATCGGCGCCATCAGCTCCTCGCGGTGCACCAACGAAGAGGTGTATGCCGTCCAGAAGACGGTGCGCGCGGCCTTCGGCAACAACAACGTCGACACGTGTGCCCGGGTCTGCCGATCATGGTGATCGGCGCCAACCCCACCGACGGCCACCCGGTGTTCGCCTCGCGGATGAAGCGGCGCCTGCGGGAGGGCGCGCAGCTCGTCGTGGTCGACCCGCGCCGCATCGGCCTGGTGCGCTCGCCGCACATCGAGGCCGCGCACCATCTGCGGCTCAAGCCGAGCACCAACGTCGCCGTCGTCAACGCCATGGCGCACGTGGTGGCCACCGAGGGCCTGACCGACCGGTCCTTCGTCGACGAGCGCTGCGAGGGGTTCGGCGAATGGGCCGAGTTCGTCGCCCTCCCGGAGAACAGCCCGGAGGCCACCGAGGCCATCACCGGGGTGCCGACCGCTCAACTGCGGGCCGCCGCACGGCTGTACGCGGGGGCGCCCAACGCGGCGATCTACTACGGCCTCTGCGTCACCGAGCACAGCCAGGACTCCACGATGGTCATGGGCATGGCGAACCTCGCGATGGCGCGCGGCAACATCGGCCGCGACGGCGTCGGCGTGAACCCGCTGCGCGGCCAGAACAACGTGCAGGGCTCCTGCGACATGGGCAGGCTCCTTCCCGCCCGAGCTCTCCGGCTACCGCCATGTCTCCGACCCGAACCTCCAGCACGTCAGCGCCGCGCTGGCGGCCATGGACCTGGTCGTCGTACAGGACCTGTTCCTCAACGAGACGGCCGGGTTCGCGCGCGTCTTCCTGCCCGGCGCGTCGTTCCTGGAGAAGGACGGCACCTTCGCCAACGCCGAGCGCCGGGTCAACCGGGTGCGGGCGGTGATGAAGCCGAAGACGGGCAAGCACGAGTGGCAGATCGTCTGCGAGATCGCCACCGCCCTGGGCGACGCGTTCGCGCGCGGCGGGGCAGGTTCGTCGTCACCGCGTACGTGCCGACGGACGAGCGCACCACCTCGCGATTCTCACTAGTGCTGACCACGGGCCGCATCCTTTGCCGGTCCTGTCACGGTCGATCAGCGCCGTGCGGAGGCCGGCGGGACGTGGTGCCCAGCCCTAGCGTCCCGGTGCTGCCCGACCGCATGACGGCCAACCTCGGCCTTGAACGCGTCGTGCTCGGCGAGGATCCGCTTGGACCAGACGACGAGTCGCTCGCCCTCCGGGGTCAGGCGGAACAGCATGGAGCGGCTCCTCTCGCGCGAGCGACTTTGTATACAGTATTCCTTATTCAGGATACGAAACTCCAATACTGTCCCCACCCCGCAAGGCGCACACTGTAAGAAGAAGGCCATGCGTCATGAGCTGCACGTGGAGGTGGGCCATGAGCACCCTCGAACTGCACGTCGACGTCGAGGTGCCGGTCGACAGGGCCTGGGAGACCCTGCACCGGGTGGAGAACTATCCGCGCTTCATGGACGGAGTGCGAGGTGCGCGTACGGAGGCCGGGGGCCGGGCGCATCTGGAGGTCGAGGCGGGCGGCCGGGCCCGGGAGGTCGAGGCCGAGGTCACCGACCGCGGCGAGCACCTGATGGAGTGGCTCACCAGAGGCGGCCCCGAGCTGATGGGCTCCTTCTCGGTGCAGCCGATCGACCGGAACCACACCCGGATCCAGGCACGCCTGGAGTACGACCCCGACACGGTCCGGGTCACCTTCGGCGGACCGAAGGGCTTCGCCCAGACGAACGCGATCGAGCGCCTCGTCCGCGGCGATCTGGAGCACTTCAAGGAGTACGTGGAACGCGGCTGAGCGACGGGAACGCCGTGGGCGCGGCGGCATCGGGCAGCCGGTGCGCCGGTCAGGTCTCCATCACGGCGGCGCAGTCCGAGCAGACCACGGACGCGTGTTCCGTGGGGTACCAGGGCGCTCCGGGGTGTTCGGAGGGCTTCCAGTCGGCCGTCTCCATGGCGAAGGTATCCCTGCCGCACAGGGTCCGCGGTCCCGCGGCGGTGCGCGAACCCGGGGCCGTCGGTGCCGCGTGCACCTTGCGGACCCGCCGTTCCGCGCCACTGGCCGATCCCGCGGAGGAGCGCGTCGACCCGGGCCTGTCGAGTTCGTAGACGACGATCTCGGTCATGTCTCCACGGTAGGGCGTCTCCTCCACCGAAGGCGGTCGCGAGGTGGTGAGCCGGCCCGTGCACTCCGTACCCGGAGCACCGGACGATCTCGTACGGGCCCTCACCGCGGCCGGGGTCGGGGACGAGCGGCTGCTCGAAGCCGTGCGGACGACTCCCCGGGCGGGATTCGTCCCGCCCGGGGAGGAGGCCGACGCCTACCGGGACGTACCCGTTGCGATCGGGCAGGGGCAGGTGACCACACAGCCCTCGCTGTCCGCCATGATGATCGAGAGCCTGGGTCTGGGCGGGAGCGAGCACGTCCTGGAGATCGGTACGGGCCTGGGCTTCCAGACCGCTCTGCTCGCCCGGCTGGCCGCGGACGTGGTCAGCATCGAGATGCGGCCGGGCATAGCCCGCCAGGCGCGCGTGAACCTCGCACGTCAGGGCGTGCGGAACGTGGAGCTGCGCGTCGGCGACGGCAGCGGCGGTGTGCCGGACCGGGCGCCGTACGACGCCGTCCTCGTGTCGGCGGCGTTCCCGGAGGTGCCCGCGCCGCTCGTCGCCCAGCTGGGGCCGCGCGGCCGTCTGGTGCAGCCGATCGGTCCGGGCGGGCACGAGCAGGTGGTGTGCTTCGAGCGCACCGCGTCGGGGCTGGCGCGGCTGCGGGTCCTGACCTGGGCCTGCTTCGTCCGGTTGCAGGGTCGGTACGGCTTCCCGCCGGAGGACGCGGAGGCGCGTTGAGATGTCCCCCGCGGGAGCCCCTGGGAGTCCCCGGGAGCCCTGGGAGCCCTGGGAGCCCTGGGAGCCCTGGGAGCCCCCAGGCGGCCCCTCGTCGTCTAGTCGTCCGCGACGCGTACGACCGCCAGCGTGATGTTGTCGGGGCCGCCCGCCGCGATGGCGGCCTTCCACAGCTCGAACGCCGCCCGGCCGTCGTCGTGCTCCCTCATCACCTCGTGGAGCACCTCCTCCGGCAGCGGATCGGTCAGGCCGTCGGTGCAGATGAGGTAACGGTCGCCGGGAGCCAGGGACGAGGCCGCCACATGGGGGTGGACGGCGCGGTAGGAGAGGCTGCCGCCCAGGCACTGGGTGACGATGGACGTGGTACGCCGCCCGGGTTCGGGCGGGGGGCTGTCGTCGACGCTCACCTGGCGCAGCCCGTCACGGGAAGCCTCGAAGACCCGGCTGTCGCCCACGTTGAACACCAGCAGCGAGCCCGGCTGCACGACGGTGCCGGCGACCGTCGTGCCCATGGCCGCCAGCTCGCTCCCCCGGTCGCCGCCGGCGGCCTCGTACACGGCGCGATTGCAGGCGTTCAAGGCGTCGCGGACGGCGTCCTCGCTGCCCAGGGCGGATCCGACGGCCGCCATCCGGCGGACGGTCAGGGCGCTGGCCACCTCACCGCCGGGATGCCCGCCGAGCCCGTCGGCGACGGCGACGACCAGCGGCGTCCCGAGCGGGAAGAGCAGGGTCTGCGGACTCTCCGTCACCGTGGCGCACAGGGTCCACGGCCCGATCACGAGGCTGTCCTCGTTCCGTTCGCGCAGCAGCCCGGGATGGCTGAGCGCGCTCACCGCCACGTACCGCATGGAACGCCACCGCCTTCCCGTACGGGCACGCAGCAACGGTACGGCTCCAGGGTAGGCGCTCGCCCGGGGAGCCGGCCGCGCGACGGCGCCTCCGCCCCCTCGGCCGGCCGCACGCCGACGGCCCGTTTCAGGTGAGCGGCGGGGCCAGGGATGCCGGGGTGGGGCCGTCGGGACTGACGATGAAGCCGTACCGGGTCTTGGCGGGGGTGGAGTGGAAGACCGGCGTGTGGACCGGCAGCAGACGCTCCAGGAGGATGGTCGATTCCCGGAGCGCGAACTGCGCCCCGAGGCAGGCTCGGGGGCCCATGCCGAAGGGAAGGTAGGCGCCCGGGTGGCCGGGCCGGCCGTCCGGGGTGAGGAAGCGCCGGGGGTCGAAGTGCTCCGGGTCCGGCCACAGTCCGGGATCGCGGTGCGTGAGGTACGGGCAGACCAGGAGGTCGGTGCCCGCCTCCACGGTGTACCCGGCCAGGGTGTCGTCCTCGGCGGCGTGGCGGGGCAGGATCCACGCGGGCGGGTACAGCCGGAGCGTCTCGTGCACCAGGGCCTGGATGGCCTGTCGGCGCTGCGCCGAGCCTTCGCCGCCGGCGGCGAGCGCCTGCTCGCGGGCGCCGGGATACCGGTCGAGGAGCAGGTGGAGCCAGGTCAGCGTGGTGGCGGTGGTCTCGTGCCCGGCCGCGAGCAGCGTGACCAGCTCGTCGCGGATCAGCCGGTCGGTGTACTCCGGGTGCTCGGCGGCGGCGTCGATCAGCACCTGCAGCAGGCCCGGGCCGTCGGGGCCGGCCGCCCCGTCACGAGCGGCCTCGACGGCGTGCCGGGCGACCGCGTCGATCCGGGCGAGATCGGCGGCGACGGCGCCCTGTGCGTCGGTGGCATCCGCGGGCAGGGCCGGCAGGGCGGCCGCCACGGCGGCCACGGCGGCCAGTTCGCGCTCGGTCCCGTCGTCGAGGGCGTGCCCGGTGAGGGAGCGCCAGATGGCGTCGAGCGCGAAGCGGCGCATCTCGCGGCCGACGTCGAGGGTCTGCCCGGTACGGGCGTACGCCGCCCAGCGCCCGGCGGTGGTCCGGGCGGCCTCGGTGATCCGGTGTTCGTAGCGGCGCATCCCGGTACCGGTGAACTGGGCCTGGAGCAGGCGGCGTTGCCGCTTCCACGCCGGACCGGTGGCGGCGACGACACCGTCGCCGATCAGTAGCCGGGCGCGGTGCGAACGCTTGACGTACTGGTCCGGGCGCCGGGCGAGTACGTGCTGGACGGCCTGCGGGTCGGTGACGAGCACGGTGGGCGCCGGTCCGAGACGGAACGCGGCGATCCCGCCGAACCGCTCCCGCACCTGGGACAGCAGCTCGACCAGTTCACCTCCCGCCGCCCGCCACCGCTCGACGACCGCGGGCTCCGCCTCCGGCACCGCCCGCCCCGCTCCGGGAACGTCCGCGGGGGAGCCGGGACCTGCCTCGATGTCCATGTTCTCTTCTCCTGGTCGACGTCGAGCCGCCGGACGTGGCCGTGCCGGAGCACGCGCACCCCCGGACTGTACGGGAGCGGGCACATCTCGTGACAGGCCGCCTGACGGGGTGGGACGCGCGGCGCGGGTTCGGGCGCGGGTTGGTCGAATCCCGGTTGTCGTGAGGGAGTTGACGCAAGCGGAGGGGTCGGGCGACCGGTCCGGGGTCATCATGAGGCCACGGGGGACGACGGGCCGGCGGGAACAGGGGGATCCCGCCGGCTCCGCGGGCCGGGGCGGCCTCCGGAAACTCGGTGGAGGCGGCGGGTCCGCCGTGCCTATGGTCGCGGGATGAGTACACGCACTTTCCGGATCACCGTACGCGGCGCCTTCGACGGCCTCACCGACGCACAGCGGGCCGCGCTGCTGGCGGACGCCGCCGAACACGACGTGCTGCGCGCCGCGTTCACCCCCGAGGGCAACCTGAGCTACGACATCGCCGCCCGGCCGGCCTTCGTCTTCCGTTTCTCCGACACCGGGGAGGAAGAGGAGGACATCCTGGAAGCGACCGAGCGGGCCGAGGAGGCGGCGAAGGCCTGGCTGACCGAGCGCGGCTACGGCTTCAAGAACCTCCGTTCCACCGCCGAGGACCTCTCCCAGGCGCCGATGGGCAAGCGGCAGCGACGCGCGGCCCGTTCGTACGGCTCATAAACTTGAGTACTCAAGGAGGTGGCAAATGAGAGGCACGAGTGACCCGCAGGCCACCCTGGACGCGGCGCTGCGGCTGGTGCGGGCCCAGGCGGCGCTCGTCCGGCGCTTCGACTCCCGGCTGAGCGGCTTGCACGGGGTCAGCCTGGCCGACTTCACCGTGCTGCTACGGCTGGGACAGGCACCCGGCGGCCGTATGCGCCGGGTCGACCTCGCCGAGGCGCTGGGCCTGACGGCCTCCGGGGTCACGCGCGGGCTGGCCCCGCTGGAGCGGATCGGGCTGGTCACCCGCGAGCCGGATGCCCGGGACGCGCGCGTGGCCTACGCGTCGCTGACGACCACGGGCCGACGGCGCCTGAAGGAGATGCTCACCACGGCCGAGGAGACGGCCACGGAACTCTTCGCCGCACCGGCATGGAGCGCCGACGACATCGCACAGCTGTCGTCCCTGCTGACCCGCCTGGGCGGCACGGGCCTGGCCGGCCGCTGAGCCCTGGCCGGCTCCAACCGGCCGTGTCACACCTCACGTTGAGATGTGGCCGGATTGTGAGGGAACCCTGCGGGCGGGGTGGCATGCTCATGGCTCAATACGAGTTACCGGTCGGTTCTACCCACCAGTAGGACGCTCGCCCGGTACCTCTCTGCCACCCCCCACCTCACACAGGACCCACCATGCGCAGACGCATGCGGCACAGACGTGCCCTGCTGCCCGCCTTCGCCGTGACCGCCCTCTTCCTCACCGCGGCCTGCTCCTCGGCCGCACCGCACGCCGAGCCGTCGGCGACCGCCGGGCACGGCCGGCAGGCCGAGACCGACGGGCGGCCCGCCGACGGCACGGACCGCCCGCTCGCCGTCGCCGCCGCTCCCGCCACCACCGCGACCGCCACGGCGGGACCGGCCGGTTCCGGACAGCGGGCCCACAAAACGGCGCTCGCCATCAGCTCGTACGACAGCCACTCCCGGCGGGCCGTGCTCTCCGACCGGCCTGCCCGCCAAGGGAGTTCATCCGGCTCCCCGACGGCCTCGCCCACCCCCTCCCGCGCCCCGCACAAGGCCGCCGTCGGCGATGTGATCGCCAGCGCGCCCGCGCCCGGCGCGCCGCACGGGCTGCTCGCCAAGGTCACCAAGGTGATCGGCGAGACGGGCGGCGGCACCGAGGTGCAGACGGAACCGGCCACCCTCAACGCGCTGCTCGGCGACGAGACGGCCAAGGGCGCCGTACCGGTCGACCCGTCGTCGTTCTCCGTGGACAAGCTGCTGCCCGATGTGAAGGTGTCCTGGACGAAGGCCGGTGACGTGCACGCCGGACCGAAGGGTGCGACGGTGCCGCTCGGCAGCCTCCGGCTCGACGTGAGCGCCGGGATACCGACGGCCCAGGGCGCCCCGGTCTCGGCCGCCGCCTCGGTGAACGGCTTCGTCCAGGTCGCCCCGCAGGTCGACTTCGCCTACGGCGGCGCCGGTACCGACGCGCCGCCCGGCTCCGCCTACCTCGGCGTGTCCGGCGACTGGACCTCCGGCTGGGCGGTCAGGGGCCGGGCCGCCGCGAGCACCGGCACCCCGCTGCGGATCCCGTTCGCCAAGCTGCATGCCGACCCCGTCCTCCAGGTCGGCCCCGTGCCCGTCGTCGTCAACCTCGACCTGACCTGTTACGTCCAGATCAGCGGCGACGGGCACGTCACCGTCGACGTCGAGCAGAACGTCAAGGGCGGCTTCAAGGCAGGCGGCACCTTCGGCCCGGCCAAGGGCTGGACGCCGGTCAGCTCCTCGAACATGACGAGCACGCCCGTGCGCGCCTCCGTCACCACCGCCGGCACCATGAAGACGGCGCTCGGCGCCGAGGCATCCGTCGGCCTCTACGGCACCGTCGGCGTCACCGCCGACCTGGCGCCGTATCTGCGCGGCGAGGCCTCCGGCACGGTCACCGCCTCCTCCGACGGCGGCGGGGCGAAGGCCGAGGGCTCCTGGGGTGTGTACGGCGGGGTCGACCTGTCCGGGACCCTGCGGCTCCAGCTCTCCGTCTTCGGTACGCCGGTCATCCAGCGGAGCATCCCGCTGGGCACCCTGAACCGCGAGTGGAAGCTGGCGAGCGGCACCCTCTAGGCGCCCGGCCGGACGCTCGGCTCCGCCGCACCGTGCCGCGCCGCCGGTATCCAGCCCTGGCGGCGCAGTACCGACGACACGTCCGGTGCCCGGTAGTGCTCCCCCTTGAGGACCTTGCCGTCGGCCCGGCGGGCGACCTGCCCGTCCGGGCCGAGCTTGCTCATGTTGGCGCGGTGGATCTCGGCGATCACCTGGTCGAGGTCGATGCCGTGGACCAGTGCCGTGCCGTACGCCACGTAGACCACGTCGGCCAGTTCGTGCGCGAGCTTGTCCAGCGGGCCATCGACCGCGACCTCGGCGACCTCCGCGGCCTCCTCCGCGAGCAGTTCCCCGCGGTGCGCGGCCAGTTCGGGGTCCACCTCCGTCGGCGTACTGCGGGCGTCGAGGCCGAAGGCACGGTGGAACTCTCGCACGAGGTCGGACGGTGAAGTGCTCATGCGACGACTCTATCGGCCACCACTGACAGAGCCCCTGCTCCTCTTCCCGGGCAGCCCGGGGCGCTCTCTTCGCGGGCCTGGAGCGGACCCTTCGCGGGGCCGGGGCGGCACCCTTCACGGGGCCCAGAGCGCGCCCTGCGTGGAGCCGGAGCGCACCCTTCCTGGGGCCGGAGTGACCTCGGCCCTGGTCAGCGCCGCGCCCGGCCTGGCAGGATCGCCGCATGTCCAAGGTGTTCCCCCGTATCAGCAGACGCCGGGCGCTGCCGGCCGCGGCGGCCGGTGCCGTGGTGCTCGGGCTGCTGCTGTGGTGGCTGCTGCCGCTGGGCGAGAAGCCGCCGAGCGGGACCATCGTCTTCAGCACGGGCACGCCCCGGGGCGTGTACCAGGAGTACGGCGAGCGGCTGCGCGCCGAGTTCGCCAAGGACATGCCCGACCTGAACGTGAAGCTGCTCAACAGCGCCGGTTCACAGGAGAACGTGGAGCGGGTGGCGACCGGCAAGGCCGACTTCACCATCGCGGCGGCCGACGCGGTGGAGGCGTACGAGCTGCGACACGGCAGCGGCGCCGGGCGGCTGCGCGGGGTGGCCCGGCTCTACGACGACTACGTGCAGCTCGTCGTGCGCAGCGACTCGGACATCAGAAACCTCGCGGACCTGCGGCACAGGCGGGTGGCGATCGGGCTGCCCCACTCCGGGGTGCGGCTCATCGCCGACCGGGTCCTCAAGACCGCCGGCATCGATCCGGGCAAGGACATCACCCCGTTCGCGGACGGCATCGACACCGGGCCCGACCGGCTGCAGCAGGGCAAGATCGACGCCTTCTTCTGGTCGGGTGGCCTGCCCACCAAGGGACTTGTCACGCTGGCCAAGAAGTCCGCCTTCAAGTTCGTGCCGATCGAGGACGACCTCGTCGATCGGCTGCACCACGAGGGCCAGGGGGCGCGCTACTACCGGGCCACCAACATCCCCGAGTCCACCTATCCGACCGTGCAGCAGGGCACCGAGGTCCCGACGATCGCCGTGGCCAACCTCCTGATGACCCGCGCGGACGTGGATCCCCGGCTGACCGAGTGGGTGACCCGCACGGTCATCAAGAGCCGTGACGGCATCGGCGCCCACGTCCACTCCGCCCAACTGGTGGACCTCCGCACCGCCATCTACACCGACCCCCTGCCCCTCCAGGAGGGCGCCCGCCGCTATTACCGGTCGATGAAGCCGTAGGGCCGACGCGGCGGAGGAACCCCGGCGGGCGAACCCCGTTACGAACGAGCCGGGACCGGCCGCCCCAAGCCCGCGTACGATTCCACGGCCCGCCCCTCGCCGCACGCCAAGCGCCGCCGAACCAAGGCCGCGACCAGCTCCCATCCCCAATCTCGCGCCCCGAGGACACAACCACGTCCCGAGCCGCCCCGCCCAGGCCGGTCAAGCCGCCCCCCTCTGGCCCCAGCCCCAGCCGAAGCCCCGGCTCAGGATTCCCCGTGCCGAGGCACACTCACCGTCACCCGCAACCCCCGCGGCTCATGGTGGGCGTAGTCGATCGAGCCGCCGCCCGCCGTGAGCAACGCGCTCACGATGGAGAGGCCGAGGCCCGAGCCCTTGATGTTCTGATGGCGGCCACTGCGCCAGAACCGGTCGCCCACGCGCGCGAGTTCCTCGTCGGTGAGGCCGGGCCCGGTGTCGGTGACGACGACCGTGCAGGTGTCGCCGTCGGCGGCGACGGTGACCTCCACCGTGCCGTCCTCGGGGCTGAACTTCACGGCGTTGTCGATCAGCGCGTCCAGGGCGCTGGACAGGGTGATCGGGTCCGCCCAGGCGGTCGTGGGCGGGCAGTCCCCGGTCAGCCGTACGCCCTTGGCCGCGGCGGCCGGTGACCAGGCGGCGAGGCGCTCCTCGGCGAGCGCGCCGATGTCGGTCAGCCTCAGGTCCGCCTCGGCGTGCTCGGCCAGCGCCAGGTCGAGCAGATCGTCCAGGACCTGCGCGAGGCGCTTGCCCTCGGTGCGGACCGAGGCGATCTCCTCATTGTCCTCCGGGAGTTCGAGTGCGAGCAGTTCGATGCGCAGCAGCAGCGCCGCGAGCGGGTTGCGCAGCTGGTGCGAGGCGTCCGCGACGAAGGCGCGCTGCTGCTCCAGCACGTCCTCGACGTTGTCCGCCATCTCGTTGAACGACCGGGCCAGCCGCCTGAGTTCCGGCGGCCCGCCCGCGGCCGCGACCCGGGACTTCAGCCGTCCGGTGGCGATGTCGTGTGTGGTGGCGTCCAGGACCCGTACCGGTTTGAGCACCCAGCCGGTCAGCCGCAGTGCCGCGCCGACGGCCAGCAGCATCGCCGCGATCTCGCCGGCCCCGATGACCAGCCAGCCGCGCAGGGTCCGCGAACGCATCTCGCCGGTGGGCGAGTCGGTGACCACGACGGCGACGACGTCCCCGTCCCGGATCACCGGAGAAGCGACGATCAGCCGGCTGCGCTGCCAGGGCCACACCTGCTTGGGGTCGTGGCTGCGCCGGCTGAGCAGCGACTCCTCGAAGGCGCCCCGTACCTCCCCCGTCCGCGGTACGAACCAGTCGCCGGGGGCGTTGGCCATCGCCGAGCCGTTGCGGTAGAAGACGCCCGCCCGGATGCCGTAGACGCCGTAGTAGCTGTCCAGTTCGCTGCGCAGGGCCTCCAGCCGCTCGTCGGTGCGGGTCGGCCGGGATCCGCGGGGACCGTCGGTGACGAACTGGGCGAGCGCCGCGAAGCGCGCCGTGTCGTCGATGCGGTCGACGACGACCTTCTGCTGCTGGGCGGCGGCCAGGCTGACGGCGAGCGGAAGGCCGAGGGCCAGGAGGACGGCCGCCATCAGGACGATGAGCAGCGGCAGGAGGCGTGTGCGCACCCGTCCCCGCTAGGCGGCCGGGGCGACGAGCCGGTAGCCGACGCCGCGTACGGTCTCGATCAGCGCGGGCATGCGCAGTTTGGCACGCAGGGAGGCGACGTGCACCTCCAGGGTGCGGCCGGTGCCCTCCCAACTGGTGCGCCAGACCTCACTGATGATCTGTTCCCGCCGGAAGACCACGCCGGGCCGCTGCGCGAGCAGGGCGAGCAGATCGAACTCCTTGCGGGTCAGTTGGATCACCGAACCGTCCACGGTGACCTGCCGCGTGGGCAGTTCGATCCGCACGGGACCGAGGTGCAGGGCGCTCTCGCCGCCGGTCGCCGGGTCCTCCTGCACGGTGCGCCGGCTGACGGCGTGGATACGGGCGAGCAGTTCCCCGGTGTCGTACGGCTTCACCACGTAGTCGTCGGCGCCCAGGTTGAGCCCGTGGATGCGGGAGCGGACGTCGGAGCGCGCGGTGACCATGATCACCGGGGTGCTGGTGCGCTTGCGTATCTTGCCGCAGACCTCGTAGCCGTCCTGGTCGGGCAGGCCGAGGTCGAGCAGGACCACGCCGAAGCCGTTGCCCTCGGGGACGAGCGCCTGGAGGGCCTCCTCGCCGCTGCGCGCGTGGGTGACGTCGAAGCCGTGTCGCGCGAGTACGGCGGAAAGGGCCGCGGCGACATGGTTGTCGTCCTCGACGAGCAGCAGTCTCATCCCGGCCCCCTCCGGTTCAGCGGTCGTACGGTCTGGGTTCTCGCGCGTCGTCCAGGCCCACGCGCGCGCGTGCACCATGGCAGTGACGCCGATGGACAAGGACGGCGTCAAGAGCGTTCCGGTTGCCCGCCGCTTCCGTTATCCGGCCGATACGCACACGCGTGGCAAGTGCTACGACACGTGTCCGATTGCTATCGGATCGTGATGCTCAGATCTCCCTCAGATGTGATGACGCAGGTCACAGCGGCTCACTACTGTCCACCGAAACCGAGGAGGACGGAGCCCGAGAGCGATGACCAATGTATCGGTGACCAAGGAAGACGTGGTCACGTCCGACGAACTGGTCGTCCTGAAGAGCGTCAACAAGCACTTCGGCGCGTTGCACGTGCTCCAGGACATCGACCTGACGATCGCCCGCGGCGAGGTCGTCGTGGTCATCGGGCCCTCCGGGTCCGGAAAGTCGACCCTGTGCCGCACCATCAACCGTCTGGAGACGATCGACTCGGGCACCATCACGATCGATGGGAAGCCCCTGCCCCAGGAGGGCAAGGAGCTGGCCCGGCTGCGGGCGGACGTCGGGATGGTCTTCCAGTCCTTCAACCTCTTCGCGCACAAGACCGTGCTCGAGAACGTGATGCTGGGGCAGCTCAAGGTCCGCAAGGCGGACAAGAAGCAGGCCGAGGAGAAGGCCCGGTCCCTGCTCGACCGGGTCGGCGTGGGCACCCAGGCCGACAAGTACCCCGCCCAGCTGTCCGGCGGCCAGCAGCAGCGCGTGGCCATCGCGCGGGCGCTGGCGATGGGCCCGAAGGTCATGCTCTTCGACGAGCCGACCTCCGCCCTGGACCCCGAGATGATCAACGAGGTCCTCGAGGTCATGCAGCAGCTCGCCCGTGAGGGCATGACGATGGTCGTCGTCACCCATGAGATGGGCTTCGCACGATCGGCTGCAAACCGGGTGGTCTTCATGGCCGACGGCCGGATCGTCGAACAGGCTGCGCCCGACCAGTTCTTCAGCAACCCGCGCAGCGACCGGGCCAAGGACTTCCTGTCCAAGATCCTGCACCACTGACGGCGACGGCCCGCCCCGCACCTGGGTTGGCTTTCCCAACCCGCGGGTTGCCTTTTCCAACGGACCTCGTTCCTCACCACCCAAAGGATGTTCACCATGAAGCTCCGCAAGGTCACCGCCGCCTCGGCCGTCGTACTCGCCCTCACGGTGGGCGCCACCGCGTGCGGCGGCGGCAAGAAGAACGACGGCGGTTCCTCCGGCGGCGGTAAGACGATCGCCATCGGCATCAAGTTCGACCAGCCCGGCATCGGCCAGAAGACCCCGCAGGGCTACTCGGGCTTCGACGTCGACGTGGCCACCTACGTCGCCAAGAAGCTCGGTTACAGCGCGGACCAGATCGAGTGGAAGGAGTCGAAGAGCGCCGACCGCGAGACCATGCTGCAGCGCGGTGACGTCGACTTCATCGCCGCGTCGTACTCGATCACGCCGGCGCGCCAGCAGAAGGTCGACTTCGCGGGCCCGTACCTGCTGGCCCACCAGGACGTGCTGGTCCGCGCGAACGACAACTCCATCAAGTCGCCGGCGGACCTGAACCACAAGAAGCTGTGCTCGGTGGTCGGCTCGACCTCAGCGCAGAACGTGCACGACACGCTGGCCCCCAAGGCGCAGCTCCAGCAGTACCCGACGTACTCGGCGTGTCTGACCGGTCTGCAGAGCAAGGCGATCGACGCGCTGACCACGGACGACTCGATCCTCGCCGGTTACGCCTCCCAGGCCCAGTTCAAGGGCAAGTTCAAGCTGGGTGGCTTCAAGATGACCAACGAGAACTACGGCATCGGCGTCAAGAAGGGCAGCGACCTCAAGGCCAAGATCAACAAGGCTCTTGAGGAGATGGTCTCCGACGGTTCCTGGGAGGCGGCTGTGAAGAAGAACTTCGGTCCTGCCAACTACAAGAACGAGCCCGCTCCGAAGATCGGCGACATCAAGAGCTGAGGCAACGCCCACGGGTGCGCCGTGCGCGAGGGCGGCGCACCCGGGCATCCCTAACACGCGGAAGCGCGGGAGATCGTGTTCGACTTTCTTGACAAGTACGACGTGCTGGGCGCCTTCTGGACGACAGTGCAGCTGACACTGCTGTCCGCCGTCGGCTCCCTGGTCTGGGGCACTCTGCTGGCCGCCATGCGGGTCGGCCCGGTGCCGCTGATGCGCGGTTTCGGCACCGCCTACGTGAACATCGTGCGGAATATCCCGCTCACGGTGATCATCCTGTTCGCCTCCCTCGGCCTGCACGACACGCTGGGCGTCTCCCTGGGTTCGGACAACGTCGACGTGTTCACCTTCCGGCTGGCCGTCCTCGGTCTGATCGTCTACACGTCGGCTTTCGTCTGCGAAGCGATCCGCTCCGGCATCAACACGGTGCCGGTCGGCCAGGCGGAGGCCGCCCGTGCCATCGGCCTGAGCTTTACCCAGGTGCTGTTCCTGATCGTGCTGCCGCAGGCCTTCCGCGCTGCCGTCCTCCCGCTGACCAACGTGCTGATCGCGTTGACGAAGAACACGACGGTGGCAGCCGCGATCGGCGTGGCGGAAGCGGCGCTCCTGATGAAGAAGATGGTGGAGAACGAGGCGCAGCTGCTGCCGATCTCCGCGGTCATCGCCTTCGGGTTCTGCTGCCTGACCCTGCCGACGGGTCTGATCCTCGGATGGGTGAGCAAGAAGGTGGCGGTGAAGCGATGAGTTCGATCCTCTACGACGCCCAGGGCCCCCGCGCCAAGCGGCGCAACGTCCTGTACACGGCGGGCTTCCTCGTCGTCCTCGCGGCCGTCCTGTGGTGGGTGTACAAGGCCCTGGACGACAAGGGCCAGCTGGACTGGGTGCTGTGGAAGCCGTTCTTCAGCGGCACCGAGGCGTACTCGACGTACATCTGGCCCGGCCTGCAGAACACCCTGAAGGCGGCGGCACTGGCGATGCTCATCGCGCTGCCGCTGGGTGCCGTCCTCGGTATCGCCCGGCTCTCGGACCACGTGTGGGTACGCGTCCCGGCCACGATCGTGGTCGAGTTCTTCCGCGCGATCCCGGTACTGGTCCTGATGATCTTCGGCAACGAGCTGTACAGCCAGTACACCGACGTCACGTCCGACGACCGCCCGCTGTACGCGGTCGTGACCGGTCTGGTGCTGTACAACGCGTCGGTGCTCGCCGAGATCGTCCGCGCGGGCATCCTCGCTCTGCCGAAGGGCCAGTCCGAGGCGGCCATGGCCATCGGCCTGCGCAAGGGTCAGGTGATGCGGCTCATCCTGCTGCCGCAGGCGGTCACCGCGATGCTCCCGGCGATCGTCAGCCAGCTGGTGGTCATCGTGAAGGACACCGCGCTCGGTGGCGCCGTCCTCACCTTCCCCGAGCTGCTCGCCTCGGCGAACACGATGAGCGGCTACTACGGCGCCAACACCATCGCCTCCTTCACGGTGGTGGCCGTGATCTTCGTGGCCATCAACTTCTCCCTGACCTCGTTCGCGAGCTGGCTGGAGGGCCGGCTGCGGCGCGGCAAGAAGTCGACCGGGGCGGTGCTCGGGGCCCAGGACGTGCCGGACATCGCGGGTACTGCGGCAACCGGAGACGGCGTCGGCGCCGGTCGCATCGTCTGATAGACCGTCACATCACCTGTATGGCTCGCGGAGGCAGTGGCCTGATCGCCACTGCCTCCGGTCGCTTGACGCAAACTCTGCCAATGGGTTGCATACGTTCTGTGATCGTGCACCCCGCTCCCCCTTCCTGTTCACTTGTCTCCGTCAGGGCATCGTCACGGGCAGGGGGCGCCGCGTCATGGACCCGGTGATCATCGTCGGAGCGGGGCCCGTCGGGCTCACGCTCGCCCTGGCGCTGGCCCGCCAGGAGGTGCCGTCCGTCGTCCTGGACGAGGGCCCCGGCAAGGACGAACCCCGCCCGGCGCGCACCGTCGTCCTGCGCGAGGACACGGCCGCCCTGCTGGAACGGCTGACCGGAGTGGCGCTCGGTGAGCAGGGGGTGCGCTGGGCCGGCTGGCGGTCGGTCAGGCGCAAGCAGGTGATGAACGAGATCACCTTCGGCGAGGACGATCCCGCCGCCCCGCTGCACATCGCCCAGCACGTCGTCACGGGCGCCCTGCGTGCGGCCATCGCCGACGAGCCGCTGGTGCGGATCGCCTCGAACAGCCGTCTGGACTCGATCGAGCAGGAGCGTTCCGGCGTCGCCGCGCACACCCGGGGCGCGAACGGCACCTGGTGGCGCGGCAGTTATCTGGTCGGCTGCGACGGACCGCGCTCCATCGTGCGCAAACTCCAGGACATCCGCTTCCCGGGCCGTACGGCGGTGGAGCGGCACGCGGTCGCCGCGCTGCGCGGGGAACTTCCCTGGGAGGGCCGTGCGTTGCTCCATCGGATGCCGCCGTGGCGGCAGTCCGGGCCCTCGGCCGTGGAGGTGACCGCCCGCCCCCTCCCGGACGGCGTGTGGCGCCTGGACTGGCTGCTGCCACCGGGCAAGGATCTGGTCACGCCCGAGATCCTGGTGGCCCGGATCCGCGAGACGCTCGCGGGCTGGACGGGCGGCGCCACACCGGCGTACGAGCTGCTCGACACCGGTGTCCACACGGTGCACCACCGGCTGGCCCGCCGGTGGCGCGCCGGCCGGGTCTTCCTCGCCGGGGACGCGGCCCATCTGCTCGGCGCGCTCGGCACCCAGGGGCTGGACGAGGGCCTCAGGGACGCCGACAACCTCGCCTGGAAGCTGGGCCCTGCCTGGCATCACGGCCCGCACGAGGCGCTGCTGGACAGCTACCAGGCCGAGCGGCGCGCGGCGGTCGCCGCCCGGCTGCGCGCCGCCGACCAGGCGCTTCCGCTGCTGCGCGGCTCCGGCGGGCTGCGCCAGATGGTCCCGGGCACGGCACGGGGCCATGACGCGCTGCTCACCGACGGTCACCTGGGGCGGGGCCCGCTCGGCACGCCGGTGGCGTACGCCGACTCGCCGCTCGCGCCCCGGCATCTGGAGGGCGTGATCCCGGTCGGCACCCCGTCCGGCGCACCGGTCACGGACGTGCGGGTCACCGCGGAGGATGGTTCCTTCGTCCAACTGCGCGATCGGCTCGGCCGCGGCGCCCTGCTCGTCCTGCTGATCGCACCGGGCACGGGAGTGTGGGCCCGCAAGCACTGGGTGTCCGCCGGGATCATGCCCCGGCTCGCGGCGGCCGTGAGCGCGCTGCCGTACCCCGCCGAACTGCTGGTCGCCGAGAGCTACCCGGGTGCGCCGGCGCACAGCGTGCTGCTCGTGCGCCCCGACGGGCATCTGGTCACCGCGCTGAGCGGGGTCCGTCCGACCGATCTGTACGCGGCGGCGGAGGCGACGGTGGGCGGCGCCGTGAAGAAGGAGGAGGCGGAGGCGGAGGCGGCACAGGCAGCCTCCGGCGCCCGCTGACCCGGGGGCCGTCACCCTCCGTCCACATGGTGACGGTGAGTTGACCTGAGTACACCGGCGTGCTGTACTCCGGACCATGACCGACACCTGCGTACGCCTATGGCGGAGGGTCCACATGGACCTCGTCCGCTATGCGGGCTGCGTGTGTCGCCCGTCCTGCTGAATTCGCATTCCTCTTCCTGTCCGGGCGCCGCAGTGCGCCCGTTCCGCGAACCCTCTTCAGGCTTCAGGACGGTGTACGTGTCTGTCTCCCCTGCTCCCGTGTCCCCTGCCGTCGGCTCGCCGCCCACTCAGGCAGACCTCCTCGATTTCGTACGGCGCACGGCCGCCGACGCCGGGCTGATCGCCTCACTCCCGCTCGACCCGCAGGGCCGCACCTGGGTGCGGATCGAAGGTCCGGGTGGCAGCGAGGCGTGGCTGATCGGCTGGCCGCCCGGCACCGGCACCGGCTGGCACGACCATGCCGACTCGGTCGGCGCCTTCTTCACGGCCTCCGGTGTCCTCAAGGAGTACTCGCTCGCCGCTCGGCTGCCGACCGACGGCTGGAAGACCCTGGAACTCACCGAGGACATGGACCGCGAACGCCGGCTGCCCGTCGGCGAGGGCCGCGCCTTCGGCCGCCACCATGTCCACGAGGTCCTCAACCAGTCCCGTGACGAGCACGCGATCTCCGTGCACGCCTACTACCCGCCGCTGCCGCGCATCCGCCGCTACAGTCGCAGCGGTCAGGTCCTGCGCCTGGAGCAGGTTGAACGCCCGGAGGACTGGCAGTGAGCGCCGCGGAGCAGACGCCGGCAGGCAGCACACCGAGTGTGGCAGGCGTGGGTGAGGGGCCGGTCGGCATCGACGAGGTGCTGGAGCGGGTGCGCGCGGGCTACCGGCGCATTGAGGCACCCGAGGCGCACGAGACGGCGCGGACCGGCGAGGCGCTGCTGGTCGACATCCGGTATGCGGCCCTGCGCGAGCGGGACGGGCTGATCCCCGGCGCTCTCGTCGTCGAGCGCAACGAACTGGAGTGGCGCCTCGATCCCCAGGGCAGCCACCGTGTCCCCGAGGCCACCGGCCACGACCTGCGCGTCGTGGTGATCTGCAACGAGGGCTACGCCTCCAGCCTCGCGGTCGCCTCCCTCCGTCAGCTGGGCCTGCACCGGGCCACGGACCTCGTGGGCGGCTTCCAGGCATGGCGGGCGGAGGGCTTCCCGGTGGAGCCGGCGACGCCCTGACCCGGAACGGCCCGGCAGGCCTGGGCGGCGATACGGCACGGGGGCGCACGAAACCCCCGTGCCGGGCACGGGGGTTCAGCCGCGTTCCTTTCGTGGTTGCTACTCCTTCGCCGTGGCCACCGTCACCGCTCGCACCCGCAGCGCCGCGCGCCCGGGAACGGCGCTGGCCACGAGCGCGAGGAGACCGGCGATCCCGACGACGGTGACGTAGAGCAGGGGCGTGACCGAGGGTGCCGCCCGGCCCGTCATCCCGACGCTGAACGCGGTGAGCACGGCGAGTGCGATACCGCTGCCGAGCGAGGTGGCGAGGAACAGGACGGACAGCGCCTCGGTCCGCAGCATGCGCAGCACCTGACGGCGGGTCGCGCCGGCGAGGCGGAGCAGGGCGAACTCACGGACACGCTCCGCGACCGACATGGCCAGCGTGTTGACGACCGCGATGGCGGTGAAGGCCAGCACCAGCCCCATGGCGAGATAGTTGACCTCGGCGTTCGTCTGCTGCCGCTCGGCCTGCAGGGTGTCGGCGTCGGCCGGCGAAAGAATCCGCAGCCCCGGGAACTCACGGAGTGTAGTCGCGAGTTGTGTCTGTGTACGGGTTGAGCTGACGAGGACGGAGGAGGCGAGCGGGTTGTCGACGTGGCGGGCGATGAGGTCGTGGGCGAAGGTGAGGTCGCCGAAGCCGAGACCCCGGGCATAGACGGCGGCGACGGTGAATGTGGCGGGCGTCCCGTCGCCAAGGGTGAGTTTCAGGGTGCTGCCGGGCTTCAAGTGATGCTGGTCCGCGGCCAGTTGACTGACGGCGATCGAGCGGGGGCCGAGCCGGTCGAGGGAGCCGGCGGTGACCTGGGGGTCCCAGGTGCGGGTCAGGCCTGCCGGGGTGACGCCCTGCGCGGGGTACTTGTCGAGGCCGACGCGGACGGTCGTGCGGACGACTTCGGTGACGGTGTCGTGCCGCGCGCGCAGCCGCTGTGCCGCCTCAGCGGGGACGCCGGGGCCCTGTGCGGCGACGACCCAGTCGGCCCGTACGCCGTCACGGGCCTGGCGGCGGGCGGCGTCGCCGAGGGTGGACTGGACGAACAGGACGGTGCAGGTCATGCCGACGAGCAGGGTGAGGGGGGTGACGACGGAGGCCATACGGGCGGCGTTGCCGCGCAGGTTGGCGGTGGCGAGACGGCCGCCGTGACCGGTGAGCCGGAGCGGGCCGGCGAGCAGCAGTGCGGCCGCCCTGACCAGCAGGGGACCGAGCAAGGCGACGGAGGTGGACAGGACGACGACGGCGAGGAAGGTCACGGGAGTCGAGGCGGGCTCGGTGCGCAGGGAGGTGAGGAGGACGACGAGGACGACTCCGCCGGCGAGAAGCAGCAGTCCGGCGACGATCCGGCCCCAGGCGGGACGGGTTCGCTCGGTCCTGGCCTCGGCCAGGGCCTCGGCCGGGCGGATCCGGGCGATCCTGCGGGAGGCGATCCGGGCCGCGGCCCAGGCGCCGAGCAGGGTGGCGGCCAGGGCGGCGAGCGGCGGGAAGACACTGACGGTCGGCTCGAGCGTGGCGGGTACGGCGCCGAGAGCGACGAACCTGGAGTGCAGCCAGCCACCCAGCGGCAGCCCGAGCAGCGCGCCCACGGTGCCTGCCGCCGCGCCGACGATCAGTGCCTCCCGGCCGAGCAGCTTGCGGATCTGTCCGGATGTGGCGGCGATGGCGCGGAGCAGGGCGAGTTCGCGGTGGCGCTGTTGCACGGTGAGCGCGAAGGTGCCGACGACCACGAGCACCGCCACCAGCAGCGAGGTCCCGCCCATGGCACCGCCCATGCTGACCAGCCGGATGCGGGCGGCAGCCGCCTCCAGGAACTCGACGGGCCCGCGGGCGTCTCCGGTGCTGACCTGGGCGGTGGTGCCGTGCAGCGCCTGCCCCACGGCCTCGCGCACCCGCTCGGGGTCCGTCCCCTTCAGGGGCAGCACGCCGAACGCGCTGACCTGCCCCGGGTGCGCGGCCAGCCGGCGGGCCTCGGTGGCGGAGAAGAACAGGGACGTCTGGTGGCGTACGGCGGTGGCCGGGGCGGCGATACCGGTGATGCGGTAACTGCGCGGAGCCTGCGTGGACTGCACGGTGAGCCGGTCACCGGGCCGCAGCCGGGCCCGTGCGGCGAGGTCGCTGTCGATGACCAGGTCGCCGTCGGACCTGGGCGCGCTGCCCGTGGTCAGCCGGTACGGCGTCAACACGGCGGAGTCCCAGGCGTGCCCGTATGGGGTACGGCCGCCGGTGCCGGCCGACGTCAACGGCTGGGCGAGGAAGGTGAGTTCGGGCACGACCCGGGCCACGCCGGGGACGTGGGCGAGTCTGGTGCGCAGCCGCTCGGAGAGCCAGGCGCGTTCGGCGATGGGTTTCGCCTTGTGCTTGACCTTGGTCTTGCCCTTCTTGTGTTTGACGGTGGTCTGGTGGACGTACTGGTCGCCGGAGACCACGACGGGAGCGGCGGCGTAGCGCTCGGTGCGGATGGTGCCGCGCAGGCCGGTGTCGAGGAGGGTGCCGCACGCGGTGATCAGGGCGGCGGCGCACATGAGCGCGAGGAAGGCGCCGAGAAAGCCGGCCTTCCGGGCGCGGACCGTCTGGAGGGCGTATCGCAGCATCATCGGGCGGGCTCTCTTCTGTTGCACGCATCGGCTGGGTCGTACGCGGTCGACCTCGGCGGCTGGGCGTGCCGTGGTCCGGAGCGTGCGTACAGACTCGCCCGCGCGCGGCGGGGAGAGCACTGCGGTGGCCCGGCGTCTTCGGCGGGGGTTAACCCCACTGCGGACGCGGGGAGTTCGCAGAACCCGGCGGCCTCCCCGTCCTGCGCGCCGCCGACTCAGAAGTCCCCTTCGCCGAGGAACTCCGTGTCCTCGCCCTCTTCCTCCAGGGCCTGGCGGACGACACGCAGGGCCATGCCCTCGGGGTAGCCCTTGCGGGCGAGCATCCCGGCGAGGCGGCGGAGCCGCTTGTCGCGGTCGAGGCCACGGGTGGCGCGCAGTTTGCGGGCGACGAGCTCGCGGGCCGTCGCCTCCTCCTGCTCGGAGTCGAGCTGGGAGACGGCCTCGTCGATCAGCGCCGAGTCGACCCCCTTGGTGCGCAGCTCCTGGGCGAGCGCCCGGCGCGCGAGTCCCCGGCCATGGTGCCGGGACTCCACCCAGGCGTCCGCGAACGCGCTGTCGTCGATCAGCCCGACCTCCTCGAACCGCGACAGCACCTCCTCGGCCACGGCCTCGGGGATCTCCCGCTTGCGCAGGGCGTCCGCGAGTTGCTTGCGGGTGCGCGGGGTCCCGGTGAGCAGGCGCAGGCAGATCGCCCGTGCCCGCTCAGCCGGGTCCCCTGAAGACTCCCCCCGCTCGGCCCTCGACGAGGAAGGGGTGCCTTCGTCCTCACCGGGCGCGTCCCCGAAGCCGCGCCGTCTCCTGCCGCGCCCCCGGCCGCCCCGCGGGCCGAGGCCACCGCCGGAGCCACGGCCGGGCGCGCCACCCCCGTACGCGTCGTCCGTGTCGCCCGGGTGAGCACCGCCGTCGTCCGCGTATCCCCCGGTTCCGCGGTACTCGCCGTGCCCGTCGTGACCCTCGTGACCGTCGTCCGGGTATCCGCCGTCACCGGCCGGGGTGGAGTCCGGGCAGCCTCCGGTGCCCCTCCCCCGTGGGGCGCCGGGGGTGGCGTACTCGTACTCGGCCCAGTCGGTTCGTCGCGTCACGGGTCAGCTCTTGGCTGCGGCGGCCTTGGGCTTGGTGGCCTTGGCGGCTGCCGGGGCGGGCGCCGTCTTGGCGTCGTCGGCGGCCGCGGTGGTGACCGCCGCGTCCGCGCCCGGCTCGGCGGCGGGCTCCTCCGGCCGGACACCGACGCCCAGCTTCTCCTTGATCTTCTTCTCGATCTCGTTGGCCAGGTCGGGGTTGTCCTTGAGGAAGTTGCGCGCGTTCTCCTTGCCCTGGCCGAGCTGGTCGCCCTCGTACGTGTACCAGGCGCCGGCCTTGCGGACGAAGCCGTGCTCCACGCCCATGTCGATCAGGCCGCCCTCACGGCTGATGCCCTGGCCGTAGAGGATGTCGAACTCGGCCTGCTTGAAGGGCGGCGCGACCTTGTTCTTGACGACCTTGCAGCGGGTGCGGTTGCCGACCGCCTCCGTGCCGTCCTTCAGGGTCTCGATGCGGCGGATGTCGATGCGCACCGAGGCGTAGAACTTCAGCGCGCGGCCACCGGTCGTGGTCTCCGGGGAGCCGAACATCACGCCGATCTTCTCGCGGAGCTGGTTGATGAAGATCGCGGTGGTCTTGGACTGGTTGAGCGCGCTGGTGATCTTCCGAAGCGCCTGGCTCATCAGACGGGCCTGCAGACCGACGTGGCTGTCGCCCATCTCGCCCTCGATCTCCGCGCGCGGGACGAGCGCGGCGACGGAGTCGATGACGATCAGGTCGAGGGCGCCGGAGCGGACCAGCATGTCCACGATCTCCAGGGCCTGCTCGCCGTTGTCGGGCTGGGAGAGGATCAGGTTGTCGATGTCGACGCCCAGCTTGCGCGCGTACTCGGGGTCGAGGGCGTGCTCCGCGTCAACGAAGGCGACCTGGCCGCCGGCCTTCTGGGCGTTGGCCACGGCGTGCAGGGTCAGTGTGGTCTTACCGGAGGATTCCGGTCCGTAGATCTCCACGACACGGCCGCGCGGCAGGCCGCCGACGCCGAGAGCCACGTCCAGTGCGGTCGACCCGGTCGGGATGACCTCGATGGGCTCCTTCGACCGCTCGCCCATGCGCATGACCGCGCCTTTGCCGAATTGCCGTTCAATCTGCGCGAGCGCGGCGTCGAGCGCCTTCTCGCGGTCGGTTCCTGCCATGGGTTCCACCCGGTTTGCTTGAGTCGATCGCTTCACGTCAAAGACGCTAACGCCTGCCACTGACAATGCGCCCCGACGCAGGCCCAGCCTGTGGATAACTACGGGACTTCCTCCAGCAAAACGGGACGAAATCCACTCCTCACAACCTCGCCTGAGCCTCCATGAGAATGGATGTTCGATTTTGGTGTCAAGCGCTACTCCCGGCGCCGTACGGCGGGTGCCTTCTGCCGCACGACGACCGCGAAGGATCGGTCCCGGCAGCCTTGGCCCATGAAGAATCCGCGCGCCGTCGACCGCCTCTGTCATGCGACGGGGCTGCTCCTCGTGCTGTCCGGTCTCGCGCACCTGGTGGTGTTCGCGGTCGACGGCGGCCCCTGGGACGGTCCCGTCTCGTGGCGCAAGCCCATCACCTTCGGGCTCTCCTTCGGGCTGACGCTGATCGCGATCACCTGGGTCACGTCGTATCTGGGTGTCGGCCCGCGACTGCGCTCGGCCCTGCTGCTCGTCTTCGCCGCCGACTGCGTGGTGGAGGTCGGCGGGATCACCCTCCAGGCGTGGCGCCGGGTGCCCTCGCACCTGAACATGGAGACCCCCTTCGACACGGCGGTGTCCATGACGCTCGCGGTGGGCGGCGGCGTCCTGGTCGCCCTGCTCACGGTCTTCGCCGTCGCATCCTTCCGGCACCGGCCGCAGGGCCCCGCCGGCATGCCGCTCGCGGTCCGCTCCGGGTTCGCGATCCTGCTGGTGGCACTGGCCTCCGGGGCGGCGATGATCGCGCGCGGGATCGTGCTGACCAGGACCGGCCACCAGGAGGCCGCCTACCACTCGACGGCCCCGCTCAAGCCCCTGCACGGCGTGAGCCTGCACGCCGTACTCGTCCTGCCCGCACTGGCCTGGCTCTTGTCCCGCTCGCCTTGGACCGAGCGGACCCGCCGACGGATCGTGGCCACAGCGGTCGGCTGCTACGCGGCGGCGGTCGCCGGGACGGGGGCGTGGGCCGTGCTGACGTACCGCTGACAGGGCGACGGGGCGCGAGCAGCGAGCAGTGAGCCCGTCCTACCACGGCCTACGGGACACCCTCGGCGCCGTCTTCGAGGCGCACCCGCTACGCCCTAGGACTCCTCCGGCTCGGGCTGCCCTGCGCGCGCCCGGCGTATGCGCGCCAGAATCCCGGGACCGCCCGGGCTCCGGCTCCGGTGTCCGTGCACCCTCGGGTCGTCCGTGACGGCGTACCGCTTCACATACGCCCCGAGGAAGGCCTGGAGGGTGGCGACCGCCGGGATGGCGATCAGCGCGCCGACGGCGCCCAGCAGCGCGGTGCCCGCGATGACCGAGCCGAAGGCGACCGCGGGGTGGATGTCGACGGTCCTCGCGGTCAGCTTGGGCTGGAGCATGTAGTTCTCGAACTGCTGGTAGACCACGACGAAGACCAGCACCCACACCGCGTACCAGGGGTTGACGGTGAACGCGATCAGCATCGGCAGCGCGCCCGCGAGGTACGTGCCGATGGTCGGGATGAACTGCGAGACCAGGCCCACCCAGACGCCGAGCACGGGCGCGTACGGCACGCCCAGCGCCTGGAGCAGGATGTAGTGGGCGATGCCGGAGATGAGCGCCATCAGGCCGCGCGAGTAGAGGTAGCCGCCCGTCTTGTCGACGGCGATCTCCCAGGCGCGCAGCACCTCGGCCTGCCGTGCGGGAGGCAGCACGGAACACAGGGCGCGGCGCAGCCGGGGGCCGTCGGCGGCGAAGTAGAACGAGAACAGCCCCACTGTCAGCGTCTGGAACAGTCCGCCGAGCACCTGCGCGGAGACGTCGAGGACACCGGCGGCGCTGCTCTGTGCGTACTTGCGCAGCCAGTCGGAGTGGAGCAGGCCCTCCTGGATGTCCACGGGCCGGAGGTCCGTGTGGAAGGTCTCATTGATCCAGTTGATCAGCGAGTCGAGGTAGCCCGGGAAGCCCTCGACCATCTTGATGATCTGGCCGGCCAGCATGGAGCCGAGCAGGGTGACGAATCCGGCGGCGGCGATCGTCAACCCGAGGAAGACCAGGAAGGTGGCGAGCCCCCGGCGCATGCCGCGCGCTGCCATCCGGCTCACTGCGGGCTCGATCGCGAGGGCCAGGAAGAACGCGATCAATATGTTGATCAATAGCCCGGTCAGCTGGTGGAAGGCCCAGCTGCCGAGCTGGAACGCGGCGATCAGCGCGAGCGCGAGCACCATGGCGCGCGGCAGCCAGCGCGGCATGCGGGCGGCCGGAGCGACGGCGCCGGTGACCGGTGGCCGGTCGGGCGTTGTCGTGCCGGTCGGTGCCGCGGCCCGGGTCAGCTGCTCGTTGTCCTCGTCAGTGGGTGCCACGCGCCAAGTCTCGCCCACGCCACCGACAACCGGCGCCCACCTGCGATCTTCGTGACCGATCGGTGCCGTAGGACCGATCTCTTCACGGACGGATCGGGATGTTCCGGGCGGCGCGTCAGTGTCGCTCGCCGGGCACGTTCATCACCGTGCAGACCACGCGCCACACGTCCTTCGCGTCCCAGCCGGCGTTCAGCGCCTCGTGCACCGTGCGCCCGCCGAGCTCCGACATGACGTGATCGCGTGCGAAGGTGTCGGCGTACCCCGGACCGAAGTGTTCCGCCATCCGCTGCCAGAAGACCGTCAACCGCATGACTCCAGTATCCCGCCCCTGGGGGTGGGCCCCGGCCGGGACCGCTCGCCGAGACCGCTTTCCGTCCTACGGTCTGACGCATGGCCGAAACAGGAGCTCCCCCACTCCCTTCCACGTCCCCGGCGCGTTCCCCGCTCTTCCGCGCCGAGCAGTTCGTGTGGCTCACCGCGCGCGTGCTGGAGCAGCGCCTCTTCGCGTACCTCTTCCTGCACGGCACTCCGGACACGGTGGAAGCGGCGCTGGACGCCTACCGCAACGAGGACGGCGGGTACGGGCACGCGCTGGAGCCCGATCTCCGCGGCCCGGTGAGCCAGCCGCTGCACACCGCGCACGCGTTGCGCGTCCTGGATGCCGTCGGGCGCTGCGGCGGGCAGCGCGTCGAGCGCGTGTGCCGCTATCTGACCTCGATCTCCACCCCGGACGGCGCCCTGCCGGCCGTCCATCCCAGCCAGCGCGGGTATCCGGCGGCTCCGTTCGTCCCGGTCGTCGACGATCCGCCCAGCGATCTGCTCGTCACCGGTCCGGTGGTCGGGCTGCTGCACCGCAACGAGGTGTGGCACGCCTGGCTCTTCCGGGCCACCGACTTCTGCTGGCAGGCCGTGGAGTCCCTGGAGAAGTCCCACCCGTACGAGGTGGAGGCCGCCGTGGCCTTTCTGGACTCCGCTCCCGACCGCCCGCGCGCGGAGGCCGCCGCGGACCGGCTCGGCCGTATGGTGCGGGAGCAGCGGCTCGCGGCGCTGGACCCGGACCGGCTCGACGCCTGGCCCGTCGCGTCCGGCTACGCCCCGGGCGAGCACCACTTCCCGCACGACTTCGCCAGGAACCCGGAGTCACTCGCGCGCGCGTGGTTCACGGACGACGAGATGGCACGCTCCCTGGACCACCTGACCGCCGAGCAGCAGGACGACGGCGGCTGGCCGATCCTCCCCCACGGCCTGAAGCGTGGGTGGTACCCCCAGCGCCGGTGGGCACCGGCCCCGGCACTGGAATCACGCCCCCTGGTGACGATCGAGGCACTGCGCACACTGCGGGCCTACGGCCGCTTCGTGGGCTGAGCGGGAGCCGGACACGGTGCGGCCGGCTCCGCGGTCTCGCATCGGTCCCGCATCACCCTCCGAGAGCCCGTACGCCCGCCGTCACCACCACGGCAGACGCCACGACCAACAGGAACGGCGCGCGCAGCACCAGTGCCACGGCGGCCGCGCCGAGCCCGGCGACCCGCGCGTCCAGCACGAGCGCGTGCCCGTCGGCGAACGTCTGCTGAGCCGTGAGCGCGGCGAGGAGGGCGACGGGCAGCAGGGCGGCGAGCCGCCGCACGAACGGCCGCTCCATGGCGCCCGCGGGCACCAGCAGTCCGGCGAGCTTGACGGCGTAGCAGCCGAGGGCGGTCAAGCCGATCGCGATCCAGGTGTTCACCGGCCCTCCTCCGACTCCGTCGATCCGTCAGTCGGTCCACCGGTCGATCCCTCCACCGCGCGGGACACCGGTGGTGCGCCGGGCTCCGGTGGTGCGCCCTGCTCCTCCGTACCGCCGACGTCCGGGCGGTCCCGCCCCGCGCGGCGGCCCTCGGCGACTAGGGCGATCGGTGCGGCCAGTGCCGCCACCAGGACCGGGACGCCGGCCGGCAGGAAGGGCAGCAGGCCGAGACCCAGCAGGACCGCGAGGCCCGCGACCGCGCGCTCGGTGGTCGTCTTCAGCATCGGCGCGAGCAGGACCAGGAACACGGCGGGCCCGGCGGCGTCCAGGCCCCACGCGCGCGTGTCGCCGATGGCCTTGGCACCGAGCGCGCCGAGCAACGTGGTGAGGTTCCAGAGCACGTACAGCGTGAGCCCGGTGACGGCGAAGCCGATGCGCCGGGCACGCCGGGTCGGCTGTGCCAGGGTGACCGCCGTGGTCTCGTCGATCACCCACTGGGCGGCGAACGGCCGTACCGCGTGCGGGAGGGCAAGCAGCTGCGACAACCGCAGCCCGTAGAAGGCGTTGCGCACGCCGAGGAAGAAGGCGCCGGCGGCCGCCGTGAACGGGCCGCCTCCGGCGGCGAGCGCTCCGACCAGGGCGAACTGGGAGGCGCCGGTGAAGACCAGGAGGCTGAGCGCGCAGGTCTGGAGCAGTCCGAGCCCGCTGCCGGCCGAGGTCACCCCGAACGCGAATCCGGACAGTCCCACGGCGACGCCGACGCCGAGGGCGTCCCGTACGACCGCCCTGTCGGGCTTTTCCGCGTCGTCGGCGGTCATGTCCGCCAGTGCTGTCTGCTGCGCCACGCCCGTGACGGTACGGGCGTCCCTCAGTCCGGGTCTTGTACGTTTTTGCGCCCACGGACGTTCTTGCGCCCACGCGCGTTCTTCGGCTCGTCCACGCTTCTGCGCTCGCGCTGGTAGGCCCCCGGGGGCACACCGACGATGCGGGTGAAGTGCCGGTTGAGATGGGGCTGGTCGGTGAAGCCGACGGCCACAGCCGCCTCGGCGGGCGGCGATCCCGCGTCCAGCAGGTGCCGCGCGCGGCGGACTCGGGCATCGGTCAGCCACGTGTGCGGCGGCATGCCGTAGGCGTCACGGAACGCCCGCAGCAGGGCGAACGGGCTGGTGCCGAGGTCCGCGGCGAGCCGTTCCAGGGTCGGTGGCTTGGCCATCCGCTCGTCCAGCACGGCACGCGCGCGTGCCGCGACACCCGCTCCGGCCGTGCGGATCGGCCGCTGGGGCAGCGGGCCGCCGTTGAGCCGCAGCAGCCTGGTGACGGCGACCCGCAGCAGCGTGTCGGCGGCCAGCGCGTTGCCCTCGTCGGCGGCGCGGAGCACTTGGTGGACGAGGCGGACGGTGTAGGGGTCGTCGAGGACGGGGCTGACGAAGCCCGGGGTGCCCCGGATGGTGGTGGTCTCGGCCGCGATCGCGGCGACCACCTCGGGCGAGGGGTAGACCGCGCCGTACCGCCAGCCCTCGGGGACGCCGGCGCGACCGGTGTGCGCGGTGTCGGGGTTGACCAGGGCGAGGGCTCCGGCGGGCACGTACACGTCGGAGCCGCGGTGGTGGAAGACCTCGGCCCCGTCGGCTATGGCCGCGATCACGAAGTGCTCGTGGGTGTGCCGGACGAAGGTCTTGCGGATGTACCGGGCCCGCAGTAGGTCCACGCCCGGCAGGTCGTCGTACCGCCAGTGCCGCGCACGCTCCACCGGCCGGCGCCCGCCTGCCTCCCCACCCGTCCCGCCGCCCGTCTGCAAGCCCCTCTCCCCGGCCGCCCGTTCCTCGTCCCGCCGAGCTCCACCCGCCATACGCCCATTCTCCGTCTTCCCCCGCGACCGGCTCCCGCCTCCTCCCCGCCGCACGACGTTTTCCCAGGTCAGCGCGATTGTCAGTGGCCGGGTGCAGGATGGACGCATGGTCAGCTCCGCACACCGGGCCCTCGACGGCTTCTCACCCGCGACCCGCGGCTGGTTCACGGGGGCGTTCTCCGCGCCCACCGCGGCCCAGGCCGGCGCGTGGCGAGCCATCGGCGCGGGCTCGGACGTGCTCGTGGTGGCGCCGACCGGCTCGGGCAAGACGCTGGCCGCGTTCCTCGCCGCCCTGGACCAGCTGGCCTCGAAGCCGCCCCCGGCCGACCCGAGGAAGCGCTGCCGGGTTCTGTACGTGTCCCCGCTGAAGGCGCTTGCCGTCGACGTCGAGCGCAACCTCCGCAGCCCGCTGACCGGCATCCGCCAGGAGTCCGTGCGCCTGGGCCTGCCCGAGCCCGAGGTCCGGGTCGGCATCCGCTCCGGCGACACCCCGGCGGCCGAGCGGCGCGCCCTGTCCACCCGCCCGCCGGACATCCTGATCACCACCCCCGAGTCGCTGTTCCTGATGCTGACCTCGGCCACGCGCGACGCGCTGACGGGCGTGGAGACGGTGATCCTGGACGAGGTGCACGCGGTCGCGGGCACCAAGCGCGGGGCCCATCTCGCGCTGTCCCTGGAGCGGCTCGACGAGCTGCTGCCGCGGCCGGCCCGCCGGATCGGCCTGTCGGCGACCGTCCGCCCGGTGGACGAGGTGGCCCGGTATCTCTCGCCGCGCCGCAAGGTGGAGATCGTCCAGCCGGAGTCCGGCAAGGAGTTCGACCTGTCCGTGGTCGTCCCGGTCGAGGACATGGGCGAGCTGGCGGGCTCCCCGGCTACGGACGCGGCCGAGGGCGCGGAGCGGCCGTCGATCTGGCCGCATGTGGAGGAGCGGATCGCCGACCTGGTCCAGTCCCACCGCTCCACGATCGTGTTCGCCAACTCCCGGCGCCTCGCCGAGCGGCTGTGCAACCGGCTCAACGAGATCGCCTACGAGCGGGCGACCGGCGAGACCCTGGACGAGCATCACTCCCCGGCCCAGTTGATGGGCGGCTCGGGCGCGGCCCAGGGCGCGCCCCCGGTGATCGCCCGCGCGCACCACGGCTCGGTCTCCAAGGAGCAGCGCGCCCTGGTCGAGGAGGACCTGAAGGCGGGCCGGCTGCCCGCCGTGGTCGCCACGTCCAGCCTGGAGCTGGGCATCGACATGGGCGCCGTCGACCTGGTCGTGCAGGTCGAGTCCCCGCCCTCGGTCGCCTCCGGACTCCAGCGCGTCGGCCGCGCGGGACACCAGGTGGGGGCCGTCTCCACCGGTGTCGTCTTCCCCAAGTACCGCGGTGACCTCGTCCAGGCCGCCGTGGTCACCGAGCGGATGCGCTCGGGCTCGATCGAGTCCCTGAAGGTGCCCGCGAACCCCCTGGACGTGCTCGCGCAGCAGCTGGTCGCCATGACGGCGCTGGACACCTGGCAGTTCGACGACCTGCTCGCCATGGTCCGCCGGGCCGCCCCCTTCGCGTCGCTGCCCGAGTCGGCCTTCACGGCGGTCCTGGACATGCTCGCCGGCCGCTATCCGTCCGACGCGTTCGCGGAGCTGCGCCCGCGCGTGGTGTGGGACCGCGTGGCCGGCACGATCACCGGCCGCCCGGGCGCCCAGCGCCTCGCCGTCACCTCGGGCGGCACGATCCCCGACCGCGGCCTGTTCGGGGTCTTCCTCGCCGGTTCCGACCCCAAGAAGGGCGGCGGCCGGGTCGGCGAGCTGGACGAGGAGATGGTCTACGAGTCCCGGGTCGGTGACGTCTTCACGCTGGGCACGAGCTCCTGGCGCATCGAGGACATCACCCGCGACCGGGTGCTGGTCTCCCCCGCACCGGGCGTACCGGGCCGGCTCCCCTTCTGGAAGGGCGACCAGCTGGGCCGCCCGCTCGAACTGGGCCGCGCGGTGGGCGCGTTCCTGCGCGAGGTCGGCTCGCTGCCCAAGGACGACGCCCGGCTGCGGCTGCTGGCGGCGGGCCTGGACGCCTGGGCGGCGGACAACGTGCTGTCGTACCTGGACGAGCAGCGCGAGGCCTGCGGCCATGTCCCGGACGACCGCACCATCGTCGTGGAGCGCTTCCGGGACGAGCTGGGCGACTGGCGCGTTGTCGTCCACTCTCCCTTCGGCGCCCAGGTGCACGCCCCCTGGGCCCTCGCCCTCGGCGCCCGCCTGTCCGAGCGGTACGGCATGGACGCGCAGGTCATGCACGCCGACGACGGCATCGTGCTGCGCCTGCCCGACGCCGACCTGCTGGGCCTGGACCTGCTCGACCAGGCACCGCTGAAGGCCGGCACGGAGTACGACAGCGAGCAGGCACCCGTGGGCGCGGCGGACGTGGCCTTCGACAAGGGCGAGGTCGACCAGGTCGTCACGGACCAGGTCGGCGGCTCCGCCCTGTTCGCCTCCCGGTTCCGCGAGTGCGCCGCCCGCGCGCTGCTGCTGCCGCGCCGCAATCCCGGCAAGCGCACCCCGCTGTGGCAGCAGCGCCAGCGCGCGGCCCAACTGCTCCAGGTGGCAAGCGAGTTCGGCTCCTTCCCGATCGTCCTGGAGGCGGTCCGCGAGTGCCTCCAGGACGTCTTCGACGTCCCCGGGCTCGTGGAGCTGATGGGCGACATCGAGTCCCGCAAGGTGCGCCTGGTCGAGGTCACCACCCCGGAGCCGTCCCCGTTCGCCCGCTCCCTCCTGTTCGGGTACGTCGCCCAGTTCCTGTACGAGGGTGACTCCCCGCTGGCCGAGCGCCGGGCCGCCGCGCTGTCGCTGGACTCCCGGCTGCTGGCCGAGCTGCTGGGCCAGGCGGAGCTGCGCGAACTGCTCGACGCCGAGGTGCTGACCGAGCTGGAGCGCGAGCTTCAGTGGCTCACCGAGGACCGCCGGGTCAAGGATGTGGAGGGCGTGGCCGATGTGCTCCGGCTGCTCGGCCCGCTGAGCGATGCCGAGCTGGTCGCGCGTGGCGCGGACCCGCAGTGGGCACGCGAGCTGTCCGGGGCCCGCCGGGCCATCAAGGTCCGCATCGCCGGCGCCGACCACTGGGCGGCGGTCGAGGACGCGGGCAGGCTGCGCGACGCGCTCGGCACGGCACTGCCGGTCGGCGTGCCCGAAGCCTTCACCGAGCCGGTCAAGGATCCGCTGGGCGATCTCCTCGCCCGTTACGCCCGCACCCACGGCCCGTTCACGTCGGCCACGGCGGCGGCCCGCTTCGGCCTCGGCGTGGCGGTCACCGAGGGCGCCCTGCAGCGGCTCGCCGCGAGCGGCCGGGTGGTGCAGGGCGAGTTCCACCCGGCGGGCATCGGCCAGGAGTGGTGCGACGCGGCCGTACTGCGCCGGCTGCGCCGCCGCTCCCTGGCGGCCCTGCGGCACGAGTTGGAGCCCGTGCCGCCGGCCGCCCTCGCCCAGTTCCTGCCGCAGTGGCAGCACATCGGCAAGGGGCACGGTCTGCGCGGCATCGACGGACTGGTGCGCGCCATCGAGCAGTTGCAGGGCGCCTCCGTGCCCGCCTCCGCACTGGAGAAACTGGTCCTGCCCTCCCGCGTGGCGCACTACACGCCCTCGATGCTCGATGAACTGACCTCGGCCGGCGAGGTGGTGTGGGCCGGCGCGGGCGCCCTGCCCGGCAAGGACGGCTGGGTCTCCCTCTATCTGGCGGACTCGGCGCCTCTGTTGCTCCCGCCGCCCCACCCCCTGGAGCTGACCGCGCTCCACCAGTCCGTCCTGGACGCGCTCTCCGGCGGCTACGGCCTGTTCTTCCGCCAGATCGCCGACCAGGTGCGGGCCACCACCCACCCCGAGGTGACCGACCCTCAACTGGCCGACGCACTCTGGGACCTGGCCTGGTCAGGCCGGCTCACCAACGACACCCTCGCGCCGATGCGCTCCCTGCTGGGCTCAGGCCGTACGGCGGGGTCGACCGCCCACCGAGCCAAGCGCAGCGTCCCGCGCGGACGCTATGGCTCGCTGACGGCCGCCGCGCGCCCCGCCTCTCGTACCGGCCCGCCGACGGTCGCCGGCCGCTGGTCGCTGCTTCCCGTGTCCGAACCGGACGCCACGGTGCGCGCCCACGCGCTGGCCCGCACCCTCCTGGACCGGCACGGCGTGGTCACCCGTGGGGCGGTCGCCGCGGAGGGGATCGAGGGCGGCTTCTCGGCGGTGTACCGGGTGCTGTCCGCGTTCGAGGAGAGCGGTCAGGCGCGGCGCGGCTATGTGGTCGAGGGCCTGGGCGCGGCCCAGTTCGCGATGGACGGCGCGGTGGACCGGCTCCGCGCGGTGTCCAACGCCCGCGACCGCAGCGAGGGCCTGCCCACCCCGTCCCACCAGAACGGTTTCCCGGGCAGTCCCGGCGTTTTTGCCGAGCCGGGCTTCCCGGACGACTTCGGCGCGGGCAACGGCGCACCGCACGATCGCGCCCTGCCCGGCGCCTTCGACGAAGGCGACGGCGGGTTCGCCCACCCCGGCCTCGACGGCGACTTCACCTGGCCACCGGCGGACCCCCGGCCCGCCCCCGGCGAGTACGTCTCGCCGCGCGACCTCGCCGACCCCTTCGCCTCCCCCGGCTACGGCGGCCCCCGAGGCGGCGGAGCCGGCGCCTACGGCTCACCGTCGTACCAGGGGTACGGCAGCGGACGTACGAGCACGCCCTCCCCCGACGCCCGTGCCGTGGTCCTCGCCGCTGCCGACCCCGCCAACGCCTACGGCGCGGCCCTCTCCTGGCCCGAGCCGCCCACCGGTGCCGGGCACAAGCCGGGCCGCAAGGCGGGCTCACTGGTCGTCCTGGTGGGGGGTGAACTGACGCTGTACATGGAGCGTGGCGGCAAGACGCTGCTGGCCTGGCCCGTCGCCCCCGACACCGCGGCGCCGGACGACCCCCGCCTGCGTACGGCCGCCGAGGCCCTGGCCGCCGCGGCCCGCGCGGGCTCCCTCGGCACGGTCACGGTCGAGCGGATCAACGGCGCCCAGGCCCTGACCTCCTCCATAGGCGCCCTGCTGGAGGGAGCGGGCTTCGTGGCCACGCCGCGCGGCCTGCGTCTGAGAGCGTGACCGCCGCCGCCGAGCGCCCGCTTCACCCGACCGTGGCGCCATCGTGGCACCCTTGACGCATGCCCGAAGGTGACACGGTCTGGCAGGCCGCGCGGCGGCTGCACGGGGCCCTCGCGGGCAAAGCCCTGACCCGAAGCGACTTCCGGGTGCCGAAGTACGCGACGGTCGACCTCACCGGCCGCACGGTGCTCAGCACGATCCCGCGGGGCAAACACCTGCTCACCCGGTTCGAGGGCGGCCTGACCCTGCACACGCATCTGCGGATGGAGGGCGCGTGGAAGGTGTACGACGCGGGCGAGCGCTGGCGGGGCGGACCGGCGCACCAGATCCGGGCGGTCCTCGGCACCGCCGACCGCACGGCCGTGGGCTACCGCCTGCAGGTCCTGGAGCTGCTGCGCACGAGCGAGGAGGAGCGGGTCGTCGGACACCTGGGCCCGGACCTGCTCGGCCCGGACTGGGATCCCGAGCGCGCCCTCGCCAACGTCCTCGCCGATCCCACCCGCCCGCTCGGTGAGGCCCTGCTCGACCAGCGCAATCTCGCCGGCATCGGCAACGTCTACAAGAGCGAGCTGTGCTTCCTGCTGGGCGTCACCCCGTGGCTGCCGGCCGGCGCCCTGCCCACGGACCGCGCCGAGAAGCTGCCCGTGCTCGCCCAGAACCTCCTGGAGGCGAACCGCGACCGCCCGGTCCGCCAGACCACGGGCCTGCACCGGCACGACCTGTTCGTCTACGGCCGTGCGGCCCGCCCCTGCCTGCGCTGCCACACCCCGGTCCGCGTGGCCGACCAGGGCGACGGCTCCCAGGAACGCCCCACCTACTGGTGTCCCGCCTGTCAGACGGGCCCCGCTCCCTCCCCTGGTTCACCACAGCGCTGGCGAGACCGCTATCCCCGCCGCACCGCCTGACGACGCGCCGGCGCCCGCACCCCGCCAGCATCTGGCGCGCCGCCCGAGCCCCCCGCGTTCCCAGCCGCCCCGGCCCCAGCCGCGCGCCTCGAGCCAATCAGCTCATGCTGATTGACGATCCGTCAGAAACGCTCGTACCGTCGGTTCATGCCCCTCACGGCGTACGACCTCACCGGACGCACCGCATTCGTCACCGGAGCCGCCGGCGGCATCGGCCGGGCCTCCGCCGTCCTGCTCGCCGAGGCGGGCGCGACGGTGCACTGCGCCGACCGGGACGCGGACGGTCTGCACGGCACGGCGGAACTGATCGAGAAGCGCGCCGGTACGGCCCGTACCCATGTCCTGGACGTCGCCGACCGGGCGGCGCTGACCGAGGCGGTCCGGTCCTGCGGGCGCCTGGACGTGATGGCCGCGATCGCCGGGATCATGCACAGCAGCCCCGTGCTGGAGACGCGCGACGAGGATCTCGACCGGGTGCTGAGCGTCAACTTCAAGGGCGTGCTGTACGCCTGCCAGGAGGCGGCCCGGCTGATGCTGGCCCATGACATCCGGGGCAGCATCGTCACCATGGCGTCCGGCGCGGTCGACACCGGCGGCCCCGGACTGCTCTGCTACGGCGCGGCGAAGGCGGCCGTGGTCCAGCTCACCAAGACGCTGGCCACCGAGGTCGGCCGGCACGGCATACGGGTCAACGCGGTCGCGCCGGGCTGGATCCGCACCCCGATGACCGACCGCCACGACCGCGAGGCGCAGGCGCACACCGAGGGCATGATGGCCCGGATGGCGCCACTGGGCCGGGTCGGCGAGCCGGACGACGTCGCGCACGCGGTGCTGTACCTGGCATCGGACGCCTCGGCGTTCACGACGGGTCAGATACTTCGCCCGAACGGGGGTGTGGCGATGCCCTGGTAGCGCCCTGCGCCCGCCAGGCGGCCACCCAGCGCCCCCTCGGCACGGCCCCTGCCGCGCGCCCCTTGGGCACACAGTGCACCGGCAGCAGACTCAGCCCCCACCCGCCGGCCGCGACGGCGCCTTCCAGGACGCCCACCCCCTGCCCGAGGGCGATCCGCAGCACAGCCCACCACCACGCGGCTGCGAGCCCCAGCCCGACCGCCCAGCGCACTGTCCGCGCCACCATGGCCGACATCACCTCCTGCGGGACGCTAGACCGCCGCCTGCCCGGCGCGGGAGGCGCACCAAGGGCTCACGGATGCAGCGCCCGACGGGGGCCCGTCCCTCCACCATGACCGCACCCCCCAAGCCGGGCAAACGGACGCAAGGGTGACACAAGACATACCTGCGGCCGCGCAAAACGAAAGCCCCGGCCGCACTCCTCGGGTTCATCCCGAGAAGCCCGGCCGGGGCCTCACACGTTCGTTAGGCCGCGCACGCGTACGTCACGCGGCGACCACGTCCACCGCCTCCGCGGGCGCCTTGATGGTCACCCGTTCCGGTGGCACACCGGTCACCGACACCGAACCCAGCATCGGACGGACCGGCGTGGGCACAGGCTCGGTGGCCGCTGCGGACTGGGCCAGTTCGGCGAGCGCCAGCTCGTCGCTCACCTCTCGCATGAGTTCCGACATCCGTACGTCCAGCGCGTCGCAGATGGCGGCGAGCAGCTCGGAGGAAGCCTCCTTCTGCCCCCGCTCCACCTCGGAGAGATAGCCGAGTGAGACTCGGGCGGACGAGGAGACTTCGCGCAGAGTACGGCCCTGGCGTTGGCGCTGCCGACGCAGCACGTCACCCAGCAGGCGACGGAGCAGAATCATCGGTGGCTCCCTCCTCGGACCGCGTAGCCGCATCCTTCTCGCCCCACCGTACCGCCTCGCGCCGCGGCCGTGCGGGGAGCGATGTCGTGTTCACTCAGGGCTGCAAACATCAAAACCCCCCGTTCCGTTCCGTATCCTGTGCCCGCTCATTCCCGGCCTGTTCGCCCGCAAGCTGCTCGAGGAGGCTTACGAGTACGCTCCGTACACTCTCCATACGGATTTCCGCACGGCTGCCGTTCAACCTCAGGGCCTCCACTTTTCCGCCACCGGCAGAACCCGGGAGGTCGGTGAGCGGCCCGTCGACGGCCACGAACACCGTCCCGACGGGGCGGCCGTCCTGCGGTTCGGGACCGGCGACTCCGGTGGTGGCGATGCCCCAGTCGGCGCCCAGAGCCTTCCGTACTCCGGCTGCCATCTGGGCCGCGACCTGCGGATCCACCGCTCCTCGCTGCGCCAGCAAGGTGGCGTCGACGCCCAGCAGCTCATGCTTCAGTTCGGTGGCGTAGGCGGTGACAGAACCCCGGAACACCCTGGACGCCCCGGGAACCGAGGTGATCTCCGCCGCCACCAGGCCACCGGTGAGCGACTCGGCGACTGCGAGGGTCTCGCCCCTCACTGTCAGTAGTCGCACCAGTTCGGTGGCCTGTGAGCTCACGCTTCCTTCTCCTCCAACGCTGCCGCACGCTCGGCGATTCCCTGCCTGCGCAGCACAATGGCTTGTCTTACGTAGTCGAGGCCGGTGACAACGGTGAGGACGACCGCCACGGCCATCACCCAGAACCTCAGCGTCGCCAGCCACCCCGTCAGCGCCAGGACATACATCCCCACCGCCACTCCCTGGGTGAGGGTCTTGAGCTTGCCCCCACGGCTGGCCGGGATCACGCCGTAGCGAATGACCAGAAAACGCAGCAGCGTGATGCCCAGTTCCCGGCCGAGGATCACGGCCGTCACCCACCACGGAAGATCGCCCAGGGCCGACAGACAGATGAGCGCCGCCCCCATGATCGCCTTGTCGGCGATGGGGTCGGCGATCTTCCCGAAGTCGGTGACGAGGTTGTAGGTGCGCGCCAGATGCCCGTCGAACAGGTCGGTGATCATGGCGATGGCGAAGGCCGCCCAGGCCAGCGAGCGCCAGGCCGGGTCATAGCCGCCGTTCGCCAGCATCAGCGCCACGAAGCCGGGCACCAGGACCAGCCGGAGCATGGTCAGCAGATTGGCCACGTTCCAGACGCTCGCCTGGTTGACGGCCGCGGCCGCGATCTTGCCGCCGCGCGGTGTCCTGCCGCCGTTCTCGGGGCCTGAAGCAGTACCGGAGACCTCGGACGCCGCGCCGTCGGCAGCGGCGGCGGAACCTCGGGCGCCCTGCGCACCGGAGGAGCCACCCGCGGCGGATGCCGGGACTCCGGTCATCTGCCCGCCTCCTCACTACACGCGAGCGAGCCGGCCAGCGGCTCGGCCACCAGGTCGACACCTTCCGTACCGACCACCTTCGCCTCGACCATACGTCCGACGGCGAGGCCTTCGCCGCTCGTGAGCAGCACCTGGCCGTCGGTCTCGGGCGCCTGGTGCGCGGCGCGGCCGTACACGCCCTCCTCCTCGTCGACGGACTCGACCAGGACGTGGACCGTTTCCCCGACGCGTTCCTCGGCGCGCTGCGAGACGAGTTCCTCGGCCAGCCGGGACACCCGCGCCAGGCGCTCGGCCACGAGGTCCTCGTCGAGCTTGTTGTCGTACGTCGCCGCCTCCGTGCCCTCCTCGTCGGAGTAGCCGAAGACACCGATGGCGTCCAGGCGGGCGCCGTTCAGGAAGCGCTCCAGCTCGGCCAGGTCCGCCTCGCTCTCGCCGGGGAAGCCGACGATGAAGTTGGAGCGCACCCCGGCCTCGGGAGCCTTGCTGCGGATGGTGTCCAGCAGCTCCAGGAAGCGGTCGGTGTCGCCGAAGCGGCGCATGGAGCGCAGCACGGCGGGCGCCGAGTGCTGGAAGGACAGGTCGAAGTACGGGGTGACCTTCGGGGTGGAGGTCAGCACGTCGATCAGGCCCGGGCGCATCTCGGCCGGCTGCAGGTAGCTCACGCGGACCCGCTCGATGCCGTCGACCTCGGCCAGATCGGGCAGGAGGGACTCCAGCAGGCGGATGTCGCCCAGGTCCTTGCCGTAGGAGGTGTTGTTCTCGGAGACCAGCATGATCTCCTTCACACCCTGCTCGGCCAGCCACCGCGTCTCGTTCAGCACGTCGCTCGGGCGACGGGAGATGAAGGAGCCGCGGAAGGACGGGATGGCGCAGAAGGAGCAGCGCCGGTCGCAGCCCGAGGCCAGCTTGACCGAGGCGACCGGGGAGCCGTCCAGGCGGCGGCGCAGGGGGGCGCGCGGGCCGGAGACGGGCGCGACCCCTTCCGGGAGGTCGGCGGGGCCGTGGCCGGGCAGCGCGACGGAGGCGGCCGACTCCTGGCGCTCGGCGGGGCTGATCGGCAGCAGCTTGCGGCGGTCGCGCGGGGTGTGGGCGGCGTGGATGCCGCCGGACAGGATGGTCTGCAGGCGGTCGGAGATGTCCGCGTAGTCGTCGAAGCCGAGTACGCCGTCTGCCTCGGGCAGCGCCTCGGCCAGCTCCTTGCCGTACCGCTCGGCCATGCAGCCCACCGCCACGACGGCCTGGGTTCTGCCATGATCCTTGAGGTCGTTGGCCTCCAGGAGGGCGTCGACGGAGTCCTTCTTCGCGGCCTCGACGAAGCCACAGGTGTTGACCACGGCGACGTCGGCGTCCGCGGCGTCCTCGACGAGCTGCCAGCCGTCCGCCTCCAAACGGCCTGCGAGCTCCTCCGAGTCCACCTCGTTACGGGCGCAGCCGAGAGTGACGAGTGCGACGGTACGGCGTTCAGGCATGGGCTCAAGACTACTTCGTCTCACTGACAGCCCACGTCGACGGGGTTGGCCGATCTTGGCCAACCCCGTCACACAAGCGTTCCCGAAGGGGCCGGTCAGCCCGCTACCGGGTCGCCCTTCGTGTAGGTGAGGCGCTCCACCGCGCCCGGCTGGAAGTTGTCGTCGATCTTCTTGCCGTTGACGTACAGATCGATCGCGCCGGCGTCGCCGAGGATCAGGTTGATCTTGGAGCTGTCCTGGAAGGTCTTGGACTGGCCCTTGTTCAGCAGCCCGTCGAAGAGCATCCGGCCGTTGTGGTCCTTGGCCGAGATCCAGCTGCGCCCGGTGGCCGCGCTGACCTGGACGGTCACCTTGTCCTGGGGCGCGGCCGCGATGGCGCTGTCGGAGGGCGCGGTGCTCGGCGGGGCGGGCTTGTTCTTCGTGGGTGTGGGCGAGACGGGCTTGCTGGTGGCGGGTGTGGCGCCCTGGGCGACCTGCGATTTCGCGTCATTCCCGCCGTCGCTGCCCTTGACCGCGGTGAACCCGACGAAGCCGATCACGACCACGATGGCGGCGACCATCGCCGCGGTCCAGTTCGGCCCGCGCCGCTCCGGGCGAATCCGCTCGGCCTCGAACAGGGGTGCGGCCGGGGTGGGCGCGGGACGGCCGCCGTGCTCGGCGTCGTACTGCGCGATCAGCGGTCCGGGATCGAGGTGCACGGCCTTGGCCAGCGTGCGGATGTGCCCGCGCGCGTACACGTCACCGCCGCAGGGGGTGAAGTCGTCCGCCTCGATGGCCTGGACGATGGCGATGCGGACACGAGTGGCAGCACTGACGTCGTCCACGGTGAGCCCGGTCGCGAGCCGCGCCTGCTGCAGGGCGCGGCCCACGGAGGCACGGGCTTCCTGGGACTCGTCTCGGAACGGACGCTCGTCTTCAGGGGAGTTGCCGATGGACACGGGGGGCGCCTTTCGAGCGTGTAGCCACCTGTGCTGGAAGCTCAGTCTAGGGGGGGTACGAAAGGGTGGGGCAACCGGGCGGCCGAACTTTGTACGCCAACGGAATGGCCCGACAATCCGATGGCTGGACAGGCGGCCACCCCATGCTGGGACGCCTCACTGTCCTCTCGCTCAACTTGACGTACGGCAAAGGGAAACGGTTGCTCGCCGATCGCTAACGGGTGGGTCACGGCGACGGGCCGTCCGGCGTAATCCAGGTCGACCGGGCGGCTCTTAGTACTATCCCTCAGATTCCCCGCGAATCAGTGCGAGCACGCCGTCCAGATCATCGGGTTTCACCAGAACGTCACGTGCCTTGGATCCCTCGCTCGGTCCCACGATGTTGCGGGACTCCATGAGGTCCATGAGCCGTCCGGCCTTGGCGAAGCCGACGCGCAGCTTGCGCTGGAGCATGGAGGTCGACCCGAACTGGGTGGAGACGACCAGCTCGGCCGCCTGGCACAGCAGGTCCAGGTCGTCGCCGATGTCCTCGTCGATCTCCTTCTTCTGCTTGGTGCCGACCGTGACGTCGTCCCGGAAGACCGGCGCCATCTGGTCCTTGCAGTGCTGCACGACGGCCGCGACCTCGGCCTCGGTGACGAAGGCGCCCTGCATTCGGGTGGGCTTGTTCGCGCCCATCGGCAGGAACAGGCCGTCACCCTTGCCGATCAGCTTCTCGGCGCCGGGCTGGTCGAGGATGACCCGGGAGTCGGCGAGCGAGGAGGTGGCGAAGGCCAGCCGGGAGGGCACATTGGCCTTGATCAGACCGGTGACCACGTCGACCGAAGGGCGCTGGGTGGCGAGCACCAGGTGGATGCCGGCCGCACGCGCGAGCTGGGTGATGCGCACGATCGAGTCCTCGACGTCGCGCGGGGCGACCATCATCAGGTCGGCGAGCTCGTCCACGATCACCAGCAGATACGGGTACGGCTGCAGCTCGCGCTCGCTGCCCTCCGGCGGCTTGACCTTGCCGTCGCGGACGGCCTGGTTGAAGTCGTCGATGTGCCGGTAGCCATAGGCCGCGAGGTCGTCGTAGCGCAGGTCCATCTCGCGTACGACCCACTGCAGCGCCTCGGCGGCCCGCTTGGGGTTGGTGATGATCGGCGTGATCAGGTGCGGGATGCCCTCGTACGCGGTCAGCTCGACGCGCTTGGGGTCGACCAGGATCATCCGGACGTCCTCCGGGGTCGCCCGGATCATGACCGAGGTGATCAGGCAGTTGATGCAGGACGACTTGCCGGAGCCGGTGGCGCCCGCGACCAGCATGTGCGGCATCTTCGCCAGCGAGTGCATCACGTACCCGCCCTCGACGTCCTTGCCGAAGGCGACCAGCATCGGGTCGTCGTCCTCGGCGGACTCCGCGAGGCGCAGCACGTCGCCGAGGTTGACCATCTCCCGGTCGGTGTTCGGGATCTCGATGCCGACCGCGGACTTGCCGGGGATGGGGCTGATGATCCGCACGTCAGGGCTGGCGACGGCGTACGCGATGTTCTTGGTCAGCGCGGTGATCCGCTCGACCTTCACGGCGGGCCCGAGTTCCACCTCGTAGCGGGTGACCGTCGGGCCGCGGGTGAAGCCGGTGACGGCGGCGTCGACCTTGAACTCGGTGAAGACCTGGGTGAGCGAGGCGACGACCGCGTCGTTCGCCTCGCTGCGCGCCTTGCCGGGCCCGCCCCGGGTGAGGAGGTCCAGCGACGGCAGCGAGTAGGTGATGTCCCCCGAGAGCTGCAGCTGCTCCGCGCGCGGCGGCAGGTCGCGGGGCTCCTCGGGGGCCTTCTTGGTCAGGTCGGGGACGGTCCCGGCCGTGAGCTTCTCCTGCTTGGGGCGCGCGGCGGGGACCGATGCCGGAGCGGGCGCGGGGGCCGGTACCGGAGTCGTCTCCTCGCGGTCGCCGACGCTGACGCCCTGGGTGAGGTCGGCGACCAGCGGGGAGGGCGGCATGCCGTGCAGCACCGCGCCGTCGAGCGCCGCCGCGGCGGCCGCGGCGACGTCCACGGCGTCCATCTGGCGCTGCGGATCCGGCTGGGGCACCGCGGAGCGCCTGGGGCGGCCACGGCGCTGCGAGAGGGCCTCCTCCTCGGCGCCGTCGGGGTCGTACGACCGGGGGGCGGACGAGCGCTTACGGGGGCGCGCGGGCAGCGCCTCGCGCCACTGCTCGTCGTAGCGCTCGTCGTCCTCGGTGTAGTCCTCCGCGTCGTGGTCGTGCAGCACGCCCAGGCGTACGCCGAGCGCCCGCAGCCGCTGCGGGATGGCGTTGACCGGAGTGGCGGTCACCACGAGCAGGCCGAAGATCGTCAGCAGCACCAGCAGGGGTACGGCGAGGACATCGGTCATGGTGTACGTCAGCGGGGTCGCCGCCGCCCAGCCGATGAGACCGCCGGCGTCCCTTATGGCCTGCATGCCGTCGCTGCGGGCGGGCGAGCCGCACGCGATGTGCACCTGCCCGAGCACACCGATGACGAGCGCGGACAGGCCGATCACGATCCGGCCGTTGGCCTCCGGCTTCTCCGGGTGCCGGATGAACCGTACGGCGATCACCGCGAGCAGTATCGGCACCAGCAGGTCGAGCCGGCCGAAGGCGCCGGTGACGAGGATCTCCACCAGGTCGCCGACGGGGCCCTTCAGGTCGGCCCAGGTGCCGGCGGCGACGATCAGCGCGATGCCGAACAGCAGCAGCGCGATGCCGTCCTTGCGGTGGGCGGGGTCGAGGTTCTTCGCGCCCCGCCCTATGCCGCGGAAGACGGCGCCGACGGCGTGTGCGAGACCGAGCCAGACGGCGCGCACAAGCCGGTACACGCCCCCGGTGGGGCTGGGTGCCGGCTTCGGCGCGGCCTTCTTGGCCGGGGCCTTCTTGGCGGGCGCCTTCTTGGCCGCCGCCTTCTTTGCTGCGGCCTTCTTCGCCGGAGCCTTCGCGGGAGCGGCCTTCTTCGCGGGCTGCTTCTTGGCTGCGGAGGGACGTGAGGCCATAGGTGTGAGGTTACCGGGGGAGACGACAGCGGACACGTGTGCCCACAGCTTCACCCGTTCGTGTCGCCCTTACGGGACACCGGAGCTGACGCACACTCATGGACAACCGCCGTCTCGCCCTGCGTCAGTTCTGCGCCGGCACCGACGAGCTGCCCGGGCCGGCCCCCGGCTCCAGGGCGTCGAGCGCGCGCCGCAAGCCGGTGAGTTTGCGCTCCAGATGGGCCGCCGTGGCCACCGCGGCCGCATCCGCCGAGTCGTCGTCCAGCTGCTTGGACAGCGCCTCGGCCTGCTCCTCGACCGCCGCGAGCCGCGCGGACAGCTCGGCGAGCAGCCCGGCGGACTCCTTGCCGCCGACCGCGCCCTTGCCGCCGCCCTCCAACTGCAGCCGCAGCAGTGCCGCCTGCTCACGCAGCTGGCAGTTCTTCATGTACAGCTCGACGAACACCGAGACCTTCGCACGCAGCACCCACGGGTCGAAGGGCTTGGAGATGTAGTCGACCGCGCCCGCCGCATAGCCCCGGAAGGTGTGGTGCGGGCCGTGGTTGATCGCCGTGAGGAAGATGATCGGGATGTCCCTGGTCCGCTCGCGCCGCTTGATGTGCGCGGCGGTCTCGAAACCGTCCATGCCCGGCATCTGGACGTCCAGCAGAATGACCGCGAAATCGTCCGTGAGCAGTGCTTTGAGCGCTTCCTCCCCGGACGATGCCCGCACCAGCGTCTGATCGAGCGCAGAGAGGATCGCCTCCAGCGCCAGCAGATTCTCCGGCCGGTCATCGACCAGGAGGATCTTGGCCTTCTGCACCATGGCCCGCCCTCCTCGCCCCGGCGGTACACCGGGCGCCGCCCCAGGGGACGACTCCCTTTCGCCGCCCGTCCTTGTGCCGGTCATCGTAGCCGCACCCCGCCTGTCGCCACACCCTGTCACCGCGATGTCACTGTGCACGTAGCGGAAACGCGGCAGAGGCCGGGATGGTTCCCGGAATCCGGCATTCCCATACGTGTGCAGCCACCTTAAGCCGCACGATCGCCGTCACCTCAAGTAGGCAACTCCCGACCCACGCCAAGGGTTCCCCTGCTGTTCACATCCCGCCGTACGGATCTCGTCACTTCCCGCCCATCCACTGCTGCATCACGGCCAGCAGATGATCCGGGTCGACCGGCTTCGTCACGTAGTCGGAGGCACCGGACTCGATCGCCTTCTCCCGGTCACCCTTCATCGCCTTGGCGGTCAGCGCGATGATCGGCAGCCCGGCGAACTGCGGCATCCTGCGGATCGCCGTGGTCGTCGCGTACCCGTCCATCTCCGGCATCATGATGTCCATGAGGACGACCGCCACGTCGTCGTGCTGCTCCAGCACCTCGATGCCCTCGCGGCCGTTCTCGGCGTACAGCACCGAAAGGCCGTGCTGCTCCAGGACACTGGTCAGCGCGAAGACGTTGCGGATGTCGTCGTCGACGATCAGCACCTTCTGGCCGCCGAACCGCACCCCGCGCGCGGGGTGCGGCGCGTCGTCCTGCTCGGGCAGCGCCGCCCAGTGCTCGGACCGCTGCTCGCCCGGCGGCAGACCCCGGCGCCGGCGCCGGAAGAGCGCCGCCGGACCGTTCTGCGTCTCCCGGTACGACTTCACCTCGGCCGGAGTCTCGATCTCCACGGCGGACAGCTCCGAGGACTGCTCGGCCTCGGAGGCGAGCAGTTCGCCGGCCTCCAGCGGGGGCACGGACTGCTGGTAGCCCTGCGGCGGCAGTTCACTCGGGTGCAGCGGCAGGTACAGCGTGAACGTCGAGCCACGGCCCGGTTCGCTCTGCGCGTGGATCTCACCGCCGAGCAGCTGCGCGATCTCCCGGGAGATCGACAGGCCGAGGCCGGTGCCGCCGTACTTGCGGCTGGTCGTGCCGTCCGCCTGCTTGAACGCCTCGAAGATCACCCGCATCTTGCTGGCCGCGATGCCGATGCCGGTGTCCGTCACCGAGAACGCGATCAGCGGTCCCTCCGGATCGGTCAGCGAGCCGGCCTCCAGCAGCTGCTCCCGGATGCCCATCGGCACGTCCATGCCGGCCGGCCTGATCACCAGCTCCACCGACCCGGAGTCGGTGAACTTCACCGCGTTCGACAGCAGGTTGCGCAGCACCTGCAGCAGCCGCTGCTCGTCGGTGTGCAGGGTCGCGGGCAGCTCCGGGGAGACCCGCACGGACAGATCCAGGCCCTTCTCCGCGGTCAGCGGCCGGAAGGTGGCCTCCACGTAGTCCACGAGCTGTACGAGCGCGATACGCGTCGGCGACACGTCCATCTTGCCCGCCTCCACCTTCGACAGGTCGAGGATGTCGTTGATCAGCTGGAGCAGATCGGAGCCCGCCCCATGGATGGTCTCGGCGAACTCCACCTGCTTCGGCGAGAGGTTGCCCTCGGCGTTGTCGGCGAGCAACTTGGCCAGAATCAGCAGCGAGTTGAGCGGCGTACGCAGCTCGTGCGACATGTTGGCGAGGAACTCGCTCTTGTAGCGCATCGACACCGCGAGCTGCTCGGCGCGCTCCTCCAGGACCTGCCGCGCCTCCTCGATCTCGGTGTTCTTCACCTCGATGTCGCGGTTCTGCCGGGCCAGCAGCTCGGCCTTCTCCTCCAGTTCTGCGTTGGAGGCCTGCAGCGCCTTCTGCCGGTTCTCCAACTCGGCCGAACGCTCCCGCAATTGCTCGGTCAGCTCCTGCGACTGCTTCAGCAGCAGTTCGGTCTTGGTGTTGACCGAGATGGTGTTGACGCTCGTCGCGATCATCTCGGCGATCTGGTTGAGGAAGTCCTTCTGGATCTGCGTGAACGGTGTGAAGGAGGCCAGCTCGATCACACCGAGCACATTGCCCTCGAAGAGCACCGGCAGCACGATCACCTGCGCCGGCGGAGCCTCGCCGAGGCCGGAGGAGATCTTCAGGTAGCCGCTCGGCGCGTTCTCCACCAGAATCGTGCGCCCCTCCTGGGCAGCCGTACCGACCAGCGCCTCACCGGGCCGGAACGACGTCGGCATGGAGCCCATCGAGTAGCCGTACGAACCGAGCATCCGCAGCTCGTAGCTCTCCTCGCCGGCGACGGCGTCCTTGCCCTCCATGAGCGGCATCGTCAGGAAGAACGCGCCGTGCTGCGCCGACACCACCGGCGTCAGCTCGCTCATGATCAGCGAGGCCACGTCCTCCAGGTCGCGCCGGCCCTGCATGAGGGCGGAGATACGGGCCAGGTTGCCCTTCAGCCAGTCCTGCTCCTTGTTGGCGATCGTGGTGTCACGCAGGTTGGCGATCATCTTGTTGATGTAGTCCTGCAGTTCCTGGATCTCGCCGGACGCGTCGACGTCGATCTTCAGGTTCAGGTCGCCACGGGTCACCGCGGTCGCCACGCGCGCGATGGCACGCACCTGCCGGGTCAGGTTCCCGGCCATCTCGTTCACCGACTCGGTCAGATCCCGCCAGGTGCCGTCGACGTCACGCACGCGTGCCTGACCGCCGAGCTGCCCCTCCGTGCCCACCTCGCGGGCCACGCGCGTGACCTCCTCGGCGAAACTGGACAGCTGATCAACCATCGTGTTGATCGTCGTCTTCAGCTCGAGGATCTCGCCGCGCGCGTCAATGTCGATCTTCTTCGTCAGGTCACCCTTGGCGATGGCCGTGGTGACCATGGCGATGTTCCGCACCTGGCCGGTCAGGTTGGACGCCATCTGGTTCACGGACTCGGTCAGGTCCTTCCAGGTGCCGGCCACACCCGGTACGTGCGCCTGGCCGCCCAGGATGCCGTCCGTACCCACCTCACGGGCCACCTTGGTGACCTGGTCCGCGAACGAACTCAGCGTCTTGACCATGATGTTGATGGTGTCGGCGAGCTGAGCGACCTCACCGCGCGCCTCGATCGTCACCTGCCGCGTCAGGTCACCGTTGGCGACGGCCGACGCGACCTGGGAGATGTTCCGCACCTGCATGGTCAGGTTGTTGGCCATCAGGTTGACGTTGTTGCTGAGGTCCTTCCAGATACCGGTGACGCCCGGCACGTGCGCCTGACCGCCCAGGATGCCCTCGGTACCCACCTCACGGGCCACCCGGGTCACCTGCTCGGCGAAGCTGGACAGTTGATCAACCATGGTGTTGACCGTCGTGACGAGTTCAAGGATCTCGCCCTTGGCGTCAACAGTGATCTTCTTCGACAGGTCGCCCTTGGCGACCGCGGTCGTGACCTCGGCGATGTTGCGCACCTGGATGGTCAGGTTGTTCGCCATGAAGTTCACGGACTGCGTGAGGTCCTTCCAGGTGCCGGAGACACCCTGCACCTCGGCCTGACCGCCGAGGATGCCCTCCGTACCCACCTCACGGGCCACCCGCGTGACCTCCTGGGCGAACGACGACAGCTGGTCCACCATCGTGTTCAGCGTGTTCTTCAGCTCCAGGATCTCCCCGCGCGCGTCCACGGTGATCTTCTGGGAGAGGTCACCGCGGGCCACCGCGGTGGCGACCTGCGCGATGTTGCGCACCTGGGCCGTCAGGTTGCCGGCCATGCCGTTCACGGAGTCGGTCAGGTCCCGCCACACACCGGCGACACCGGGCACCTGCGCCTGACCACCGAGCCGGCCCTCCGTACCCACGTCCCTGGCCACCCGGGTCACCTGGTCGGCGAAGGCGGACAGCTGATCAACCATGGTGTTGATCGTGTTCTTCAGCTCGAGGATCTCGCCGCGCGCGTCAACATCGATCTTCTGCGACAGGTCACCGCGCGCCACGGCCGTCGTCACCTGCGCGATCTGCCGCACCTGGGAGGTCAGGTTGCCGGCCATGAAGTTGACGGAGTCCGTCAGCTCCTTCCACGTACCGGACACGCCGTCCACCCGGGCCTGACCGCCCAGCCGGCCCTCCGTACCCACGTCCCTGGCCATCCGCGTGACCTGGTCGGCGAAGCTCGACAGCTGGTCCACCATCGTGTTCACGGTGTTCTTCAGCTGGAGCATCTCGCCGGAGACGTCCACGGTGACCTTCTGCGAGAGGTCGCCGTTGGCCACCGCCGTCGTCACCTGGGCGATGTTGCGCACCTGGCCGGTGAGGTTGCGGAATGCAGTGTTGACGGAGTCGGTCAAGTCTTTCCATGCACCGGCCGCTCCCGGCACCTGCGCCTGGCCGCCCAGCTCACCCTCGACGCCGATCTCCCGCGCGACCCGGGTCACCTCGGCACCGAACGCCGACAGCTGGTCCACCATCCCGTTGACGGTGTTCTTCAGCTCCAGCATCTCGCCGGCCACGTCGACGGTGACCTTCTGCGACAGATCACCGCTGGCCACGGCGGTCGTCACCGTGGCGATGTCACGCACCTGCGTGGTCAGGTTCCGGAAGACCGTGTTGACGGAGTCCGTCAGGTCCTTCCACGTACCGGCGGCGCCCGGCACATTCGCCTGCCCGCCGAGCCGGCCCTCCGCGCCGACCTCGTTCGCCACGCGCGTGACCTCGTCCGCGAAGATCCTCAGCGTCTCGGTCATCTGGTTGATCGTCTCGGCGAGCTGCGCCACCTCGCCGCGCGCCGGAACCGTCACCTTCTGCGACAGGTCACCGTTGGCGACAGCGGTCGTGACCTGCGAGATCCCCCGCACCTGTGCGGTCAGGTTGCCCGCCATCGTGTTGACGGAGTCGGTCAGCTCCTTCCACACCCCGGCCACACCCGGCACCTGCGCCTGACCGCCCAGGATGCCCTCGGTGCCCACCTCACGGGCGACCCGGGTCACCTCGACGGAGAACGACGACAGCTGCTCCACCATCGTGTTGACGGTGTTCTTCAGCTCCAGCATCTCGCCGGCCACATGGACGGTGACCTTGCGTGACAGGTCACCGCGCGCGACCGCCGTCGTCACCAGCGCGATGTCGCGCACCTGCGCCGTGAGCCGGTTCGCCATGGTGTTGACGGACTCGGTCAGGTCCTTCCACGAACCCGACATACCGCGCACCCGGGCCTGCCCGCCGAGCTTGCCCTCGGTGCCGACCTCGCTGGCCACACGCGTGACCTCGTCCGTGAACGTCGACAGCTGGTCGACCAGATTGTTGACGGTACGGCCGACCTTCAGGAACTCGCCCCGCAGCGGGTGCCCGGTGCCGTCGTCCGGTGCCTGCGTCCGCAGCTCCATCCGCGGCGACAGATCGCCCTCGGCGACCGCCGTGAGCACCCGGCCGACCTCCGACACCGGCCACACGAGGTCGTCGACGAGCGCGTTGGAGGCGTCGATGGCGGTCGCCCACGAGCCCTCGCAGGCCCCCGTCTCCAGCCGTTCCGTGAGTTTTCCCTCACGTCCCACCATGCGCCGCACCCGGGACAGCTCACCGGTGAGATGCAGATTCCGGTCGGCCACCTCGTTGAAGACCGCCGCGATCTCCGACATCACGCCGTCGCCGGAGACCGTGAGCCGCTTGCGGAAATTCCCGTCCCGCATGGCGACGAGAGCCGCCAGCAGCCGGTTCAGGGCAGCCGTGTCCACGGCGGTGGTGCCGCCGCTCCTGCCCAGGGACGGACTGCCTTTCGCGCGCGTCTTCGTGCCACGCGTCCCCGCGCCAGACTCCACTGTGTCCCTCCCGGAGGGGTAGACCGTTACTGCTGTGCTCGACCACTTCGACCCGGCGTGCCGGTCATCGGCATACCGGATACTTCTGCGTACCGGTTACTGCTGCGTATTTCTGCCAGACGAAATCCGGCCACACCAGAGGCTGCTGCCCGCCGTACACGGAACACACGCAGCTCGACCCGACCTTCACCAGAAGCTTGCCCAGTGTTTCACCCTGCCCGAACCAGGCCATAACAGTTCGGCAGCTTCGCACACCGTCCGCACACCCTGGGGGTAAACACCGGCGACCGGCATCCGCTCGGACGGCGAAGGTAAGTAACCTTGCATGCGGCTGTCCAGCCGCACCGGTGCGACCGGCCTGGGCGGTGGCACCAGAACGAGCGGGCATCGGAGGGGCGGCCGCAGACCATGACCACCGGAGTGATCCCCGGGGGACAGCCCCCGGAGCCACAGCCGACGGGCGAACTCATGCCGCAGCAGCGGCGCGCGCCGGCCGGCCACCCAGCCCTGCACGTCGACAACCGGCCGAGGAGTTCTGTGATCACCGCGCGCGCGGCCGCCACCTTCGAGCCCGTCGGGCGGTCGGTCGCGACCGCCCGGTCCTTCGTTCGCGACACCCTCCAGGGCTGGGGCTTCGCCGACATCGTCGACGACGCCGTCGTCCTCACCAGCGAACTGGTGACCAACGCGGTGGTCCACGCGGGCACCCACGCGGACGTCCTGTGCCTGCGCACCGAGGACGGCGTGCGCATCGAGGTCGCCGACCGCTACCCGGAGCGCGAGGTCCCCCTCCAGAACGCCGCCGCCACGATGGGCAGCCCCGACCGCGAGGGCGGCCGCGGCCTCCAGCTGTGCGCGGCCCTGGCCACCCGCTGGGGCGTCGACTACACGCCCACCCACAAGAACGTCTGGTTCCAGCTCACCCTCCCCGAACGTCCGGTCGGCACCCGCACCGCCGGCCCGTCCCTGCCCGCCGACCTGCTCCCGCTGGCCGACGGCCGGGTCCGCGTCGCGGTCATCCAGGTCGACCGCAAGGGCGCCATCACCTCCTGGAACGAGGACGCCGAAGAACTGTTCGGCTATGCGACCGCCGAGGTCGTCGGCAGACCACTCACCGAACTGGCGGCCTGGCCGCACACCCCCGGCACCGGCACCGGCGTGGCCGAGGCCCTCCAGCTCTCCCGCTGGGAGGGCAGCTACGGCATCCGCGGCGCCGACGGCCGGGTCGCCTCGGTCTACGCCTCCCACCTGCGGGTCCGCGACACCGGCGGCGAGCCCTCCACCGTCTGCCTCCTGGTCCGCGACCACGAGCGCGCCGTACTCCAGACCCCGCCGCGCGTGCCGGCCGGCGACCAGAGCCCGTCCTCCGACGGCCAGAGCACCGACCCCTTCGAGGTGTTCATCGGCTCCCCCGCCCCGGACGACCTCGACGGCCTGCTGCAGCGCACGGTGGAGCGCGCCCGCGACATGCTCGACGGCGACTCCGCCTTCCTGCTGCTGGCCACCGACGACGAGACCGAGCTGGAGGTCCGCGCCTCCACCGGCCTGCCCTCCGCGCGCCAGCGCTTCGCACGCGTGCCCGTCGAGGCCGGTCCCGGCCGCTACGGCTCCGCCCGCATGCCGGCCGTCCACGACGACCTCACCGCCGTACCCGGAGCCGTACCGCTGCTCGCCGGCACCGGCATGCGCTCGGTCGTCACGGTCCCGCTGAAGGTCGAGGGCCGCCTCACCGGCTCCCTCGGCGTCGCAGCCGAGGCACCGGGCCGCTACTCCAACGAGGAGGCACTGCGCCTGCAGTTCGCCGCCGACCGCATCGCCCTGGCCGTCGAATCGGCCCGCCTGGGCGAGCTGGAGCGGCTGCGCCGCGGCTCCCTGAGCTTCCTCGTCGAGGCCTCCGACCTGCTGGCCGGCACCCTCGACCGGGACCAGACGCTGGCTCTGATGGCCCAGATGACGGTCCCCACCCTGGCCACCTGGTGCGCCGTCTACACCATCGCCGACCAGGCCTCCGAACCGTATCTGTCGTACGTGCTGCACGAGGACGAGGAACTGATCGACGGCATCAAGTCCTTGCTGTCGAAGGTCCCGGCGCCGGACCCGGTCCCGACCCCCGGCGCCCGCATCTGGACCGCCCCGGCCGAGGTCGCGCACCAGGCGGCCCTGCGCAGCTCGATGCGCAGCCTCGGCCTGTCCGGCGGGCCCACGCGCCAGATCTCCGCGAGCATCGGCCCGACCCTCGCCACGGCCTCCGCGGTCGGCGGCGAGACCGTCGTCCTGCCGCTCGTCGCCCGCAACCGCGTCATCGGCATGCTGACCCTCGGCAAGCCCACCGACGAACACTTCCGCCAGGAAATCCTGGAACTGGCCGAGGACCTGTCCCGCCGGGCCGCACTCGCCCTGGACAACGCCCGCCTGTACTCGGAACGCACGGCCATCAGCCAGTCCCTCCAGCGCAGCCTCCTCCCACCCGGCCTGCCGCACATCGACGGCGTCGAGGTCGAGGTCATCTACCGCGCGGCCGGCGAGGGCAATGAGGTCGGCGGCGACTTCTACGACGTCTTCCCCATCGGCAACGGCGCCTACGGCTTCGCCATCGGCGACGTCTGCGGTACGGGCCCGAACGCGGCGGCGGTCACCGGCCTCGCCCGGCACGCCCTGCGCCTGCTGGCCCGCGAGGGCCTCTCCGGACCTGCGGTCCTGCAGCGCCTGAACTCCGCGATCCTCGACGAGGGCGACCGCAGCCGCTTCCTGACCCTCCTGTACGGCGAGATGCGCCCGCAGGAGGACGGCAGCGCCGAGCTGAAGGTGGTCTGCGCCGGCCATCCGCTCCCGCTGCGCCTGCGCCAGGACGGCACGGTCACGGCGGCCGCCGAACCGCAGCCGCTGCTGGGCGTGATCGAGGACCTGGAGCTGCACGAGGAGACGGTCACCCTCGACCCGGGCGATGTGCTGCTGTGCGTCACGGACGGCGTCACCGAGCGCCGTGAGGGCACGCGCATGCTGGGCGACGACGGCCTCGCCGACGTCCTCACCACCTGCACGGGCCTGACGGCGGGTGCGGTCGCAGCACGCATCATGCGCGCGGTGGAACGCTTCGCTTCGGACGCCCCCTCGGACGACATGGCGATTCTCGCGATGCGCGTCCCGGGAATCCACAAGGAGGCCTGAGGCGGCGTCAGGCACGAAAAAGGCCCCACCCGGAAGGGTGAGGCCTTTTTTGCTGGAGCCCCCAAACGGAATCGAACCGTTGACCTTCTCCTTACCATGGAGACGCTCTGCCGACTGAGCTATAGGGGCCTGTCGCTTTCGAGGTTTCCCTCCCGGCGACAAAGAAACTGTACCCCGAGCTGGCCCGAGTTCCCAAATTCGTTCGGAACCCGCTCAGTAGGCGGGCTGCAGCAGTCCCCCGAGCGCGTTGCACGCGGACACGATCCGCTGCATCTCCCGCTTGGTGAGCGAGGCGTCCACGGGCAGCGTCAACGTCTCGTCGGCGGCCAGCTCGGTCTCCGGCAGGGACACACACCGGCGGAACTCCGGCAGCCGGTGCACGGGCGTCTTCACCGGCACCCTGCAGTCAACTCCCTTGGACCGCAAGGCCATCGCAAAGGCATCCCGGTCCGGCCGGCCATTCCCCGGCACCCGCACGACGTACTGCTGAAAGGTGTGCCCGTCACCGCCGTCCGGCGTCCGTACGCCCTTGAGCTTGGCGTCGAGGTAAGCGGCTCGCTCCCTGCGCTGCGCTATCTCGTCGTACGGCGCCTCGGACTCGCCCTGCTCCAGCACCAGCAGCTCATGCCGCTGCCCGAGCGCGTGCAACCGCCCGAGGTCGGCCCACCGTCCAAAGCGGTGTACGACAACGATCGCGGCCGTGCGTGGAGTTAGGGCTGCCTCGACAACGCCGGGGTCGAGGCAGTAGGTCACCGGGTCTATGTCGGCGAACACCGGGAACGCACCGGCCAGGGTCACGGCCTCGGCGACTTCGACGTTCCCGAAGGCTGGTACGACGACCTCGTCACCGACTCCGACGCCGGCGGCCCTGAGCATTGCAGCAGTACCCATGTGCTGGATGCTCGGCGCGCAACGTGAACGACACGTTAAGAAGAACGTAAAAAGGCCGGACCCCGAACCGAAGTTCAGGATCCGACCTTTTTGAAGAATTGTTCGGCGGCGTCCTACTCTCCCACAGGGTCCCCCCTGCAGTACCATCGGCGCTGTGAGGCTTAGCTTCCGGGTTCGGAATGTAACCG